>JBAUUB010000115.1:0-1693 GCA_049582485.1 Dermatophilaceae bacterium
GGCTTGACCGCCTCAGGCAGGCGAAGCACGGCCGGTCGCAGGCGTGCGCCCCGGCCCTGCAGGAAGCTCAGGGTCGCATCCGGAGGCGAGGCGATGGCGACCCACACCAGCCCGTCAGAGCCGAGCGCGATGTTGTCCGGGTAGCCGGGGAGCTCGGTGATCGCGGCGAGCTCGCGCCCGTCGATGGTCAGGCGCCGCACCCGCCGAAGGGCGAGCTCGGCGACCCACACCTGTGCACCGTCTGCCGTCAGCGCAACACCGTTGGCGAAGCCGACGCCGTCGAGCACGGTGTCGACCTGCCCGTCGGGCCCGCGCCGCAGCAACCGACCACTCATGGTGTGCATGATGAGGTCCGACTTCCAGTTCTCGACGGGGTAGTGCCGCGAGCTGTCGCTGAAGTAGATCGTGCCGTCCTCCGCGACGGCCGCGTTGTTCGTGAAGACCAGCGCCTGACCGTCGACGCTCGTCACGAGCGCCTCGATGGCGCCACCCCGGGGCTCGACCGCGAGAAGCCCGGCATGGGCGTCACAGACGAGCAGGCGACCATCGGGGAGCCACTCGAGGCCCAGTGGGCGTCCGCCGGTCTGGGCGATGCGCTCGATCACGGATCCGTCGGTCGCCACCGACCAGATGGACCCGTCGTTGGTGCCGGTCAGCACCCGGTCGCCGTCCGGCGTCAGCAGCACGTCCTCCGGTCCGACGCCGGGGACACCGACCCGCTCCAGTGGTCGCATGGCTCAGTCACCTAGCCCGAGGTAGTGCTCGAGACCGACGGTGAGGCCGGGGTGGTCGCCGACCTGACGGACCGCCTCCACGACGCCCGGCATGAACGAGACCCGGTCGAAGGAGTCGTGCCGGATGGTCAGCTGCTCCCCCGCGGTGCCGAACAGGACCTCCTGGTGGGCGACGAGCCCACGCAGCCGGACGCTGTGCACGTGCACCCCCTCGACCGTCGCGCCCCGCGCGCCACCGGGGTCCTCCGCTGTCGCATCCGGCACCGGGCCGAGTTCGTATGCAGTGCGCGCCTCACCGATCAACCGCGCCGTCCGCGCGGCCGTCCCGGACGGAGCATCGACCTTGTTGGGGTGGTGCAGCTCGATGACCTCGACGGACTCGTAGAACCGGGCGGCCTTCGCCGCAAAGGCCATCATGAGGATCGCTCCGATCGCGAAGTTCGGCGCGACGAGCACCCCGACCCCGGGTCGCTCAGCGAGGGCCGACTCGACCTCAGCGAGACGCTCGTCGTCCCAGCCGGTGGTGCCGACGACCACGTGCACCCCCTCACCGACGCAGTGCAGCACGTTGCCGAGGGACGCTTCCGGCACCGAGAACTCGACGGCGACATCGGCCCCGGCCAGATCCCCCAGGTCGTCGCCCTGGTCATAGCGGCCGACCAGCCTGAGGCCCTCAGCAGCCTCGACGGCCCGACAGACCTCCGAGCCCATCCTTCCGGCTGCTCCGATGACGGCGACGGCGATCTCTGCGCTCACGGTTGCCAGCCTATCGACCGGGGCTGCGGCTCAGACCAGGGCCGCCTCGATCCGGCCGTGCCGGTGACCGTCGACCACGGACGGCTCGCTCGACGGGGCGGTCATCGCATACAGCGTCCGGCCGCTCTCCCCGCCCATGGCGCAGGCGTAGGCAATCTGGCTGGTCTCTACCGATCCGGTGACCTCTCCTCCCTCTGCGAACC
>JBAUUB010000116.1:0-20862 GCA_049582485.1 Dermatophilaceae bacterium
GTGACGGCGAGCGCGGGCAGCGTGAGGACGGCGAGTCCGGCGGACAGGCGCGCCAGCGTTCGCGTCGACGTCGCACCCGGGGCGGCGCGGCTCAGGCGGACTGACGGCCGGCTCGTCGCTGTCCCGCCGGCGGATGACCATCGCGGTGTGCGCCGCGTGACGGACATCCCCGGGCGGGTGGTCAGGCGTCCGGGATGGTGCTCACGTCGATGACGAACCGGTACCGCACGTCGGAGCCGACGACGCGGTCATAGGCCTCGTTGACCTCATCGGCCGAGATCCTCTCGACGGTGGCCGCGATCCCGTGCTCGGCGCAGAAGTCGAGCATCGCCTGGGTCCCGGCGATCCCGCCGATGTTGGAACCGGTGAGCACCTTGTCACCCGAGATCAGCGAGCCGATGCGCAGCTGCTGAGGATTCGTCGGGAGCCCGACGTTCACGACCGCTCCGAACGGCTTGAGCATCCCGAGGTATCTGTCGAGCGGGACGTCGGCGCTGACGGTGTTGAGGACGAGGTCGAAGCGCCCCCGAAGCTCCTTGAACACCGTCCCGTCGGCGGTCGCGCGGTAGTCGGAGGCGCCGAAGGCCCGTCCGTCGGTCTCCTTGGAGGTCGTCTGGGACAGCACGGTGACGTCAGCCCCCATCGCGGCGGCGATCTTGACGGCCATATGACCGAGGCCACCCATCCCCACGACGGCGACCGAGCTGTCGGGGCCGACCCCCCACCTGTCCAGAGGCGTGTAGACGGTCACGCCGGCGCAGAGCAGCGGGGCCGCGACATCCAGGTCGAGGGCGTCAGGGATGCGCAGCACGAACTTCTCGGCCACGACGACCTCGCGGCTGTATCCCCCCATGGCGACCTCGCCGTCGGGATAGGTGTCGTTGTAGGTCCACACGGTCTTCTCGGTGCAGAAGTTCTCGTGGTCCGCCCGACACATCTCACACTCGCCGCAGCTGTCCACCATGCAGCCGACACCGACGCGGTCGCCGACCCGGTGGGAGGTCACCCCGTCACCCACCTCGGTGACCGTGCCTGCGATCTCGTGTCCGGGCACCATCGGGAACAGGGCCGAGCCCCACTCCTCACGCGCCTGGTGGATGTCGCTGTGGCAGATGCCCGCATAGGCGATCTCGATCCGGACGTCGTCGGGTCGCAGGTCCCGGCGCTCGATGGTGACCGGGGTCAGTGGTTCTCCCGCCGCGGGAGCGGCGAGAGCGCGGGTGGTCGTGGGCATGGCGTCTCCGTTCGAGTGGGCAGTCCTCGGGTGAGGACGGGCAGGATGGGTTGGCTCAGGTCAGATGCGTTCGAGGATGGCCGTCGCGACCTCGCGATAGGCCTGAGCGCCCTTCGACGTGCGGCTGGAGCCGAGGATCGAGCGTCCGACCGCGGGGGCTTCGGCGAACCGCACGGTTCTCGGGATCGGCGGCTCCAGGACGTCGAGGCCGTAGCGCTCCCCGACATCGGCGAGCACCTCGCGGGAGTGGTTGCTGCGTCCGTCGTACATCGTGGCGAGGATGCCCACGACCTTGAGCTTCTTGTTGAGAATGCGCCGCACGTCCTTGACCGTGTCGAGCAGCTGCCCGACGCCCCGGTGGCTGAGCATCTCGGCAGGCATCGGGATGATCAGTCCGCTGCTCGCGGTCAAGGCGTTCAGGGTGAGCACCCCCAGCGTCGGCGAGCAGTCGAGCAGGATGATGTCGTAGTCGTGGACGACGTCGTCGAGGGAACCGGCGAGGACGTACTCACGACCTGGGCGCGGCAGCAGCTGGGCCTCGGCCCCCGCGAGGTCGATCGTGCTCGGCACCAGGTCGACCCCGTCCTCGGTGGGCAGGACGGCCTCACTCATGTCGGCGCGGCCCAGGACGACCTCGTTGATCGAGGTCTCGACCGCGTCGGGGTCGACTCCCAGGCTGAAGGTCAGGCACGCCTGCGGGTCGAGGTCGACGAGGAGGACCCGCTTGTCCAGCTCGGCGAAGGCGGCCCCGAGGGAGGCCACGGACGTGGTCTTCGCCACTCCCCCCTTCTGGTTGGCCAGCGAGATGATCGTCGCCTTGGGTGATCGGGAGCGTTTGGGCATGCGGCCTAGTCTGTCACCCTGCGAACGGACCCCGGACCCGCGGCCCAGTCGATGACGAAGCGGCGGAACAGGTTCGCCGACGGCAGCAGCGGGTGCTGCGAGGTCCAGGCCAGACCGAGGTGACGCGCGGCGTCGACGCCTGCCAGGGGCCGCAGCACGACGCGGTCGGTCCCGACCGGACCGACCGCGGCGCCGAGGGAGGGCAGGACCGAGATGGCCAGACCGTGCCCGACGAACCCGCGCACTGTCGCGAGGTCGTCGGCCTCGAAGGCGACGTCGGGCTCGACGCCCACACCACGGAACATCTCCATCGTGATCCGGCGGAGCCGGGACGGGGGGCGCAGCAGCACGAGCCGCTCGTCCCGGCAGTCGCGCAGGTCGACGGGCTCGGTGCCGGCGAGTCGGTGCCCGTCCGGCACGGCGAGGAAGAGTTCGTCCGTGAGCAGGGGGTGCCAGAGCACATGCGGGCCGACGGTTCGGCTCGTCGTGAGCTCGAGGTCGATCCGGCCGGACAGGAGCAGCGTGGAGATCCGGTTGTCCTCGTTGCTCGCGGTCGACTCGAGCACGAACTGCACGTGTGGGTGCAGGCGCTCGAACTCCCTGATCAACGTGGGTACGAGCCACGTGCCGAGGCTGAGGGGAAAGCCGAGGCTGACGACCCCCCGCTCGGGGTCGACCAGCTGCTCGACGGTGGCCAGCCCGTCATCGACGGCGTTGACCACCTGGTCGACGTAGCGCTTGAACGCCAGTCCCGCGAGCGTCATGCGGAGGACCCGGCCGTGCCGTTCCAGCAGCGGCGTCCCCACCTCGGCCTCCAGGCGTGCCAGGGCACGGGAGACCGACGGCTGGCTCACGCCGAAGACATCGCTGACCTCGGTGACGGTCGTCCCGTCAGCCACGAGCTGGAACCACCGCAGACCATCGACGTCCATTCGCCCATCGTATGCGTCATGCGCATGGATAACTGTTGAGAATGCTATTGGACGCATGGATATGAAGGCGGCGACGATGGAGGCATGACGAACACCAGGACCACCACCCTCCTCCGCTCAGTCCGCGACGACCTTCGCGATCGCCGGGCCGCACGGGCCGAGTACCGCGCCCTGAAGGCTGCCCTCGCGTCCTACCGCTCCCCCGCCGAGATCGACGACCTGCTCGTCATGGCGGACGACGAGGACGCGGAGTCTGCCGTCGTGCGCGACATCCTCAGCAGCAACCTGAGCCGGTACCACGCCACCCACGGCGGAACCGTCGGCGGGCTGCGCTACAGCGCCTGACCCACTCTCGGGCGGAGCCTTCGGGTCCCGGTCCCACCACGCTCCGGACCGGGACCTGCCGCTCTCAGCCGACGAGGCGAGCCATCGGGCGCGGGAACGGAATGACTGCGTGCGGGGTGACGACGAACGCGTGGAGCAGGGTCATCGACGACTGCTCGCACGCCGCGAGGACGGCCTCGTGCCATGCTCGGTCGTGGTCGACGACGAAGCTCTGACCGGGCCGGGCCCGGGCGAGGACGATGCCGAGGGACTCGACGTCGAGCTGTTCGGCGACACCGTGCAGCCACCGACCGACGACCTCGTGCGCCGACGAGGTGGCCGGCAGGTCGGTGACGAGCACGGGCACGGTGGGGCGGCGGTCTGCGTCGCACATGACGAGCAGGAGTGCGCCCGAGGCGATGTCGTCCAGGTCGAGCAGCAGTCTGACGAGCTCAGCCGCGTCCTCCTCGTCCTCGACGGGAGCACGCTCGAAGGAGTCAGGGCCTGCGGAGTCGTCGTCGGGGTCGTCGTCGAGGAAGTCGTCCGGACAGAAGTCAGGCTCGTAGAAGTCAGGCTCGAAGGGTTCGGCGTCGAAGGATTCGGGGGTGTTGGATTCGGAGATCATGAGCCGAGACTCTGCCCGAGGATCGCGATCGGCCCCGGAAGTTATCCACAGCCCCCAACGAGCGCCCGGGCGGGTCGGAGCACCGGGTCGGCCCTTCCGCCTCAGCTGAAGACGACGGTCCGCTCGCCGTTGAGCAGCACCCGGCTCTCCGCGTGCCAGCGCACTGCGCGGGCGAGGACGCGGGACTCGCTCTCCTCCCCGGCGCGCACGAGGTCCTCGGGTGTCATCCGGTGGTCGACGCGCATGACGTCCTGCTCGATGATCGGCCCCTCGTCGAGGTCGGCCGTGACGTAGTGCGCCGTCGCACCGACGAGCTTGACGCCACGGTGGAAGGCCTGGTGATAGGGCTTGGCGCCCTTGAACGAGGGCAGGAACGAGTGGTGGATGTTGATCACCCGACCGGAGAGCTCTCGCGAGAGGTCGTCGGAGAGGATCTGCATGTATCGGGCGAGGACGACAAGGTCGATGTCGTGCTCGGCGATGAGCCCGCGCAGGCGGTCCTCCGCCTCGGCCTTGGTGTCGGAGGTGACCGGGATGACCACGAACGGGATGCCGTACATGGCCGCCAGCGGCTCGAGATCGGCGTGGTTGGAGACGATGACCGGGATGTCGATGTTGAGCGCGCCGCTGCGCCACCTGAACAGCAGGTCGTTCAGGCAGTGCCCGAACCGGCTCACCATGATCACGGTCCGCACCGGCCGACGAGCGTCCTGGATCGCCCAGTCCATCCCAAGCCGCTCGGCCGTCGGCGTCATGATGCGTCGCCACTGCTCGATGTCGGGCCCACCCTCGGCGATCGAGTACGCGATGCGCATGAAGAAGGTGTCGGTTCCGTCGTCGTCGAACTGCTGGCTCTCCTCGATGTTTGCCCCGTGCTCGAAGAGCACCTGGGTCACGGCCGCGACGATTCCGGGTCGGTCCGGGCAGGAGAGGGTCATGATGGCATCGGCACGCATGTGACAAGCATGCGGGGTGCGGTGGGTCCGGGCCCAACCGGTCCACTCACCGGGAGCGGTCGGGACTCAGGCGGGCAGGTATGCGGTGCCCGAGCCTGCGGCGATGATCGCCTCGAGCGCGTGCGGGTCGGTCCGGTTCTCGCCGATGAGGTTCGGCTTGCCGGCTCCGTGGTAGTCACTGGACCCGGTCACGACCAGACCGAGCTCCTCGGCGAGGCCACACAGCTCACGACGGGCGGCCTCGTCGTGGTCGCGGTGGTCCACCTCGATCCCGAGCAGCCCGGCCGCGGCCAGGTCGGCGATGAGATCCGGGGTGACGACGCGGAGCGGACGGGCGGAGTACGGATGGGCGAGGACGGCGGCCCCTCCGGCCGCGACCACGAGCTCGACGGCGCGGACCGGGTCGGGGGCGTAGTGCGCCACGTAGTACGGACTGCCGTCGTGCAGGTAGCGGCGGAAGGCCTCGTCCCGGTCCGCCACCACGCCGGCCGCGACCAGGGCGTCGGCGAGGTGCGGTCTGCCGAGCGTCGCTCCCTGCGCGACCTGCGAGCGGACCTGCTCGATCGTGATGGGCACATCGTCGGCAACCAACCGGTCGACGATCCGATCCATGCGGCTCAACCGCGACTCCCGAGCCATGGCCAGCTCGTGCGCGAGGTCGGGGTCGTCGGGCGAGGGGAGGTAGGCCAGCAGGTGGATGCTGCGACCGTCACGGCGACACGAGATCTCGGTGCCGCGCACGAGCCCGATGCCGAGTCCCGCAGCCGCCTCCGCGGCCTCGTCCCACCCGCCCACGGTGTCGTGGTCGGTCAGCGCGACGACATCGAGTCCGGCCCTCGCGGCGGCGGCCATGACCTGCGCGGGCGGCTCGGTGCCGTCGCTCACACTCGAGTGGGTGTGCAGGTCGATCTCCATGCCCTTCAGCCTAGGCACGCGAGGCGTTGGGCGCCGACGCCGGCCCCCGATCGTGACCGTGCGGCCCTCGCTCACCGCCTCGGCATGAGCACCGTGTAGTCGAGGTCGAGGACCACCTCGGGCAGGTACCGGCCGTCCTCACCGCGCAGCGGGAAGTCAGCGCACGCCCGGTCCTTCGTCGCGACGGTCCGGATGCGCAGGGCGCCGAGGTCGTCCCGGCCCGGCAGCTCGTTGCGGTCGAGCACTTCGGACCAGGCGTAGACCGTGTCGCCGGCGAACGTGGGGTTGCTATGCGTGCCGCCGTTGATCGCGGCGATCGTGACGGCGTTCGCCAGGCCGTTGTACGACAGAGCCCGGGCGATCGAGATGACGTGACCGCCGTACACGATCCGGCGGCCGAACCGTCCCCGGCTCTCCACGTGCTGGTTGAAGTGGACCTTGGCGGTGTTGTGCCACAGCCGGGTCGCGGTCATGTGCTCGGCCTCCTCGACGGTCATGGCGTCGACGTGGTCGATCCGCTCCCCCGGCTCGTAGTCCCCCCACAGATACGGGCTCCCGCCCAGGGCGGTGTCGTAGTCGGCGCCGCTCAGCCCGGTCGGCACCACGAGGTCCGCCGCGTCGACGGCACCCGGAAGCTCCGGGATGACCGTCTCGGGGGCGGGAGAGGACTCCTCGCGCTTGCGGACCATGACCCACCGGACGTAGTCGAGCACGGTGTCACCGTGCTGGTTGGTCCCGGTGGAGTGGACGTAGACCACCCCCGTCCTCCCGTCCCGGTTCGCCTTGACCCCGATGACCGTCGAGCGTGCGGCAAGGGTGTCGCCGGGGAACACCGGAGCGGTGAAGCGGCAGGCGGCGTAGCCGAGGTTCGCGACAGCATTGAGTGACACCTCCGGCACCGTCTTGCCGAAGACGGTGTGGAAGACGATGAGCGGGTCGAGCGGCATCCGCTCCATCCCCATCGCCTGCGCGACCGCCTCACCCGACGTGAGGCAGAACCGCGCGCCGTACAGCGCCGTGTACAGGGCGACGTCGCCGACGGTCACCGTGCGCGGGCTGCTGTGGAGCAGCTCCTGTCCGACGTGGAAGTCCTCGAAGAAGTTGCCGGCGTTGGTCTTCAGGGAGTGTGTCGTCATACACTCATCCTGACGGCTGAGGTCCGCGCGTCGACCGCACGCCAAGTATGCGCTTGGTCACCCAGGTGCCTCGCGAGGGTCCCCTCACGGGCCGCACGCACGCGGCTAGGGTGGAGATATGGCTGAGTTCGTGGGCGCCGTGGACCAGGGAACGACGAGCACGCGCTTCATGGTGTTCGACGTCGAGGGACGTGAGGTCGCCCGCCACCAGCTCGAGCACGAGCAGATCCTCCCCCGCGCCGGCTGGGTCGAGCACAACCCCCTCGAGATCTGGGAGCGCACCGAGACCGTCATCCAGTCGGTCCTGACCAGCGCGCGCATCGCCCCCTCGGACCTCGCGGCGATCGGGATCACCAACCAGCGCGAGACCGCGGTGGTGTGGGACCGGCGCACCGGCCGTCCGCTGCACAATGCGATCGTCTGGCAGGACACCCGCACCGACTCGATCGCCAAGGCCCTGGACGCCGACGGCCGCGGCGAGGTCATCCGGACCCGGGCCGGCCTGCCCCCCGCTCCGTACTTCTCCGCGGGCAAGGTGCAGTGGCTGCTTGAGAACGTCGAGGGACTGCGTGCGCTCGCCGAGAGCGGCGACGCCCTCTTCGGAACCCCGGACACGTGGGTGGTCTGGAACCTCACCGGCGGCCCCAACGGGGGCCGACACGTGACGGACGTGACCAACGCCAGCCGCACCATGCTCATGGACCTGCGGACCCTGGACTGGGACGAGGAGCTGCTCGGCTTCTTCGGCATCCCGCGCTCGATGCTCCCCGAGATCGTCCCGAGCAGCCATGCCACCGCATACGGCTCGACGGTCGGCCTGCGCGGCGCGGAGGTGCCGATCACCGGCGTTCTCGGCGACCAGCAGGCGGCGACCGTGGGACAGGTGTGCTTCACCCCGGGCATGGCCAAGAACACCTACGGCACGGGCAACTTCATGCTCATGAACACCGGCACCGAGCTCGTCCGCAGCCGGCACGGTCTGCTGACGACGGTCGCCTACCGATTCGGCGACGAGGAGCCGGTGTATGCGCTCGAGGGCTCGATCGCCGTGACCGGCAGCGCGGTGCAGTGGCTGCGCGACCAGCTCGGCATCATCAGCGGCGCGAGTGAGATCGAGACGCTCGCTCGCAGCGTCGAGGACACCGGGGGAATGTACTTCGTCCCCGCCTTCTCCGGCCTCTTCGCGCCGTACTGGCGCAGCGATGCCCGCGGGGCCATCGTCGGCATGTCGCGCTACAACACCAACGCGCATCTCGCCCGGGCGACCCTCGAGGCGATCTGCTACCAGACCAAGGACGTCGCCGACGCGATGGTCGCGGACGTCGAGGCCAGCGGCTGCACGATCGACCTCGACGTGCTCCGCGTCGACGGGGGCGTGACGGCCAACGACCTGTGCATGCAGCTGCAGGCCGACATCCTCGGAGTCCCGGTGAGCAAGCCGGTCGTCGCCGAGACCACCGCTCTCGGCGCCGCCTACGCCGCGGGCCTGGCTGCCGGGGTCTGGGCAGGCACGGACGAGCTCGCGGCGAACTGGCACGAGGCACGCCGCTGGGAGCCTGCGTGGACCGACGAGCAGCGCGAGAACGGCTACGCCGGCTGGCGTAAGGCCGTCGAACGGACTCTGGACTGGGTCGACGTCGACTGACGCGGTCCATCGAACAGGTCGATGGAAGAGATCGACTGGAAGGGACGAATCGCAATGACACTCAACCGCCACCAGCGCGCCGCCGCCATCGAGCGGATGACCTCGGGTGAACCCCTCGACGTCCTCGTCATCGGCGGTGGTGTGGTCGGCGGCGGCGTGGCGCTCGACGCCGTCACCCGGGGACTGTCCACCGGTCTGGTCGAGGCCCGGGACTACTCCAGCGGAACGTCGTCGCGGTCGAGCAAGCTCATCCACGGGGGCCTGCGCTACCTCGAGATGCTCGACTTCGGTCTCGTGCACGAGGCTCTGCAGGAGCGGGGACTGCTGCTGACGAAGATCGCGCCCCACCTCGTGCAGCCGGTGTCGTTCATGTACCCACTCTCCAAGCCGGCCTGGGAGAGGTTCTACGTCGGATCCGGCATCGCCCTGTACGACGGCCTCGCCTTCGGGGTCGGCCAGACCGGCGGGATGCCCCGGCACCGGCATCTGCGCAAGAAGCACGCGCTGCAGCTCATGCCGGCCCTGAAGCCCTCGACGCTCAGCGGAGCGATCCAGTACTACGACGCCCAGGTCGACGACGCCCGCTTCGTCCTGGAACTGGTCCGAACGGCCGCCCAACACGGGGCGCACGTCGCCAACCGGGTCAAGGTCGAGGAACTGGTGCGGGACGACTCCGGCCGGGTCATCGGCGTCGTGGCGCTCGACGACACCGACGGGCGCCGGCTGACCATCCACGCCCGGCACGTCATCTCGGCGACCGGCGTCTGGACCGACGAGATCCAGCGGATGGTCGGCACCGATGGTCCGCTCAAGGTTGCGGCGAGCAAGGGTGTCCACCTCGTCGTGCCCAAGGACCGCATCGACTCCCAGACCGGCGTCATCCTGAAGACCGAGAAGTCGGTGCTGTTCCTCATCCCGTGGGACGAGCACTGGATCGTCGGCACCACCGACACCCCATGGAAGTACGACAAGCAGCACCCGGCGGCGACGTCGGCGGACATCGACTACCTGCTCGACACCGTCAACGAGGTGCTCATCACCCCGCTGACCCGTGACGACATCGACGGAGTCTTCGTCGGCCTGCGCCCCCTCATCGCCCCCTCCGACCCGGACGACACGGCCGCCACGACGAGGATCTCGAGGGAGCACGTCTGCGCCTGCCCGGTTCCGGGCCTCGTTCTGGTCGCGGGCGGCAAGTACACGACCTATCGCATCATGGCCAAGGACGCGGTCGACCTCGCCCTGACCGATCTCGGCAAGGAGATGCCGGGGTCCATCACCGAGAAGATCCCGCTCGCGGGCGCGATCGGCTGGGACTGGCTGAGTGAGCGCCCGCATATTCTCGCGCGAGGCACGGACATCGACGACGTCGCCATCGAGAACCTGCTCGAGCGCTACGGCACCCTGACCAAGGAGCTGATCGCGCTCATCCAGGCCGACCCGAGCCTCGGTGAGCGGCTGCCGGGTGGCGAGGAGCACCTCAAGGTCGAGCTCGTCTACGCGGCTGCCTCCGAGGGTGCCCTCCACCTGACCGATGCGCTGACCCGTCGCACCCGGATCTCCATCGAGGCCAGGGACCGCGGGCTCTCCGCGGCCGAGCCGGCGGCCCGACTCATGGCGCCCCTGCTCGGCTGGGACGAGGAGCGGATCCAGTGGGAGATCGACCTCTACCGGCGACGCGTCGAGGCCGAGATGAGCAGCCAGACGATGCCCGACGACGAGAGCAGCAACGAGGTGCGCACGACCGTGCGGGAGACCAGCCTCTCGTAAGAGATTCGCGCCGTCCGCGCCTGGCCGGGGCGCCTGGCCGGGGCGTCGGGGCGTGGCGGGTCAGGGCCGGCGCCGGTATGCACTCCTCGCCGCACGACCGGTCAGCCCCGACCTGGCGTCCGGGCACGATGGTGTGGGGCGGGGATCGTTGGGCAGCGATGAGTCCTTCGGGAAGTGCGGCGAGGGGGGTGTCTCGACGCCGGCGCCTCGATGGCCCCGTCCGAGGTCACCCCGCTGGCGGTGGTGGCGGGGCCGGGGCGCCGGCAGGGGGCTGGATCTTGGCGTAGCTGCTGGCCGAACCCGTGCCGGCACCGGCCTGGGCCGGTGCGGACTGTGTCGCGGTGGCCCGCCCGGGCGACGGGTCCCAGCCGGTATCCACGACCTTGCGTTGCACGATCGTGGCC
The DNA here is from genome assembly GCA_049582485.1 of Dermatophilaceae bacterium. Lineage (GTDB taxonomy): Bacteria > Actinomycetota > Actinomycetes > Actinomycetales > Dermatophilaceae > F2B08. The sequence continues at coordinate 10,785 of JBAUUB010000116.1, forward strand.
AGTCCCAGCAGCGCCGCGCCGATCAGAAGGGCGATCGCCACGCCTGCCCATGACCCCGCGCCGGCGCCCGTTCCGATCAGGATCCCGAACCAGCCGAAGTCCGTGTCGCCGAATGTCGTGTTGGCATCGCCGAAGTCGCCAAGCACCCGAAGCAGAAGGGCGGGCAGGAAGGTGATCAGCAGGCCGTTGACGAAACCTCCGAGCACGGCACCTCGACGCCCACCGGTCGCGTTGCCATAGACGCCGGCAGCGCCACCGGTGAAGAAGTGCGGCACCAGGCCGGGAAGGATCAGAGCCAGACCCAGCGCCGGACCGAGCCAGATGGACAGTGTGGCCAGGCCGACGAGACCTCCGACAAAGCTCGCGATGAAGCCCACAAGCACCGCGTTCTGGGCGTACGGGAAGACGATCGGAGCATCCAATGCCGGGATCGCGCCGGGGACCACCCTGGCCGCGATCCCCTGGAACGCGGGCACGAGCTCGCCGAGGATGGTGCGCACACCGAACAGGATGACCGCCACGGCGACACCGAACTGGAGGCCCTGGGTCACCGCCAGCATGAAGAAGTTGCCGACCGATGACGCTGCCGGGTCGAAGGCGGCGAAAGCGGTCTCGCTGCCTGCTCGGGAGAGGAACAGGACGGCGAGCACGAGGTACATCAGGACCATCGACAGCGCGGTGGCAACCATCGAGTCCCGCAGGAAGCGCAGCGACTCGGGCAGCTGCAGCTCCTCGGTGGACCGGCTCTTGCGGCCGACCGCACTACCCACAGCGCCGGAAGCGATGTAACCGGCCGTGCCGAAGTGACCGATGGCGATCGAGTCGTCACCGGTGATCTTGCGGGTGTAGGGATGGGCGAGCGCAGGGAGCGAGACCATCAGGATCGCCAGGAGCAGGCCGCCCACGCCGACCACGAGCAGCCCGCCGTACCCGGCGCTCGCGAGGACGATCGTCAGCAGCGTCGACATGAAGAGGATGTGGTGCCCGCTCAGGAACACGTAGTGCAGCGGGGTGAAGCGGGCCAGGACGAGGCTCAGGGCGAATCCCAGGATCATGAGCCAGGAGACCTGGGCACCGTACTGAGCCTGGGCGATGCCGACGATGGCTTCGTTGGTGGGAATGACACCCTGGGCGCCGGTCGCGCCCTGGATCATCGTTCCCAATGGCGACAGGGAGGCGATGACCAGCGTGGCCCCGGCCCCGATGAGCAGGAAGCCCAGCGTCGCCTTGACCGCCCCTCCGATCACTTGACCGACTGATTTGCGCAGGGCGATGAGTCCGACCGCCGTGATGATGCCGATGAGGAAGGCGGGAACGCTCAAGATCTCGTTGACGACGAACTGCGCGATCGAGACGAGGGTGTCCATGAGGTGTCCCTTCAGACGTCGTAGAGCCGACGGAGCGCGGAGTCGATCTCCGTGGTGGAGGTGAAGTTCTCGATGACCTCGACCGGCACACCGACCTCGCCGAGAGCCCTGGCGATCTCACCCGACGTGAAGATCAGGTCGGCCTCCTTGGCCTTCCCTCGTGCAGAGATGGTGTCGGTCGCCTCGACGGTGATGTACGGCCCCCACCCCCAGGTGCTGAGGACCTGCTCGAGCGTGTTCTTCAGGAACAGGCTCGTCCCCAGGCCGTTTCCGCAGACCGTGAGGATCTTGTCGGTGGTTGTGCCGGCGGCCTGGTCTCGTGACGCAGACGCGGACGCGGACGCAGACGCGGACGCGGACGCAGACGTGGATGCAGACGCGGATGCCACCGCCCCTGCAGGTGCCGGCGCACTGGCGACCGCCGTTCCTTCGGACAGCACCGCCCTGATCCCGTCGGTGGACGTCGCGGCGTCGAGCGCAGCCGTGCGTTTGGTGTCTCCGAGCACCTTGGCGAGTTGGGCCATCGCGTCGAGGTGCGCAGAAGAGTCCTTGGCGGCCAGCGCCACGACGAGGGAGACGGGGTCGTTCTTGGCGTGGCCGAACTCGACGGGTCGAGCCAGCCGGACCCAGGACATCCCGGTCCGGTGCACCGCATCCGAGGGCCTGGCATGGGCAAAGGCGAACCCCGGCGCGACAACGATGTAGGGACCCTTCTCCACCACGCTGTCCACCATCGCCTGCGTGTACCGAGGATCCGCAACCCCTGAGCGTTCGAGGAGGCCACCTGCGTGGCGCACGGCACTCTCCCAGCCGTCCACCTCAACGTCGAGCTCCACCGCGTCCTGGGCCAGAAGTTCATGTAAGGCTGCCATCCATAAAACCTATACACGCCGGCATTTCCGATGGGGAGTTAGCCCCCGGTGGGTATTGACGGATATCCGTGTACGGAGTACAAGGCCCGTTGGTCGGAAAGGCCGACGCGAGGTCAACATCATCGCCATCGCGCACGTCAGCCGGCCCGAGCGCACCGGCCGCGAGGGGTATCCCAGGGGTGCAGCACTCGGGATGTCCGGTTTCGAGCTCTGGACCCCCCGTTCGCCTCCGTACTCGCGGTCGAGGAATTGCTGACCGAACGCGCATGACGCAATCGGTTGCCGGCCCGACGCCCGTTGAGGTGCGGACCACTCTGCATCCGCGCTGCGAAGGGCTACTCCGGGGCGCTCGTTAGACTCGGTGCATGCCAGAACGACTGGCAGATCTGCTCACCGGCCTCTCCCTCGTAGCCGACCTGGGTTTCGGTCTCGAGCCGGGCACGGCACAGCGATCCAGTGTGGTCGCGACCCGCCTGGCGCGATCATTGAACCTGCCGGAGAGCGACATCAGAGCCGCTTACTACACGGCGCTGTTGCACCACATCGGCTGTCCGGGCTACGCCCACGAGACAGCCCGACTGTTCCGGGACGAACTCGTCGTCAACAGGGCGGTGAGCCGGACCGATCCCGGTTCCGTGCGGGATCTCGCACTGACATTCATCCCCATGCTGACGCACGGACGACCTCTCGTGGGCCGTCTTCGCCTGGTGGCCACCACTGTTCTGAGGGGAGCCGAGTGGGGACGTGAGTTCACCAGCACCGCGTGCGAGCTGGGCCGCGACACGGCCAGACGGCTCGGTCTGCCACCGGCCGTGCAGGACAGCCTGTTCCATGTGTACGACGAGTGGGGCGCTCGCCCATCACCACCTCGCCTCACCGGGGCGGAGATCCCGATCGGCGCGCGGATCGCCCGACTGGCGGCTGTCGCCGTCCTGTTCGAACAGATCGGCGGAGTCGACGTGGCTGTGGACGCGGTTGCCCGCCGCAGTGGCGGAATGCTCGATCCCGAGCTCGTCGCTCGCTTCGTGGTCGACGGGAGGCAGTGGCTGCATGGGCTCGACTCCGACGACGTGCTCGGAGTCGAACCGCACCCCTGCGTCTGGGTCGGCGACCTCCGACCCGTCGCCACGGTGTTCGGTGATCTGGCCGACCTGAAGTGCCCCTGCCTGACGGGCCACTCCCGTTCTGTCGCTGCTTTGGCGAGCGGGGCCGCTCGACACCTGCACCTCGATAGCGCGACGGTCACCGACCTCGAGATCGCCGGGCACCTGCACGATGTAGGGCGCGTCGGGGTGTCGAGCCACGTCTGGGGAAAGCGCTCACCCCTCAGCACCGGCGAACGGGAGCAGGTTCGGCTGCATCCGTATCACTCGGAGCGGATCCTGTCCGGCTCCCCTGGTCTGGCACGGCTCTCCGGCCTGGTGGGCAGACACCACGAGCGCCTCGACGGCAGCGGGTACCACCGCGGCTGCATCGCGCCAGAGCTCTCCGTGCCGGCGCGCGTTCTGGCTGCGGCCGACGCACTGGCGACCGTGACCGAGGCGCGCCCGCATCGTGGTCCGTTGTCACGACGAGAGTCGCGAGAGAGGCTTCTCGCCCTGGCGGGAGCCGGCAAGCTCGACCCGGACGCGGTCGGAGCCGTTCTCGCCGCGGCCGGGCACAGTGTCCCGGCGCGGGAAGTGACGCAACGAGCGGGGCTGTCCGCGCGGGAGATCGAGGTCCTGGCCCTGGTCGCACATGGTCTGAGCAACGGACAGATCGCGGAGCGGCTGGTCATCTCGCCGCGCACCGCAGAGCATCATGTTCAGCACATCTACGCCAAGATCGGAGTCTCGAGCCGGGCGGCCGCGACGCTGTTCGCCGTCGAGCACGATCTCGTCGGGCACGATGGGTAGTCCTACCGATGCGGGGTGCACCTCTCTGGGATGACCCTGGAGATCCCAGCACGGACAGGAACCGACGATGACCGCCATGACATCCGAGCCGACCATGGTGCCGTCCGCGGACGGCACGCAGATCGCCGTCTTCGTCTCGGGACGCGGCCGACCCCTCGTCGTGGTCCCGGGCACGACCTCGGATCACACGACGTGGAGTCCGCTCGCCCACCTGTTCGACGACGCGGTGAGCGTCCATGCGATGGACCGCCGCGGCCGTGGTGCCAGCGGAGATCACCCCGTCTACACGATCGAGAAGGAGTATGCGGACGTCGCCGCTGTCGTCGACGCCGCGGCCGCGACGTGGGGAAGGCCGGTCGACCTGCTGGGCCATTCCTTCGGCGGCACGGTCGCGTTCGGTGCGGCCCTGCGTACCGCACACATCCGTCGGCTGGTGCTCTACGAGGGCTGGCCCGTCCCGGACCTCGCGCACCGCACCATCGCGCCGGCAGTGATGGCGGTTCTGGAATCGTCGCTCGCCGAGCACCGACCGGAGGAGCTGCTCGAGACGCTCTACCGCGACGTCGTGCACCTCACCGACGCGGAGATCGCCGGGGTCAAGTCTTCGGCCGCGTGGCGTTCGCGGGTCGCGGCCGCGCCCACAGTCCCTCGCGAGCTCCGGGCGTTCTCGGAGACCACCTTCGACGCCACCCTCGCCGCCCGGATCAGGGTGCCGGTCCTGCTCATCGTGGGTGAGGTCAGTCCTGCGGACATCAAGGCCGACCCTGACGTGGTTGTCGCCGCCCTGCCCGACGCGCGGATCGCAACCCTTGCCGGACAGGCGCACGTGGCCCACCTCTCCGACCCGGAAGGCTTCGCGACCGTCGTGCTGTCCTTCCTAACCGACCGCGCCTGACGCAAGCCTTCGACCACGGGAGCGATGGAACACCGACGCTGGAAGGCGGGGCAGCACATGACGACCACGACCGTGAACGGGATCGAGTTCTACCACACAGTCGAGGGGGCGGGCCCCAGTCTGCTCCTCGTCCACGGCTCCTGGGGGATGCGGACAACTGGGCCCAGGTGGTCCCGAAACTGGCGGCCCGGGGCACTGTCGTCACGTACGACCGTCGCGGTCATAGCCGCAGCGCTCGCCCGGCGTCGCTGCACTCCGTGCACGACGACGTCGCAGACCTCGCAACGCTGATCGAAGCCCGACCTTGCTCCGGCGTGCGTCTGCGGCAACTCGTATGGCGCTCTCATCACACTGCGGTTGGCAGCCTCCCGCCCTGATCTCGTGCGAGGGATCGCCGTTCATGAGCCGCCCGGAGTCCAACTCCTTGCCGATGATCCCGCGACCGAACCGTTCGCACGAGACTACGCACAGCGATTGGCTCCGGTTCGGAGCCTCCTCGAAGCCGGAAGCCAGTGCGCCGGACCTTCATCCGCAACGCACCGACCTACCTGGACGAGTTGCTCGATCCGGACGCGCTCGTCGTCGACCTTCCCGCGCTCGGATGGTACGTCAAGCCGCTCCTACTCACCCAAGGCGACCACAGTCCACCGATGTTCGCACTGATCACCGAGCAGATCGCAGCTGGGGTCCCGAGTGCCGACCGACATGTCTATCTCGGCGCCGGCCACGTTCCGCACCTCACCTACCCGGACGACTTCAGCTGGTCGAGGGGGCTCGGCCAGTCATGTTCGGGGAGCAGCTGGGAGAGGGTCGCTGTTCGGTCTCGCGAGAGCACAACCGTAGCGTCGATGTTCGTCGGGTCGATCTGGCGCATGAACTCGCGGCAGCGTCCGCAGGGTGGAAGCACGTAGAGCGCTCCCTCCTCGTCCCGCCAGACAGCGACAATCGCGGTGATCCGGTACTCACCGGCGGTCACCATCGCAGCGATGGCGGCATGCTCGGCGCAGAAGCCGGTCCCCGACCCGGTGTCGATGCACACCCCCTCGTACGGATTGCCCCGATCGGTGACCAGGGCGGCGGCGACATCACCGCAGAGGCGTCCACCGACCAAGCGTGGGTTCAGTCGGCGGGCGGCCACCTCGATCAGGTCGGCATGTGAGAGCGTCACGACACCCGACCCCGCTTGGTGCGGGGCACGTCGGGGGTGACCACGATGAGTGGGCTGTGCCGCATCATGTCCTCGACGTCCGTGCGACGCCACCGGTTGGCGGCGGACTCGATGAGCCGACGCCGTTCGTCGGCGTCGGTCACCACTCGGGCGACCGCTGGCACGTCAGCGGCGACGCACTGCTTCAGATGGATGACGATCCGGGGGTTGGCCCGGATGTTGTAGATCCAGTCTCGGGTTCGGTCGGCTCTGGGCATTCCGGTGACGAACAGCCGGCCGTCGTCGCTGTGCAGGAAGATCTCCACTCGCCGCGGTTGGCCAGTGCGCCGGCCCATCGTCGTCAGGTCGATGATCTGACTGTGCTGCAGGGCAGCACGGATCTCGCGAATCACGCCCTGTTCGCTCATGTCCTTGACCTTTCCGTTCGGCGACCTACCGCGGCAGTCGACGCTCTGGATATGGCTGCTGATCAGCCCTCGTTGGCCTGTCCGACGTTGCGACGGCTGAGGTGGCCGCCGGTGAGGAGCCAGCGCACGGTGTCGATGACGGACTCCTGCAAGGGCCGGCCGACACCGAGGTCCTCGGCAGTCGCCCTGTCGTCGACGCGCCTGTCCTGTGCATGTCCCGTCCCGTGCCTTCGATGATGCGTGGGCGGAACTCCCAGTGTGATGTTCTCACCTGGAACCAGGTAGCGGCGACCGGGTGGATCACTGGGCCGGCAACTACCGGAGTCGTGTCTCGCTCATCGACCCACTGAAGACGACCGAGCGGCCACGTCGGGAGGCGCCGGCGACAGATGGCGCGGATTGTCTCGTTGGTTTCGCCGAGGCAGGGGTCGTGCGGACCGAGGATCGCGCCTTGACGCACAAGGGCCATGGCCATGCAGTGGGCGCCGAGGTGCCGCCGGGGAGAGCGCCCTCGGGAGGGGAGGCGGCGCTGAGCCCTGCACTGACAGTCGGTGGAGATAACGTGAGCGAGAGACGGCCTTACGTCGACGACGACAACTCCCCAAGGAGCGAGGAGCCTCAATGCCATTGCCGCGATGGCTGGCCAAGATCAACAAACGAGTCTTCAACCCCATCGAGCTACGCCGCGGTGCCCGGCCGGTGCTGATCCACACCGGACGGTCCTCGGGACGGACGTATCGGACTCCCCTTGACGCGCACCGGCTGCCCGACGGCTATGTCTTCATTCCGATGTACGGACCGGGCACGGACTGGGTCAAGAACGTTCTGTCGGCGCAGCAGGCACAGCTCTTCATCGAGGGACACCAGATCGAGCTGCACTCCCCGAGGCTGGTGGCGAAGCGGGACGTCTGGCCCCTGCTGCCCGCCACCACCAAGACCCCGCCGACCATTACGGACGGGTCGCAGCTCCTCCGCATGGACGTCTACCCGCAGCTTTAGGACGCGACCCGCGCCCCACTGCGGAGCTGGGTAGTTCAGTTGCCGACGTCGACTCGAGACGTCGGGACGCACCCCGGGCGCCGGCGGAGTGCATCGCCATCATCGGGACTCCGAGCCAACGTCGACGCACGGTCTTAACCAACCATCCTGGGTCGCCGTGGTTCCCCGATCAGGTTGTGGTGCTCGAGCCTCAACCGGGGCACGGTGGCCTAGGTATGTGACTCCGCTGAAGAACCGGTCAGCCCTGACTTGCTTTCCGGGCCAACGTCGTAGTGGCAGGGCCCGATGGTGTGATCGAAGTCGACGCGCCTCGGGCGTCCGTGCTTCGTCGCCGGTAGGTCGGCGCTGCGAGACGCACCGCGTGAGCCACGGTGGCGGTCCACCCACAGAGCCAGGAGCACCGTGGGGACGAAAACCCCGAACGCCCAGAGCAACATCCCCACGTGGTCCTCCTTTGCTCACCTGCACGTGGGTCGAGTGTGTAGCGCGACCTTCCGGCCCGTCAAGGGTTCAGAGTCCTGCCCCTCGGGACCCAACTGTGGGGAATCACGCACTGCTTTCGCGCTGTCGTTCTGAGGGATCGATCGCACTATGCTCGGGCCGGCGATCGTATCCATCCGTGGGCCGGAGGTGAGGTGGACGTCTCCCCCTTCGCAGATGCGGACCCGGATGACCTGCGGGAACCGCTGACGGTTACGGCGCGCCTCACGGAGGATCGCGCCGCGCTGGCCGCGCGCCTCGAGCGGCTGTCTGAGGACATGTCCGCCCTTGTCGCTGCGTCCCGGGACTCCAACGCCGATGACGAGCACGACCCCGAAGGTCAGACCATCGCCTATGAGCGTTCCCAGCTGGCGGCCGTGACCAGGCAGGCCGAGTCGCACCTGGCGGAGGTCGAGGCCGCACTGGTGCGAGTAGCCGAAGGGACGTACGGCGTCTGCGACATCTGCCACGAGAACATCGCAGCCGAAAGGTTGGCCTCTCGACCTACGGCACGGACCTGTGTGCACCATGTCCCTCGCTGAACCCACCGGCGACCTACACCCAGTTGCCCGCGCGGGCGGTCGCCGGTCACGACGGGTCGAGCTCCAGACGCTCATACCTCTGACTCGACTTCCCCAAGATGACGCCGGGTGTTACTGGCAGCGCGACTCCTCGACTTGGTTGGCGCAGGGCTCGGCGTTGTCCGGCCGCTTCCGGCGGATCGACTCGTGGACGACGACGTTGCGTAGGCCGGCGATGGCCGCCCAGGGAACGTCGGGAATGCGCGTTCTCGTGTCTCGGGTGAGAGGCTTCCCACGTCTTCGCACGTCTTCGCACGGCTTCGCCGATGACTGCGAGGTGGCGTAGCACCCGCTTCATAGGCCATCGCGGTGCGCTCCCCAGAGCACGGTTAGGGCGTATATCGCTGACATCGGTCGATGGCGTCGATGACCCCTGAGTGTTCCGCTCCGTCGCCCGCGGGGACGCCACAGCCGCCAGCGATGCGGACCTGCTAGTAGGCCATCCCTGGAGTGAGGCACGCGGCGGCGGTCAGGCGCCGCCACGGTGCCAGCCCTGAGGAGTTCGCTCTTCAGACGCCGGCGACGTAGGCGGTCAGGAAGTGCACGCCGTGGCGTTCGAGGTTGCCGCGGGCGCGGTCGTAGTGCTCGGTGGTGCGCGGGTCGGCGTGACGGGCCGGGATCTGGGCGTCCCGCAGGGGCACGCCGGCATCGAGGGCGTTGGTGATCGCGGCGTGCCGCAGCGAGTGCGGGCTGATGCGTCGGGGGATGCCTGCGGCCTTGGCGATCCGGGCGACCATCCGGTACACGTCGCGCCGGTCGATCGGGTTGCCGGTGAGCGGACGCAGGATCAGCGGCCCGCTGGCGCGCTGGCCGCGGCAGGCCTCCAGGACCCGCAGGACAGGCACGGTGACCGGCATGGTCGCCGACTTGTTGCCCTTGCCGACCAGGTGCAGCACCCGATGTCCGCGCATGGTCTCGGCGCAGTCCTCGATCCGCACCGCGGCGGCCTCCGAGGCGCGCAGGGCGTTGATGCTTAGAAGGAACGCCAGCGCCCCGTGGTGGACCGTGAGGGTCTGAGCGACCTGGAGAAAGCGGATCAGCTCGAGCCGGTCCAACCCGTGCGTGCGGGACTCGTCCCGGTGCACCTTCGGAAGCCGCGCGTACACGGCAGGGTCGGCGGCGATGAGGCCGTCGATGTGCGCGAACCGGAAGAAGCCGCGTACCGCGTGCATCATCGTCACGATCGAGGAGTCCATCAGGCCCCGCTCGTAGAAGCTGCGGATGTACAGCTCGATGTGCCCGCGCTGGACCCCGACCAGGGGGTCGAGCCCATTGGTTTCGCACCAAGAGAACCACTCCCTCAACTGGTACTCGTACAGCTCGTGCGTGCGCCCGCCGTAGCGGGCCAGGAACGAGATCGCCCCCAGATGTGCGCTCGATATCGCGGTCGGCTGGAACGGCTGGAGAACCTTCG
>JBAUUB010000117.1:0-4190 GCA_049582485.1 Dermatophilaceae bacterium
TGCCGGTATCACCCACGTCGAGGGTGAGGGGCACCTCGTCGACGCAACCACCGTCGAGGTCGACGGCGTGGCCTATGTCGGTGGCGACCTGGTCCTGGCGACGGGCTCCTACGCCCGCACCCTTCCCGGCGTCGAGATCGGAGAGCGGGTGGTGACCAGCGACGGCGCGCTCAGGCTGACCGACGTGCCCGAGCGGGCGGTCATCGTCGGCGGCAGCGTCATCGGGGTGGAGTTCGCTTCGGTCTGGCGCTCGTTCGGCGCCGAGGTCACCGTCATCGAGGCAATGCCGAGCTTGGTCCCCTTGGAGGACCCATCCCTGGGCAAGCACCTGGAGCGCGTGTTCCGCCAGCGCGGAATCGACGTGCGGACAGCGACCCGCTTCGAGAGCATCACGGAGCTCGAGGCCGAGGTGCAGGTCAACCTGGAGGGCGGCAACGCCGTCGTCGCCGATCTCGTGCTGGTCGCCGTCGGCCGTGGGCCGTCATCCTCGGGCCTCGGTCTCGAGGATCAGGGTGTCCGGCTCGACCGAGGCTGGGTAACGACCGACGAGCGCCTGCAGACGAGCGTCCCCCACGTCTACGCGGTCGGCGACCTGGTGCCCGGGCTGCAACTCGCGCACCGAGGGTTCGCACACGGCATCTTCGTAGCGGAAGAGATCGCAGGCCTATCGCCTGAGCCCGTCGACGACTCCCGCATTCCGCGAGTGACCTACTGCCACCCGGAGATCGCCTCGGTCGGCCTGACCGAGCCGGAGGCCCGCGAACGGTTCGGCGACGTGCAGATCTATCAGTACAACCTCGGCGGCAACGGCAAGAGCCAGATCCTCGGCACCGCCGGATTCGTGAAGGTCATCCGAGAACACGATGGTCCTATCGTCGGAGTCCACCTGATCGGCGACCGGATGGGGGAGCAGATCGGCGAGGCAACACTCATGGTCGGCTGGGAGGCATTCCCCGAGGACGTGGCCCGGTTCATCCACGCCCATCCGACCCAGAACGAGTCCCTCGGCGAGGCAGCCCTGGCGCTGGCCGGACAGCCGCTCCACGCCCACGCCTGAGCAGCATCAGGTCCTTCACGCCTCCGGTGTCAGGCCAGTCCGTGTCGCACCTTGCTGTTCTGCTCCTGCGCGCGGAACTGGCCGAAGCGGGGGAGGAACTTGTCCCAGTCGATGATGTGGGCGTCGATCTCGGGGCCGTCGATGCAGGCGTGCTTGCGGATCGGCTTGCCGTCGACGGTGACCGGGACCATGCAGGCGCCGCACATGCCGGTGGCGTCGACCATAATCGAGTTCAGGCTCGCCATCGTGTGCACCCCGAACCGGCGGGTGAGGTCGGAGACCGCGCGCATCATGACCGGTGGGCCGATCGCGACGACCTCGGCCACCGCGCGCCCGGTGCCGGCGGCAGCGGCTTCGAGCATCGTCTCGAGGGGCGTGGTGACGAACCCCTCGATCCCGAACGTGCCGTCGTTGGTCGTGTAGACGACATCCAACAGCTCGCCGAACTCGCGCTGCAACGCCGCGACCCGCTCGTCCTGCCCGGTCCAGAACAGCAGCCCGGCGCTGCGGAACCCGGCGATCAACGTCACGTGGTTCCCGGCGCGCAGGTGCTCGCGGGCGATCGGGTACACCGGCGGCAACCCGAGGCCGCCGGCGGTGAAGACGACGGTCGTCTCCGGCCCATACGCGGTGATCTCGCTCGGCCGGCCCAAGGGTCCGGCGATGCCGGCGAACGACTCGCCCACCTGCATCCGGTTGATCTCGACGCTGGAGGTCCCCACGCCCTGGACGACGAGACAGATCGTGCCGGCCTCGGCGTCCCAGTCCGCCAACGTCAGCGGGATGAGCTCGCCGTCCTCCCACGGCAGCACGCGGACGAACTGCCCGGCCTGGGCCGCCGCGGCGATGACGGGTGAGTGGACCGTGATCTCCTCGATGCCGTCGGCGAGGTGGGCCTTGGCGAGGATCGTCTGCGCGGTCGAGGCGCGCTCGGTGAACTCCTTCGCCGACCGCACCATCGACGCCACCCGCTCGGCCGGCACGTCGACGTGGCCGATGATCTCGCGCGCCGCCGCCTGGCCGTCGCCGGCCGCGTTGATCGCGGTCGACCCGCCGCGGGCGGCGTCACCGCCGGAGTAGACACCCGGCAGCGAGGTCTCCTGCGACCCGGAGTGCTCGAGGTCGATCGTGCCCCACGTCGTCGTGTGGAGCTCGGGCTCGGAGTCCTTGATGATCGGGTTCGGCGCATTGCCGAGCGCCATGATGACGAGGTCGGCCTTCATCGTCTCCGTCGCGCCGGTCGCGACCGGCCGCCGCCGCCCGGACGCGTCCGGCTCGCCGAGCTCCATGACCTCGAGCGTCGTCGCGGAGACGAAGCCGGTCGCGTCGTCGCCGAGGAATTCGCGCGGCGAGCGCAGCACCTTCAGGGCAATGCCCTCCTCGAGCGCGTGCTCGAGCTCCTCGACTCGGGCCGGCATCTCGGCCTGGGTGCGGCGGTAGACGATCGTCACGTGCCCGCCGAGCCGGTGCGCGGTGCGGGCGGCGTCCATCGCCGTGTTGCCGCCGCCGATGACGAGCACCTCCTTGCCCCGCGTCTCGGGCAGCGGCGTCTCGTGGTCCTCGCGCAGACCCCGCATGAGGTTGACCCGGGTGAGGAACTCGTTCGCCGACATGACGTTGAGGTAGTGCTCACCGGGCACGTTCATGAAGCGCGGGAGGCCGGCACCCGTTCCGACGAAGACTCGCCAGAATCCGGCCTCCCGCAGATCATCGATCGTCGCCGTCTTGCCGACGACGAAGTTCGGCACGAACCGCCCGCCGAGCAGCCTGATCTTGCCCACGACGTCGTCGATGAGCTCGTTCGGCAGCCGGAACTCGGGGATCCCGTACCGCAGCACCCCGCCCAGGGCGTGGAACGCCTCGAACACCGTGACGGGGAATCCTTCAGCCGCAAGGAGATACGCGTTGATCAGGCCCGAGGGGCCGGACCCGACGATCGCCACCGGCGGTTTGTCCGCCACCTCCCACGGGTCGGGCCGGCCGCCGAAGCGGACCACGGCGGCGTCCGGCTCGACGAGCTTGGCCCGCTCGGGGAGGAACCACTCGACCTGGCCGAACGCGACCGGCGTCTTCTTGAAGATGCAGCCGCTCTGGCACTGCAGCTCCTGCGGGCAGACCCGCCCGGTGACGTCCGGCAGCGGGTTGGCCGACTCGATGAGCTCGAGCGCCTCGTGGAACTTCCCGGTGCCGACGAGCTGGAGCACCTGCGGGATGTGGATCTTGACCGGGCAGCCGCCCTTGGGCTCGGCCCTGCCGGCAATGTGGATGCCGACCTCGCACGGCTTCTCCTCGCACTGTTTGTCGCGCAGCGCCTCGAGCCAGACGAGCAGGTCGACCTCGCCGCGGGTGAGCCCGACATTCATGTAGCCGAGGTAGCCCTGGTTGACGAGTTCGAAGTCGTGCCCGCGCTCCTCCGGCCCGCGGATGTACGGCGGGATGGAACTGCCCGCCGGCCAGTCCTGCGACAGACCCGTGAACATCGGGTAGCGGTCGGAGAGGTGGGCGTCGATCGCCCGGATGAATCTCCGCTTGCGGCTCAACGGCAGCCCCCAGACGAAGCGCATGAGCGTCCGACTCGAGTCGTCCTCGCGCAGGAGCACCTCCCACATCGCCCTGACGAACTCCTCGCCGAGCTCGGGCTGCGCGAACTCCCAGACGACGGCCGCCATCCCGTCCTCGATGAACATCTCGCGGAACGCCTGCGGCTGGGCCTCGAGGCGCCTCCGGAGCAGCTCGACCTGCCGGTCGGTGAGGGACTCGGTGAGGGACTCGGTATGCGCTGGCACAGCCGGTGCGGCCCCGTCGCCGGCGGCGGGGGCCTGGGTCACGGAGGTCGTCACTGGATGATCTCCGCGTCGCACGTCTTCTTCACCCGGTCGGCCCGCTTGAGGAGCTCCGGTGTCATCTCGACGGTCTCGAGCGCCCCGGGGATCATCCGGGCGACCTTCTGCGCGGCCCCGTCGATGACCATCGTCGTCGACTCGAACAGCTGCGGCAGCTCCTGGTAGCAGGTGCCGCAGTCGTTGCACTTGGGGATGTCGCTCTCCGCCAACCAGATCGACGCGCCCGCCGGTGCCTCGCCGGTGGCGCCGACCATCGGCTCGGCCACCGCTGTCGCGGCGCCGCCTGACCC
>JBAUUB010000118.1:0-2036 GCA_049582485.1 Dermatophilaceae bacterium
GGTCGAGCGCCGAGAGCGGCTCGTCGAGGAGCAGCACGGCGGGGTCGGTCGCGAGCGCGCGGGCGAGCGCTGTCCGCTGGGCCTGGCCGTTGGAGAGCGCACCCGGGCGTCGATCTGCGAGCTCGCCGATCCCGAGGGCGTCGAGCTCGGCCTGCGCGCGAGCCCGCGCCTGCGAGCGGTGCATGCCCCGGCTGCGCGGTCCGAACGCGACGTTCTCGAGAGCGCTCAGGTGGGGGAAGAGCAGGTGCGTGGCCGCGACCAGTCCGGTGCGGCGCTGCTGGGGTGGGAGCACGGTATGCGCGTCGGCCCAGGTCGCTCCGTCCACCCGGACATATCCGGAGTCGAGCGGAACCAGACCCGAGATCGCGTCGAGAGTGGTGGTCTTGCCCGACCCGTTGGGGCCGAGGAGGGCGATGACCGCGCCGGCCTCGGCCTGCAGGGGGACGTCGACGGCGAAGTCGCCGCGGTGCGCGACGACGTGAGCGTCCAGGCTCATCCGGACCACCGCCCGCGCAACAGTCCGAGCACCGCGACGGAGACGGCGAGCATCGTCACGGACAGGGCGATCGCCGCCTGCGGGTCGGACTGGAGCGAGACGTACACGGCGAGCGGCGCGGTCTGGGTGCGGCCGGTGAGGTTGCCCGCGAAGGTGATGGTCGCGCCGAACTCCCCGAGCGCTCGCGCCCAGGCGAGGGCCGCGCCCGCGACGATGCCCGGCGCTGCGAGCGGCAGCGCGACCCTGACGAAGACCCGGGTCGGCGAGGCGCCGAGCGTCGCGGCGACGGCATCGTAGCGACGGTCCACCGATCGCATCGCACCTTCGACGGCCAGGACGTAGAACGGCAGGGCCACGAACAGCTGGGCCAGCACGACCGCGACCGGTGTGAACGGCACCCGGAGCCCGAACGCCTCGAAGACCGGAGCGCCGACGACGCCATTGCGCCCATAGGCGAGCAGCAATGCGACCCCGCCGACGACCGGTGGCAGGACGATGGGGACGGTCAGCAGGGCCCGCAGCCAGCGGCCGGCGCGACCCTGCGACCGGGACAGCAGCCAGGCCAGCGGCGTGCCGAGCACCATCGCCAGCGCAAGGGTGATCGCCGTGGTGATGAGGGACAGCCGGATGGCCGGCCAGACGATGGGGGAACGCAGATCCTGCAGGACGCCGCCCCAGTCGGTGCGCAGCAGCAGCCCCAGCATCGGCAGGGCAACGAGGGCGACGCCGAGTCCCGCCAGGACGAGCAGGAGCGCGGGGCTGCTCGAGCCTCTCCTCATCGTTCCGAGAAGCCGGGGTCGGTCAGAACCTGCTGTCCGCGGTCCCCGAGGAGCAGCTCGACGAACCCGATGGTGTGCTCGCCCTCGTCGAACCAGATGAGCGGGTAGTCCAGTGAGACGTTCTCCCCGTCGGGGATGACGACGCCGTCGACGGCGTCCGCCGCGGCGACCACATCGGAGCGGTAGACCATCGCGGCGTCCGCCTCGCCGAGCGCGACCTTGGACAGGGTCGCCTTGACGTCGAGCTCCCTCGACACCGGGGTCGGCGTGATCCCGGCCGCCGCGAACGCTTCGTCGGCCGCTCCACCGCACGGGACGGTCTCGGCGCACAGCACGGTGTCGAGGTCTTCCCTGGCGAAGTCGGCTAGGCCGGTGACTGCCTGCGGGTTGCCCGGCTGGACCGCGATCTCGAGGACATTACGGGTGAGCCTGTCCTCGCCACCACCCTGGGCGTACCCCCGGGGCAGCTGAGCGGTCGCACCCGGGCCGGCACTCGCATACACATCCGCCGGAGCACCCTCGGCGATCTGCTGGGCCAGGGTCGTGCTCGACCCGAAGCTCACCTCGACGCTCACCCCCGGATGCTCGTGCTCGTATGCGGTGGCCAGCTCCGTGAACGCCTCCGTCAGGGAGGCCGCGGCGAGGACGGTCACCGTCGACGGCGCGGCCGCCGGCGCACCCTCGGCCGAGCCGCCGCCGCAGGCGGCGAGGAGCAGTCCGGCCGACAGCGCGCCGAGCCCGGCGCGGACACCCCTCACGGC
>JBAUUB010000119.1:0-10603 GCA_049582485.1 Dermatophilaceae bacterium
CTGCACCTGAAGTCGGCGGTGACCGCCCTGCCCGACGGGACCGTCATCGGGTGGGATCCCGTCGTCGACGACAAGGACGCATTCCCGCAGTACGAAGGGATGCCGGAGGAGGGCGGTGCACACGTGATCCGGGTGGGGGAGCGCCAGCTGGTCATGGCGTCCAGCGCTCCGCGGTCGGCCGAGCTGCTGCGCGAGCGCGGCTATACGGTCACGTGCGTCGACATCTCCGAGTTCGAGAAGCTCGAGGGTTGCGTCACCTGCCTGTCCGTGCGCATCCGCTGAGACCCCTCGCCTCTGGCCGGCTCGTCGGGTGGCGCGGTCGCGGTGGCGAATGCGTCATGACCAGAGTGCGGACCCGGGGTCCACACGGGGTGGATGCACGGGGCATACTGGACCGCATGGGTCACACCCTCCTCCTTCGTCGCCGCGACGGGGCCTGAATCGGCCGTCCTCGTCGCGGAGTTCGCGTGCAGGCTGAGCACCTCCCGACGAGAGACGAAGAGAGTCCGAGATGATCCACCCCCAACTGCCCTCCGGGATGCCGATCGGCAAGTACGTCCCGTTCCAGGACCAGATCGAGGTCCACCTGCCCGACCGGACGTGGCCCGACCAGGTCATGGCCAAGGCTCCGCGATGGTGCGCGGTCGACCTGCGCGACGGCAACCAGGCGCTCATCGACCCCATGGACTCCGAGCGCAAGATGCGGATGTTCAAGCTGCTGGTGCGGATGGGCTACAAGGAGATCGAGGTCGGCTTCCCCAGCGCGAGCCAGACCGACTTCGACTTCTGCCGTGAGCTCATCGAGGGCGGGCACATCCCCGACGACGTGACGATCCAGGTGCTGACCCAGTGCCGCGACCACCTCATCGAGCGGACCTTCGACGCGATCGCCGGCTCCAAGCAGGCCATCGTCCACTTCTACAACTCGACATCGGTCCTCCAGCGGCGCGTCGTCTTCGGCATGGACCAGGACGGCATCGTCGACATCGCCCTGCAGGGGGCGCGGCTGTGCCGGAAGCTCGAGGAGACGATCCCGGACACCACCGTCTTCTACGAGTACTCGCCCGAGTCCTACACGGGCACCGAGCTCGAGTTCGCCGCCCGGATCTGCAACGAGGTCATCGAGGTCATCGACCCCACCCCCGACCACAAGATGATCATCAACCTGCCGGCCACCGTCGAGATGGCCACTCCCAACGTCTACGCGGACAGCATCGAATGGATGATCCGCCACCTCGACCGCCGGGAGTCCATCGTCGTCTCGTTGCACCCGCACAACGACCGCGGCGAGGGCGTCGCCGCCGCCGAGCTGGGACGCCTCGCCGGCGCGGACCGCATCGAGGGATGCCTGTTCGGCAACGGCGAGCGGACCGGCAACGTCTGTCTCGTCACCTTGGGCATGAACCTGTTCAGCCAGGGTATCGACCCCGAGATCGACTTCTCAGACATGGCCGAGATCCGGCGCACCGTCGAGTACTGCAACCAGCTGCCGGTCCACGAGCGGCACCCGTGGGGCGGCGACCTCGTCTACACGGCATTCTCCGGCTCCCACCAGGACGCCATCAAGAAGGGCTTGGACGACATGGACCGGCGCACCGCCAAAGCGGGGGTCGGCGTCGACGACATCGACTGGGGCGTGCCGTACCTGCCGATCGACCCGCACGACATCGGACGCTCCTACGAGGCCGTGGTCCGGGTCAACAGCCAGTCCGGCAAGGGCGGGGTGTCCTACCTGCTCAAGTCCGAGCACGGCCTGGACCTGCCGCGTCGGCTGCAGATCGAGTTCAGCCACGTCGTCCAGCGCGAGACCGACAGCCACGGTGGCGAGATGACGGCCGAGCAGATCTGGCAGCTGTTCTCGGACGAGTACCTCCACTCGGCCGAGGAGGGACAGCGATGGGGACGGTTCTTCCCCGTCCGCTCGACCATCACGAGCACCGACGAGGGTCACGACGTCATCGAGTCGATCATCCGCGACAACGGCCGCGAGGTGACCATCGTGGGTCGGGGCAACGGACCGATCGCCGCGTTCATCAACGCGCTCGAGCCGCTCGGCATCGACGTCCGCGTGCTCGACTACGCCGAGCACGCACTCTCCGCGGGCGGCGACGCGCGTGCGGCCGCATACGTCGAGTGCGCCGTGGGCGAGCGGGTGCTGTGGGGAGTCGGCCTGCACGAGTCGATCGTCAAGGCGTCGCTCCGCGCCATCATGTCGGCCATCAACCGCGCCGAGCGCGACGCGGAGGCCACCGAGATGAACCCGCTGGTGACGGGGCCCGCGATGGCGATGTGACTCGCGGGTCACAAAGGCCCGGTCAGTGAGTCCCTCTGTGCGACAGTGGGGTCGTGAGCTCAGCGACGAACCCACACGGTACCGGTGCTGCCGGCGACGAGGTGCCCTTCCACCTCCAAGGGCTCGGTGAGATCCCCTCGACGGCGCTCTATGTGACCGAGCCGTTCCGCGGCCTCGCCGACGCCGCGCTCCTGCCGCTCGCCCGCCCGCTGCTGCGCAACGCGCCGAACGGCGACGGTCACGGCGTGCTCGTCCTGCCCGGGCTGCTCGCGTCGGACCGGAGCACCGCCCCGCTTCGGGGGTTCCTGCGTGAGAAGGGCTACTACGTCCGGGGCTGGCGTCTGGGCCGCAACCTCGGGCCGAGTGAGGCGACCCTCGAAGGCATCCCGCAGGCCGCACGTGACCTCGTCGACCGCACCGACGGCCCCGTGAGCGTCATCGGCTGGTCGCTCGGCGGGATCTATGCCCGTCACCTCGCGCTGCAGCACCCCCATCTGGTCCGCCAGGTCATCACGCTCGGCTCCCCGTTCGGCGTCGCGCACGGTCACCGGACCCGTGCCGACTCCGCGTTCGAGCGGCTGCGGATCATCCACGCACGTCCACGCCTGGCTCCCGACCGGGAGCGGCTCGCGGACGCGCTCACCGTGCCGTCGACCTCGCTGTACTCGCGGCTGGACGGCGTCGTGCCGTGGCGGGCCTGTATCGCCGAGGACACCGAGCTGCACCAGAACGTCGAGGTGCGGTGCAGCCACCTCGGCTTCGGGTTCGACCCCGCCACGATCTGGTGCGTCGCGGACCGGCTGGCACAGCCGGCCGAGGACTGGCATCGCTTCGAGCCTCCCCGGCGCGCCAGACGGCTCTACCGCTACGTGGGCTGACGCGGATCGACCAGCGGTGTCGCTCTCGGCCGGGTCGAGGGGAGGCACAGCAGGCGATGACGCGGAGAGAGATCCCCCGCACCTGGACTAGGGTGCTGTGACATGCGACGACTGTCCGGACTCGATGCCGCGTTCCTCGCTCTCGAGACGCCCAGCTCCACCGGCCATGTCGGCGGCGTCTCGATCGTCGATCCCTCGACGACCAGCGAGGAACTCGATCTGGAGCGGCTCATCTCCATCATGGAGCCGCGTCTGGCGCTTGTGCCGGTGCTGCGGCAGCGGCTCGTCGACGTCCCGTTCGGTCTGGACCAGCCGGTCTGGATCGACGACGAGCACTTCGACGTCGAGTACCACATCCGCGAGCTCGCCCTGCCCAAGCCAGGCAGTGACGCGCAGCTCGCGGAACAGGTGGCGCGCATACACTCCCGGCCGCTGGACCGGGCCAAGCCGCTCTGGGAGACCTACCTCATCACCGGCCTGCGCAAGGGCCGCATGGCGATCTACACGAAGGTCCACCACGCGGCCATCGACGGCGTCTCCGGCACCGAGCTGCTCACCCTGCTCTTCGACCTGACCCCCGAGCCGCGCGAGATGCCGCCGGCGGACTTCACGCCGCGCCCGGCTCCCAGCAGCCTGCGCCTCGGCCGCGACGCGCTGGTCAAGCTCGCAATGCGTCCACTGGAGGTGACCAAGCTTGTCACCGACGCCGTGCTCGCGGTTCCTTCCCTGACCCCTGTCTTCAAGCCCTACGTCAAGGCTGCACTTCGTCGCGGCACTCCGGGCAGCGACGGCGACGTCATCGACGTCGTCTCCACGCTGCCGCCGCCGACCCCGCTGAACGGCGCGATCACGCCCCACCGCAAGTTCTCCTTCCGGACCCTGAGCCTCGATGAGGTCAAGGAGGTCAAGAACACGTTCGGCTGCTCGGTCAACGACGTGATCATGTCGATCTGCGCAGCGGCCCTGCGACGTTGGCTGATCGAGCACCACGCGTTGCCGGAGCGGCCGCTCGTGTCGATGATGCCGGTCAGCATCCGCACCCAGGACGACCGTGCCGGGGACGGCAACAAGGTGTCGGCGATGCTCGTCGCGATCCCCACCCATCTCGAGGACCCGGTGGATCGCCTCGCGGCCACGAGGGCCGTCACGTCCGCGGCGAAGCAGAACCAGGCGTTCATCCCGCAGGGCCTGGTCGACGACGTCGTCGACTTCGCCCCGCCGGCGCTGGCCGCCCGGGCGGCGAAGGTCTACTTCGCCTCGCACGTCTTCGACCGGATCCCACCCTTCAACGTCGTCATCTCGAACGTGCCTGGTCCGCCGGTCCCGGTCTATGCCGCCGGTGCCCAGCTGGTCGCGCACTACCCGGTCTCGGTCGTCACCGATGGCCTGGGCCTCAACATGACCGTCATCAGCTACCTCGGCGGGCTGCACTTCGGCCTGGTCGCCGCGCGCGAGCGGGTGCCCGACGTCGACCGGATCAACGACTGGCTCGAGGAGGAGCTGGCCACGCTCCTCTCGCTCGCTCGGGAGGAGCAGAAGCGACGCGCTGCCGACGAGGCTGCAGCGCGCAAGGGAGCTGCTCGCAAGCGCCCACCGCGCCCGGCACGTGCGACGGCCGCTGCTCGACGCTGACGGCGACGGAGCCGGTCTCCAACGACCGAGCCGGTGCAGACACCCCGTCGCGTCACGTGACGAACGGAACGCGTCGCCCTCTTGACCGAGCACACCACCCGCGCTTCTCTGGGAGAGCGGCTCGGCGACTGCGCCGAGGCCGCCGACTCCGAAACCCACGGAGCTGACTCCACCACCTCACCCAAGGACGCGTGATGAAGGCATTGGTGTACCACGGACCTGGTAACAAGGCATGGGAGGAGGCGCCGGATCCACAGATCCAGGCACCGACCGATGCGATCGTCCGGATCGAGATGACAACGATATGCGGGACGGACCTGCACATCCTCAAGGGCGATGTCCCGGCCGTCACCGACGGACGGATCCTCGGCCACGAGGGGGTGGGGGTCGTCACCGAGGTCGGACCCGCGTGCACGAAGGTCGCGGTCGGCGACCGGGTCATCATCTCGTGCATCACGAAGTGCATGGAGTGTGACTACTGCATCCGTGGTCTGACCTCGCACTGTCAGAACGTCGGCGGCATCGGGTGGATCTTCGGCCACCTCATCGACGGCACCCAGGCCGAGCTGGTCCGCGTGCCCTATGCCGACAACGGCCTCATCCCACTGCCCGAGGGGGTCACCGCCGAGCAGGGGGTCATGCTCAGTGACATCCTCCCGACCGGCTTCGAGATCGGCGTCCAGTACGGCCAGGTCCGCGACGGGGACATCGTCGCCGTCATCGGCGCCGGCCCCGTCGGGCTGGCAGCTGTCATGACCGCGAAGGCCGCCGGAGCGACCGTCATCGCGGTCGACGGCAACAAGTTCCGCCTGGAGGAGGCCCGCTCCTTCGGCGCGGACGACACGATCGACATCGGCAGCACCGACGATGTCATCGGCGAGCTCAAGAAGCGCAGCCGCGACGGCCTCGGGGTCGACGTCGCCATCGAGGCGGTCGGGGTCCCGGCGACCTTCGCGACCTGTCTGGACGCCATCCGTCCGGGTGGACACGTCGCCAACGTCGGTGTCCACGGCGCACCCGTCCAGTTCCCGATCGACCGGGACTGGATCAACAACATCACCGTGACGACCGGCCTCGTCAACGCGACGACCACTCCACAGCTGCTCGACCAGGTCATCGAGGGCAGGATCCAGCCGGAGAAGTTCGTGACCCATCGGTTCAGGCTGGACGAGATCATCGACGCGTACGACACCTTCTCGCGCGCCGCTGACGAGAACGCGATGAAGGTGATCATGACGGCGTAGGCCACCGCGCCGGAACGACGGCCCTCGCCGAGGCGATCGACGGGGGCCGGCCCGGCGACCCCGTCAGCGAACGCCGGCGACCCGGAACTGGATCGAGATCCTCGGACCGACGGGCTCGGCGGTCTTGGGGACGGCGTGTTCCCACTCGCGCTGGCAGGCACCGCCCATGACGACGAGGTCGCCGTGGCCCAAGCCGATCCGGTATGCGGTGCGCCCGCCGTTCGGTCGCAGCGCCAGGGTGCGGGGTGAGCCGACCGAGAGGATCGCCACCATGGTGTCCTCGAGGCGGCTCCGTCCGATCCGGTCACCGTGCCAGGCGACCGAGTCCGCTCCGGTCCGGTAGTAGCACAGACCCGCGCTGACGAACGGCTCGCCGAGCTCGTCCCGGTAGTGCCGACTCAGCAGGTCGCGCGCACTGTCCAGGACCGGATGGGGGAGCGGGTCCCCACGCCCGTAGAACTTGGTCAGCCGTGGGACGTCGACGATGCGGTCGTACATCTGCCGGCGCTCGGCATGCCAGGGAACCTCGCGGACGAGGTTCTCGAAGAGGACGTCCGGGGCGGAGAGCCAGCCTGGGCGGACATCGACCCAGGACCGTTGGTCAAGCTGGACCCGCGACATGCCTGTGCCCGCGGCACGAAGAGCCGGAGCGTGGTGGGCGGCGCGCCCGGCCGTGGTGTCGAACAGTGAACCCTGGAGCATGAAGCTCATGGCGGCACCCTAGCACGGGCCTCGAACGCGTGTTCGCTTCACTCCCCGGCGGCGACCCAGCGTCCAGGTGGGGATCCACCGGGGCAACCGAGAGGCGGCCGCGGCTCGGGAGAGTGAGCCGCGACCGCCTCCGGCAGTCTCAGCGGCCTGTACCGGTCAGCGTGACCACACGAGGACTGCCGGCCGCATTGCTACTGATCGACAGACTCCCCGTCACCGGTCCGACCGCAGTGGGGCGGAAGGTCGCAGAGAGATTGCAGGACCTGCCCACCGCGAGAGTGGCCGGTGCCGCTGGGCAGTTGCCGATGGTTGCCGTGAAGGGCCCTGTCGTTGCCACCGGGTCGGTCGCTGCGAACGTCACGACGCCTGGGCCGTTGTTGGTGACCCTGACGTTCTGAGTGCGGGCCGTTCCCACGGCTCGACGACCGAAGCCGACGGTCGTCGGCGCCGCGAGGACCGGCCTGACGACCGGGGTCTGGCCCTGCCCGGTCAACGCGATCGCCGTGGGAGAGCCGGCGGCGTTGTGGGTGAGGGTGAGGGTCGCGCTCTGTGCCGTGGTCGTCGTCGGTGCGAAGGCGACCGTGATCGTGCAGGTGCCGGCGGGCGCCACGGCAGTCGTGCAGCCGTTGTCGCTGATCGAGAACGACCCGATAGGTGTGATCGCCGCGGCCGAGACGGTCAGGTTGGCAGTCCCGGTGTTCGTCACGACGACCGGAAGCTGCGTCGTCGTGCCGGTGTCCCTCAGCCCGAAGGCCAGAGTGGTCGCGGGCGCGATCTCGGCCACGGGGGCAGGCGCCGCGATCGTGGACGTTGGGACGTCACCGTCGCTGAATCGGAGGACTTCCACATTGCGCAGAGTGTCGACGCCGTCGGACTGGGTGCCGCCTGTGTGGTTCACCGAGATCACCCGCTCGCCACCGGCGGTCGTGACGGTGACCTCGTAGTTCGTGCGAACGTCGGAGTACAGCGCCACGTCGCTGTCCGTGGTGGTGGACCTGGCGATCTCCCTGACGGCGACGATGTTGCCGGGGTCGACCAGGCCGGCGAAGACCGCCTGCTGGAGGGTCATCCCGGCGGTGCCGGTGCCGAAGTTGCCCGCGGCCGCGGCGAGGCCCGTGATCTTGGGCAGACCGGTCATGAGGTCGGTCGTCCCGATCTCGGTGTCGGCGTCGCCCGGCGTCGTTCGGATGCTGAGGCGCACGTTGAGATAACGGTCGCCGTCGATGATGTCGTCGGCTCCACGACCCTCGATGAGGTCGTTTCCGCCGCCGCCGAGGAGGATGTTGCCGGCACCCCAGACATTGCCCTCGAGCAGGCACTGGTGCGTGGAGGTGTTGGCGAAGATGCCGCCATCTGCGTTCGGGTCGACCGTGCGCATTTCCGGGGTGACGAGCTGGTCGAGCCCGGAGATGCGGGCGACACCAGCGGCGTCGAGAGCGTCGCACCCGACGAAGCCACCGCCTCCGACCGCTGTCGGGACCACGTCATCGCCACGAAGGGTGTCGTTGAGGTTCCAGCCGGAGAGCGACTCGACCTCGTTGAACTTGTCCCTGACCCCGGGGAGGATGACGCCGCCGGCGACGAACACCTGGGCGAGGTCCATGTCCTGGGCCTGGGGGTCGTCCTGACCGGTCTGCCAGTCGAAACCGGCCGCACCGGCGGTCTTCTCGACACCGGGTCCGGCGACACCGATGTCGTCGCCGCCCTCCATGTCGTAGTCATCGTCCCCTCCCTGACCGATCAGGATGTCGTGGCCGGGGACGTTGTGGTCGTCGAAGAAGAACGACGAGCTGTCACCGATGAGGAGGTCCGGCTGGTCGCCGCCCTCTGCCCAGTCGTTGCCGCTGTCACCCAGGACGGCGTCCATGCCCTGGCCGGCGATGGCGAAGTCGTCGCCCGCCCCGCCGAAGGTCTCGTTGGTGTTGGCGCCGCCGTTGGTGAAGTCGCTGCCGTCACCGCCCATGATGATGTCGAGACCGGCGCCGCCGTCGATGGCGTCGTTGCCGGGCCCGCCCTTGGGCACGTCGTCACCCGCGGAGTCGGTGATGATGTCGTTGCCCTCGCCGCCGAGTGCGACGTCGGCTCCGTCGTTGCCTTCGATGACGTCGTTGCCCGGGCCGCCCCAGAAGGTGTCGTTGTCCACGCCACCCCACATCCGGTCGTTCACCTCGCCGGTCTTGCCGTTGTAGACGGCCTGGGCGTTGATGCCCGCGGGCATGGCGGTGTTCGTCGTGCGGTACCTGATGGTGCCGTCGGGCATGCGCAGAAGCTGCTCGTTCTCGTCGCACTCCGACATCGGGTCGTCCTGAACGGAGCCGGGCCCGCTGATGAGCAGCCCGGAGCTGCCCACGCTGGTTGCCGGCCAGGTGATGTTGTCCAGTTCGAACTTGCAGTCGGCGGTGGCGAACGGGTCGGCCTTGAGGGTGTGCGCGGGGGTGTTGCGCATGACCAGCTCGGAGAAGGAGTTGCCCTCGAGCTGGGCTCGCAGGTTCATGCCCGGGGTTCGGGCGAGGTAGTAGAACCGGTCACCGTTCTGCAGGTCGGTCAGCTGGTTCTCGAAGACGTAGTTGAAGGTGCTGCCCAGCAGGCCGCCGAAGAGGTTGGTGCGCTCGGCGAGGCCACCGACCCACAGGTCGATGTCGTCGACGCCCGTGGTGGTCTTGCCGCCGGCGTTCACCCAGCTGCCGGTGCTGAACATGAAGTCGGCCGAGTCGGCAGGCGGGACCACGTTGTCGGCGCTCTCGTCACAGCCGGCGGGGACGTTGACGTCGGTGCACACTGTGGAGGGGTCGTCGCTGAGTACGCCGTCCGGACCGGGCAGGACCGTGCCGTTGACGATGCGGTCGGCCGCCGTGCGCCGGCCCTCGAAGGTCGCAGCGCCCGTGATCGCGTCGTGGGTGCCGTAGGCCGCCACGAAGTTGACGAGTGACTCGGGGTGCTTCAGCTGCTGCCCGAAGTCGATCCAGTCCGTGTAGGGCGTGAGCTGCCCATCGTTGGTGCTGGCGAAGATCTGCCGGCGCACCTCGTTGAGTGGCGGGATGCCCTCACTGCGGGCCCGGGCCATGTTGATGGACGGCAGGTCGAGCGGGAGGCCGAGAAGGTTGTTGCGCAGGGTGTTGACGACGAACTCGTCGATCTCCTGGCCCACCTGGTCGGACAGCCCCATGACGATGGCGCCCGTGGCGTCGGCGGAGGACAACGTCCTCCCGTTGCCGCCGTCGTGGAACGCCCCGGGGTTGAGGAACCCGTCGAGCAGCTTGATGTCGTTGTGGAGCGGGGCTCCCGCCGCAACCGACTCCGCGGAGTTCGTCCGGGGAATGGTGTCGGTCAGCATCGAGTGGCCGAACCGGTAGACCGCGTGGGCGAACTCGGCAGTGATGGCCGGGTCGACGTCGCTCTGGGTGAAGGCGAAGGGCTCGAAGGGGTTGATCCCCGGCTGCACCTTGCGAGCGAACTCCTCGAACACGAGGTGCTGGTACTCCATCTCGGTGACGAAGCGAGCGGCCTGGAAGAGGCGCTCACCGTTCCAGCCGTCGGCGCCGAGTGCCAGTTTCCACTCGGGAAGTGCGGCAACACCACTGGTGGACGTGTCGTTGGTGAGGACGTCCTTGATGTACCCGACGAGCCGGTCGTGCTCGCTGTGGAAGACCTGGTGGATCGCCTCCAGCGCGATGTTCTCGTTGCACCGTCCGTCTCCACAGATGGCGTGCTGGTCGAGGAGTTCGTTGTCGTACTCACCGGCTGCCACCGGGTCGAGGCTGGTGCCGGCGGTCGTGTCCCCGTCCGGCATTCTGGGGTTCGCGATGGACCCCGGGTCGGCGCTGTGCGCGATGTCATTGAGGAAT
>JBAUUB010000120.1:0-2027 GCA_049582485.1 Dermatophilaceae bacterium
CCACCGGGGAGGTGCGGCGGAAGCGCGGCGACGCTGACGTCGGTGGCGCCCAGGTCGTGCGCAGTCCTCGCCTCGGCCGCGCTGTGCACGAGCACCGCATCGACCGCGCCGAGGAAGCGGCGCATGAGCGCCCGGTCTCCCGGCCGCGGCTCGTGCGGCAGGACGTTGTGGACGAGAGCGACGATGGTCGGCTGGTCGGCGCCGGCACGCGCGGCCCGGATGAGCGCGAGGTGGGCGGGCACGACCGCGGGCAGGACGTGCACGAGGATGACGACGTCGGCATTCTGCAGGCGTCGCCCGGTCCGCCACCAGGAGTCCGGCCGCGCCCAACTGAGCGGGTGGCTCGTCCGCGGGTAGGGATCGAGGTCGGGCGCACCGTGGGGCACGGACTGCTCCCCGGGATACAGCCGGCTCGGGTAGAGGTGGCGCCAGGACACCAGCGCGACGTCGTGACCGGCCTCCTCGAGCTCGTGCGACAACGCCGTCGTGTGGGCGGCCACGCCGCCCTTGAACGGGTGCGTCGGGCCGACCACCGCGATCCGCAGGTGTGCCGAGGAGGTCGGGGTCCCGTCGGCGCCTGTCCCCCTGCGCTCAGACACCGTCACGGGAGCGCACGACCAGGTCGGCGAGCAGGGCGAGCGATGCGATGGTCAGGCCCGTGACGACGAGGAGCACGGTGTTGTTCGCCAGATAGGGCGTCTGGTAGCGGATGACGTCCACGACGGCCTTGACCGCGCCGATGCCGAGCAGCCACAGCGCGACCGGCATGAGGACTCGGAGGGGGTCGAAGTACATGACCATCCGCAGCACCTGGAGGATGTATCGGTAGGCGTCGTGCAGGAAGTGGAACTTGCTCTGCCCGGCGCGCTTCGCATACCGCGTCTGGACGTAGCGGATGTCGTGCTGGTTGGACAGGAACGCGATGGTCAGCGTCGTCACGCACGAGAAGCCGGCCGGCAGGAGCCGCAGGTAGGGCAGCGAGACCTCGCGACGGAAGGCGCGCAGACCGGAGTTGAGGTCCGGGATGCGCGTCTTGGTCAGCCGCTCGGCGACCTTGCGGATGAACCACTTCGCGGGCACGCGCGCCCACTTGTGCGTGCCCTCCTCGCTGGTGCGCGCCGCGACGACCTGGTCGTAGCTCGGGTCCTCGACGAGCATCCGCACGAGCTCGGGGATCCGCTCGTTCTCGTAGGTCATGTCGGCGTCGGTCCACACGACGATGTCACCGCGGGCAAGCTGGGTGCCGATGCGGCGGGCCGTGCCGGAGCCGCCGTTGCGGCGGAACGGCAGCACCCGCAGGTGGGGGTGGTGCGGCAGGGCGGAGCGGAGCACGGTGAGCGTGTCGTCGGTGCTCGCGTCGTCGATGGCGAGGATCTCGTAGTCGAACTCGCTCGCGTCGAGCGCCGCCCCGATCCGCTCGATCTCGGCGAGCACGTGCTCGGCCTCGTTGAAGCAGGGCAGCACGACGGTCACGAGCGGCACCGGCGCCTTGGGGTCGCCTCCCTCGATCCGGTATGCGGCGCTCGCCCCCTCGCTGCGTTCACCGGGCAGGTCGCTCCGGTGCGCGGCTGCCGGGTGGCGGGGCTGCTGAGGCGTCCGGCGTGGGTCGATCGCGCGACCGGCCGTCTCGCCGACGTGGACGCGCTCGGTCTCGATTCGCTCGGTGACCGGGGCGGGGATCCGCTCGGTCACGTCGGCGGGGGCGCGCCTCGGGTCCGAAGGTGTACTCATCTCGAAGGCGAGCCTACGCGTTCGCGGCCGCGGACCAGAGCGCGATGCGCAACGGGACGAGCGAGTCGGGGCGGGTGAGGAGCAGCCGCGGGTCCTCCCGCACGGTGACGTCGGCGAGGAGCCGCGGCCTGTCCTCGGTGAGGGCTGCGAGGCTCTCCGGGCCCTCGGCCGCGACCAGCACGAGGCGCCCGCCGGTCGCGCCGACGGCCTCGTCAACCGCTGCGACGGCCGCAGCCAGGGCCGTAGGGTCGGCTCGCAGGGCGGCCGTCGTCGAGAGTGCCGGCACATCGCACTGG
>JBAUUB010000121.1:0-7633 GCA_049582485.1 Dermatophilaceae bacterium
GCATAGCGCAGACCCTCGAGCTGGCCGAGCTCGGCGTCCTCGTGCTCGATGTTGCACGGCAGCTCCGGGTCGATCTCGCGGAGGGCGCGGAGGAACTCGGTCCAGAACTCCACGTCGTGGCCCTTGCCGATGGCGACGAAGTCCCACGAGCTGTTCGTCGGCCATCCCGAGAGCGACGTGCCGCCGCCGAGCGACAGGTAGCCCGGCTCGCCCTCCTCGATCCGGGTGAAGCGGTCGTCGAGCACGCCGTTGACCTTGGCGGCCTCGTTGATCCGGGTGTCCTTCGCGGCCGAGCAGTACACGAGTTCGCCGAGGTCCTTCAGGGCCAGCACGGGGTCGATGCCCTGCCAGAACAGGTGGCTCGGGTCCATCTCGGCGCCGACGTGGGTGGCGTCGATCGCCTCCGCGAGGCGGTGCATGGTCGCTGGGTTGAAGACGATGTTGCCCGGGTGCATCTCGATCGCGACCTTGACATCGACGTCGGCGGCCCGAGCCTGGACGTCCCGCCAGAACGGCACGGCGACGTCCCACTGGTGGTCGCGCACGTCGAGCAGCGGGCTCCACCAGGGCAGTGGGTTCCAGACCGGGTTGGTGCCACCCGCGCTCCCCGCCGGCGTCCCGGACATCGTCACGACGCGTGTGACGCCGAGCAGCGCGGCGAGCTCGATGGAGTCGAGCAGGTCCTGCCGGTGCGGGAAGTCCTCCCGTGGGTGCAGCGGGTTGCCGTTGCAGTTCAGGGCGGTGAGCGTCAGCCCGCGCGAGGCGAACTCACCGAGGTACTCCTGGCGCGCGTCCTCGCTGCCGCGCAGGTCCTGGACCGGCAGGTGGATCGGCGGAAGGAACCCGCCGGAGTTGACCTCCACGCTGTTCAGGCCGAGGCCGGCGATGATGTCGAGCGCCTCGCCGAGCGGCTTGTCGGCGAGGGCGGCGTTGTAGACACCGATGTACATGAGTGCTCCTGCTGGTGGTCGGGTGGCTGGTGGTCGGATGACTGTTGGTGTGATGACCGGTGGTCGGTCGCTTGTGGTCGGGTGCTTTCGGGGTATGCGGTGGTCGCGTCCCGCGGGTCTGCCCCGGCTGGGTCAGCGGTCAGCCCGCGTGGTGCGGCGGCAGCTCGACGGTGGCGCCGTTCTGCTCGGCGGAGCGGATGACGGCGTCGATGATCGTCAGGTCGCGGACGCCGTCGGCGAAGCTCGCGACCGGGGGCAGGCCCCGCTGTCCGTCGGCGGCCGACCCGATCCCGGCGACCTGCTC
Source organism: Dermatophilaceae bacterium (assembly GCA_049582485.1). Classification (GTDB taxonomy): domain Bacteria; phylum Actinomycetota; class Actinomycetes; order Actinomycetales; family Dermatophilaceae; genus F2B08. The sequence continues at coordinate 1,255 of JBAUUB010000121.1, forward strand.
GAGGAAGGCGCGTGCCTGGAACCCGAAGAGGTCGCCCACGCCGAAGCTGACTCCGGGGAAGTCCATCGGCACCCCTCCCTTGAGATAGGGGTGGTCCGGTCCGACGAGGACGCGGTTGTAGCCGTTGAAGGCGTCGGAGCCGTCTCCGCCCGTGCGGATGACGGAGAACTCGGCGGGGGCGTCCATGTCCCACTTCGCCGCGCCGGTCTCGGCGAACAGGTCGAACGCGAGGCTGTTCGCGTGTCCCGGAGCGATTCGCGAGATGGAGAAGGTCCCGACGGCGCCGTTCTCGAAGTGCGCGGTGAAGGTGGCCACGTCGTCGTTCTCGACGCTCTCCTTGACGTCGGTCAGCTGGGCCTTGGCGTGTCCGTAGGTCGTCCCGGCGGCGAGGTAGCGCTCGGTGACCTTGGTCGTGAAGGCGGCCCCGCTCACGTGCGAGATCGGGCCGACGACGAACTCGGCGAGGTCGATGAGGTGGCTGCCGATGTCGGCGAGTGCGCCGGTGCCGGGGCGGCCCGTGTAGCGCCAGGCCATCGGGGTCTGTGCGCTGCGGGCGTAGTCGCACCAGTAGCGGCCGTTGAAGTGCGAGACCTCGCCGAGCTCGGCGCGCAGCAGGTCGCGGATCGCGGCGACGGCGGGCTGGCGGCGGTAGACGAAGCCGGTGCCGGTGACGAGCTCGGGGTGGGCGGCGGCGGCCTCGGCCATCGCGCGGGCGTTCTCGAGGGTGTCCGCGAGCGGCTTCTCGGAGAGCACGTGCTTGCCCGCGTCGAGGAGCGCCTCGGCGATCTCGCGGTGCAGTGAGTTGGCGACGACGATGCTCACGACGTCGACGGAATCGTCGGTGAGCAGCTCGCGCCAGTCGGTGCCGGAGCGCTCGAACCCGTAGCGGGTGGCGGCGTCCTCAGCGACCGCGGCGTCGGCGTCGACGACCGCCACGTAGCGGATCGGCGGGAGTGGCGGGTCGAAGAGGGTGGGGGCGCTGCGGTAGCCGGCGCAGTGCGCGCGCCCGGCCATCCCAGCACCGATCACGGCGACGCCGATCGGCTTGCTCATGGGGACTCCTGATGGTCGATGATGACTGTTTAAAACGCTTTAAATCATGATGTCGAACCTCCGGAGTATTTGTCAAGACATTTGCCTCGGCATGTGGACGGCCGGAGATCCGCCCAACTGCCGGATGTTCGCACCACGCCCAACGCCGACGACCCGCCACCTCGCCTCGGGGGTCGGAGGTGGCGGGCCGTGATCGGGGCGCGAGCTCGTCAGTGCGAGCTCGTATGCACGAGCGCGCTCGCGTCAGGGCAGCGGGTGCGGCACGAGGACGTCGCGGACGAGCTGGTCGAGCTCCTCGTCGGCGCCGAGGAACTGGCGCAGCGTCTTGCGCGTCGGGCCGAACGCGTCGAACTCCTCGGGCGTCATCCCGTCCGGCTCATAGGCGCGCCGGAAGTCGGGCAGGCGCAGCAGCGACTCGAGCACCGCGTCGTCGACCGGCTCGTGGATGCGGTGCTCGGGGACATGCCCGCTCGCCTGGATCTTCTGCTGCCAGGCGAAGGGCGGGGAGATGACCGCGTCGGCGCCGATGAACTCCGACCATTGCAGCGTGTTGCGGAAGGCGGCCGAGAGCAGCCGGGAACGGTACCCGCGCTCCTGGAACAGCGCATAGGCACGCTTGAACGCGGCGATGCCGCCCCACTCGAGGTGCTCGGGGTCGATCTCGACGCCGTCGCGCTTGACGACGTCCTTGAGCCAGTCGTCGAGCCGGCCGCACATGATCGTCACGACGTGACCCATGCGGGAGACGTCGTGACCGGCGGACTCGCGCGAGCGCATACCGCGCTCGATCGCCTCGGCCGCGGCGAGCGCCTGCGGGACGGAGAACGAGACGGTGACGTTGATCGACACCCCGCGCGAGACGGCGTCCTCGATGGCGACCATGCCGGTCGCGGTGGCCGGGATCTTGACGATGATATTGTCGGCGAGCGACGAGAAGTACTCGGCCTGGTCGGCGAGCGCGCGCGGGTCGCGGTGCAGGCGAGGGTCGGTCTGCATGGACAGCCGGCCGTTGACGCCTTCGTGCTTCTCGTATGCGGGGCGCAGCATCTCCGCCGCCTCCAGCGAGATCTCCTCGACCACCCTCCAGCCGATCTCGCTCTCGGTCGCAGTGGGGCGCTCCTGCGCGAGCTCGGCCATCCTGGCGGTCCAGCGCGGCAGGTCGGCCTTGACGCACGCCACGGCGATGACCGGGTTGCACGTGGCGCCGACCGCACCCCACGCGATCGACTGGGCGAGCTCGCGGGGGTCGGCCGAGTCGTTCCAGAGCACGGTCGGCTCGGCGGCGGTCATCGTCTCGAGCGGGGTGGCGGCGGTCGCCGCTGCAGGGTCGGGTGAGCCGGCGGTGGGCTGCTGGGTGTCGGAGGCGGCGGTCGGGTCGGTCGTCGTCATGGTCATCCTCGTTGTCAGCCGCCGTGCGTGGCGACGTACTCCTTCATGGTCTTCAGCTGGTAGCGCGCCATCTCGTGGGCGTTCTCGTCCTCGGCGAAGACGGAGTTGCACATGACGCTGTCGGGGTTGTCGTAGAAGCCGATCTCGGCGAGACCGCCGAAGAAGTCGTCCCAGTCGACGTCACCGGCACCGATGCGCAGGTGCTGGTGGACGCGGGCGCTGTTGCCGGGCGGGTTGGTGATGTAGCGCAGGCCGTGCGAGGCGTGGTGGTCCATCGTGTCGGCGACGTGGACGAGCTTGATGAGGTCCTGGCCGGCGCGCATGACCTCGCGCATCGGGTGGCCCATGTGGAAGGTGTGGCAGGCGACGAAGACCATGCCGACGTTGGGGGAGTTCAGGCCGCGGAGCACGCGGATCGCCTCGAGGCCGTCCTCGACGAAGTCGTCGGGGTGCGGGTCGACGAGCAGCGTCACGCCCTCGCGCTCGATGATCGGCAGGAGCTCCTCCATCGAGCGGTAGAAGCACGCCTCGGACTCCTCGGGCCGCTCCGGCCGGCCGGAGAACTCGGTGCCGATGACCTGCACGCCGAGGTCGACGCTGATCTCGATGATGCGCCGAAAGTTGCGCACCGCCGCCTCGCGTGCCCATTCGTCCGGGCCTGAGATCCGTTGCACGGGCAGCATGCTCGCGATGCCCACGCCGGCGTCGTCGCAGGCCTTCTTGAGCGCGGTGACGAGGCCGTCGTCGGCCCGGGGGTGCCGGAAGAACGGGACGAGGTCCTTGTGCGGGGTGAGCTGGATCCACTCGTAGCCGAGGTCGGCGACGACGCGCGGGAACTCGAGCAGGTCGTAGTCGTGGTGGAACGGTGTGGGGTCCTGCGCGATCCGCATCGATCCTCCTGGGCTATCCGGTGGGGGGTGGTGGGTCCGTCATCCGTGGTGTACAAATGTTAAGACATTAGTACGATAGCACTAGGACGTCATCGAGGGAAGCCTCCCGCGAGCGTGCCGATCACGAGATCCCAGCGAAGGAGCCGGCGATGGACCAGGCGGTCGACAGGTCACGCAACACCCAGGACGAGCGGTATGCGAAGCTCACCATCGGCGTCTGCCCGGACCAGTGGGGGGTCTGGTTCCCGGAGGACGAGAAGCAGGTCGACTGGGAGACCGCGCTCGACGAGATGCAGACGGCCGGGTTCTCGGTCATGGAGACCGGGCCGTTCGAGTACTTTCCGACCGACCCGGTGCGGCTCAACGACGTCATGGACGAGCACGGCTTCCGCGTCGTGGCCGGCACCGGCTGGGGCGTCCTGCACCGGGCCGAGGCCTGGGACGAGACGGAGCGGTTCTTCCGGGCGATCGGTGAGACGCACGCGGCCGTCGGCGCCGAGTACGTCGTCCACCTGCCGCCGATGTTCCGCGACGAGAAGACCGGCGCATACACCGACGAGCGCACCCTGAGCACCGAGGCGTGGAACCTCTACATCGACAACGCCAACCGGCTAGGGCGGATCATGAAGCAGGACTACGGGCTGACGATGGTCCTGCACCCGCACGGCGACTCGCACATCGAGACCCCGGAGGACATCGACCGGATCTTCCAGGCGACCGACCCCGAGTACGTCGGCTTCTGCCTCGACACCGGCCACATCGTCTACGGCGGCGGCGACCCGATGGAGCTGGCCCGCACGTATCCCGAGCGGATCTCGTATGTCCACATCAAGGCGATGGACCCGGCCCTCGTCACCCAGGCACACGAGGAGGACTGGCCCTTCGTCAAGGCCGTCCTCGCGGGCTGCTCGGTCGCCCCGCCGGCGGGCCTTCCCGACATGGGTGAGCTCATCGAGACGCTCGCCGATCTCGACAAGGAGCTCTACGTCGTGTGCGAGCAGGACATGTACGGCTGCCCCAAGGACTACCCGCTGCCGACCGCGGTGGCGACCCGCGCATACCTGGCATCGCTCGGTCTCGGTCTGCCCTGAGGGTAGGGCCGGCTCGCCCCCTTTCCTTCCCTGGGAAGAAAAGGCCACCTTCGGGAGACAACGCTTCCTTCCCGAGGGTGGGGCTTCCTTCCCGAAGTCGCGTGTATGCGGTGCGCGCCCGCCCGCGTCAGCGTTCGTAGACGGTCACGTCGAAGGCGTACTGGTCGTAGCGGTAGCAGTGGTCGCCGTACTCGACGGGCGCGCCCTCGGAGTCGTATGCGCGGCGCGTCATCGTCAGAAGCGGATCGCCGCTCGCGAGGCCGAGCAGGCGACGTTCCTCCGACGTGGGCCGGCGCGCGCCGATGACCTGGTGGGCGATCACGGGGCGGACTCCCCGCGCCTTGAGGATGTCGTAGAGCCCGCGGGTGCGCAGGTCGGAGTCGTCGAGATCGGCGAGCTGCGGCGGCAGGTAGTTCTCGAGGATGGCCGCGGGGGTGTCACCGGCCATCCGCCGGCGCTTGAGGTACATCAGCGGGGTGTCCTCGGCCAGGCCCATCGCCTCGGCGGCCACGGGATTGACACGCTCGCGGTCGATCTCGAGGATCTCCGAGCTCGGCTTCGTGCCGCGCCGGGCCAGGTCCTCCCAGAGCGAGGACAGCTCGTCGCGGCGGTGGATCACCTGGTTCGCGACCGTCGTCCCGACTCCGCGCCTGCGCACGAGCAACCCACGCCCGACGAGCTCGGCGATCGCGCGCCGCACCGTCGGCCGGGACAGGTCGAGCCGGGCGGCCAGCGCCAGCTCGTTCTCGAACGGGTCGCCCGGCTGCAGCACGCCGGTCTCGATCGCCGCGGTGAGCTGCTCGGCGAGCTGGTGGTAGAGCGGCACAGGACTGGTGCGGTCGATGACGACGGGGATGGTCTTGCGCACAAGCGGGAGTGTATGTCAGTAACGTCTTAACATGCACTAGTTCATAATGTCCGAACAAATATTGACGCCGTTCGGAGGATGCGCCAAGGTAGTGCCCATGGCTGCCCCGACGTCGTTCGCCCCTCGCGCCTTCGACGTCCTCGCCATGGGACGCGTCGGCGTCGACCTCTACCCGATGCAGGACGGCGTGGGCCTCGAGGACGTCGAGACCTTCGGCAAGTACCTCGGCGGCAGCGCCGGCAACGTCGCGGTCGCGGCGGCCCGCTACGGCCACGAGGTCGCCCTCGTCTCACGGGTCGGCGACGACCCGTTCGGTCGCTTCGTCCGACGCGCGCTCGACGAGCTCGGGGTGAGCACCGCATACCTCGGCACCGACCCACGCCTGCCGACCCCGGTCACGTTCTGCGAGATCTTCCCCCCGGACGACTTCCCGCTCTACTTCTACCGGTTCCCCACTGCCCCCGACCTGCGCATCGGCGAGCGGGACATCCCGCCGCTGGCGGTCACCGAGTCGCGGCTGCACTGGAGCACCCTCACCGGACTGTCCGCCGAGCCGAGCCGCAGTGCCCACCTCACCGCCTGGGAGCTGCGCGGCCGCAAGCCGCTCACCGTCATCGACCTCGACTACCGGCCGATGTTCTGGACCCACGTCTCCGACGCGACCCGGGCGGCCGGCATGGCGCTCGAGGCGTGCACCGTCGCCATCGGCAACAAGGAGGAGTGCGAGGTCGCCGTCGGCGAGACCGAGCCCGAGCGGGCCGCCCGGGCGCTCCTCGACCGCGGCGTCGAGCTGGCCGTCGTCAAGCAGGGCCCGCGCGGGGTGCTCGCGATGACGTCCGACGGCGAGCGCGTCGAGTGCCCTCCCTACCAGGTGGACGTCCTCAACGGCCTCGGTGCCGGCGACGCCTTCGGCGGGGCGATCTGCCACGGACTGCTCGAGGGCTGGGACCTACGGCGCACCATCGACTTCGCCAACGCCGCCGGCGCCCACGTCGCCGCCCGCCGCGAGTGCGCGACGGCGATGCCGACCGAGGACGAGGTGCTCGCCCTCCAGCGGACGACCCCCACCATGGCGGCGGTCGGCGGCG
>JBAUUB010000122.1:0-11528 GCA_049582485.1 Dermatophilaceae bacterium
CCCACCACGGGTGTTCTCGCAGCGGTTCTCTGTTGAGAGGAGGTCTGCGTGGCTCTGGCGATAACGGCCGCCCGGGCCGACCCGGCCCTGCTCGACCTGCCCTGGGACACCCCGCTCGAGGAGTGGCCCGACGAGATCCTCGCGGCATACCCCCGCGGCATCTCCCGGCATGTCGTCCGCTTCGTCAAGCTCTCCGGCCGGGTGCTGGCGATCAAGGAGATCAAGACCGACATCGCCCGCCGCGAGTACGAGATGCTGCGCAACCTGCGCCGTCTCGACCTGCCGAGCGTGGAGCCGTTCGCGGTCATCAGCGGACGCCTCGGCCGCAGCGGCGATCCGCTCGACGGGTGCCTGATCACCCGACACCTGCAGTACTCCCTGCCCTATCGCGCGCTGTACAGCCAGTCGCTGCGCAAGGGCACGGCGAGCAGGCTCATCGACGCGCTCGCCGTCCTGCTCGTCCGGCTGCACCTGGCCGGATTCTGGTGGGGCGACGTCTCGCTGTCGAACACGCTCTTCCGCCGCGACGCCGGCTCCTTCGCCGCCTACCTCGTCGACGCCGAGACCGGAGAGCTGCAGGTCCAGCTCTCGGAGGGCCAGCGCGAGCACGACCTCGATATCGCCCGGGTCAACATCGCCGGCGAGCTCATGGACCTCGAGGCCGGGGGCCTGCTCCAGGAAGACCGCGACCCCGTCGAGGTCAGTGAGCGGATCATGACGCGGTACCGCGAGCTGTGGAGCGAGCTCACCGACACCGAGATCGTCGACACCGGTGAGCGGTGGCGGGTGGATGAGCGGATCCGGCGTCTGAACGCACTCGGGTTCGACGTCGGCGAGCTCGCCATGACGACCGACATCGACGGCACCTCGATCCAGATCCAGCCCAAGGTCGTCGACGCCGGGCACCACTCCCGGCGTCTGCTCCGGCTGACCGGCCTGGACGTCCGCGAGAACCAGGCCCGCCGACTCCTCAACGACCTCGACTCCTACCGCGCCGCCCTCGGCCGGCAGGGCGATGACGAGGAGCACGTCGCGTTCGACTGGCTGCACGAGATCTATGAGCCGCTCGTGCGGTCGGTGCCCAGTGAGCTCGCGCGCAAGATGGAACCGGCCGAGTTCTTCCACGAGCTCCTCGAGCACCGGTGGTACCTCACCGAGAAGCTCAAGCGGGACCTGTCGCTGCCGGAGGTCAAGGCGGACTACCTCGCCAACGTCCTGCCGACCAAGCCGGACGAGAAGGAGGTCGTCGGGGTCGACACAGTCGAGATGCCGGTCATCGCCTGGGACGACTGACGCCTGTCCTGCCGGACCTGGGGTGTCAGAGGAGGCGAGCCGGCGCCGGACGGCACCAGAGGCTGGAGCAGGTGGGTCTCAGACCGGTGAGATGAACGCCAGGCCGGGTAGGTTGCGGGCCACGCCGTAGACGATGACGGCGACCCCGATCGTGATGGGGACCCACGACGGGGGGTCCCAGACGAACCGCTCACCGCGCCAGCGCAGCACGACCCATCGGACGAAGATGACGGCCAGGATCAGCAGCAGCGGCGGCATGATCGGGTTGCGGGCGAACGACTCGAGCACGTCGCCGTTGGCCAGACTGTGCATCGAGCGCAGCGAGCCGCATCCGGGACAGTACAGACCCGTCACCGCGAAGAGGGGGCAGCTCGGGTAGTTGCCCGACGCATACGGACTGACCGACCCGATGTAGGTGAATGCCGCCGCGGTGCCGGCGACGATGAACGCGGGCGTGCGCAGCCGGGCAACCCGGTCCGCCTCGTGCGGACCGGGTCGCTCGACCGTGCGAATGCTCATGACACCCATCGTCACATGGACGAGTCCAGGCCCCCGCTGAGAGCGGCGAGGCCGCCCAGGAACACGAGCCAGATGATCGACAGGACGAGCAGGACGGTGCCGATGATGCCCAGGATCCGGCCGATCTGGACGATCTGGCGGTTCCCGTAGCGACCCGGCGCGGCGTCGATCTCCTTGAGCGCGGTGTTGCCCATGAGCCACGCGGCGATGCCGAGCGGGCTGCAGCAGACGAGCGAGAGGATGCCGAGGATGAGGATCGTCATCCCCTTCGGGTGGTCGACGGCACCCGGGCCCCCGCTCGGCGGCGGCGGCGGGGGCGGCGGCGGGGTGGAGCCGTAGTCAGACATGAAGACCTTCCTGGTAGAGCGTGCCGCCGGGCGAGGGAGCCCCTGGCCCACGGCACGGTGCGTTCGTGCGTGAGCGATCCTAGCCCTGGCCGGAGCGTCGGCGCGCGATCTCGTAGAGTGTCACGCCCGCCGCGATTCCGGCGTTCAGCGACTCGGTCGACGACGACATGGGGATCGAGACGATCTGGTCGCAGGTCTCACGGACGAGCCTCGACAGACCCTTGCCCTCGGACCCGACAACGACGACGAGCGGCTCGCTGGACAGCTCCAGACCGGGAAGGTCCACGTCACCGTCCATGTCGAGGCCGATGACGAAGAAGCCCGCCTTGCGGTACTCCTTGAGCGTTGTCGTCAGGTTGTTGGCCTGCGCGACCGGGACGCGGGCCGCGGCGCCGGCGCTGGTCTTCCACGCGGAGGCGGTCATGCCGACCGAACGACGGGCCGGAACAACGACACCATGGCCGCCGAAGGCACCCACCGAACGGATGATGGCGCCGAGGTTGCGCGGGTCGGTGATGCCGTCGAGAGCGACCACGAGGGGGATCCCAGGAGTCTCGGGATCGACGAAGTCGCTCGGGTGCGCGTACTCGTATGGCGGCACCTGGATGGCGAGGCCCTGGTGGACCGCACCGTCGGTCAGCCGGTCCAGCTCACCACGCGGGGTCTCGAGAACCGGGATCGTGCGTTCGGCGGCGATCTTGAGCGCCTCTTTGACGCGGTCGTCGCTCTCGATGCGCCCGGCGATGTAGAGCGTCACGACAGGCACGTTCGCCCGGAGGGCCTCGACGACGGCGTTGCGTCCGGCGACGATCTCGCTACTGGCCCGGTCGCGGCGGGGCGGACGGGAGCCGCCGCGCCCGGACGCGCCGCCTTCGCGCCCCTTGCCGGCGGCCCGGGCCTTCCGGTAGGCCTTGTGGTTCGGCCGCTCGGCGGCCTTGGGCGTGGGGCCCTTGCCTTCGAGGCCCTTGCGGCGCTGCCCGCCGGAGCCGACCAGTGCGCCCTTCTTCGAGCCGGACCGGCGCACGGCGCCCCGGCGGGATGAGTTGCCGGCCATGTCAGGCCTCCAGGGTGTCGTCGAGAGTACTGCTTGGCGGTGAGGCGAGGGACCACCGCGGACCGACCGCGGTGTCCTCGATGACGACCCCGGCTGCCGCGAGCTCATCGCGGATGGCGTCTGCCGCGGCGAAGTCTCGCGCCGCACGCGCCTGGGCCCGAGCGGCCAGCCGCCCCTGGATGAGGGCGTCGAGGGCGCCGGTCGCGTCCGGTCCACGGGTGCCGCGGGTGGAGGCTCGCCAGGCCGGGTCGAGCGGGTTGACGCCGAGAACGTCGGCCATCGCAACGATGAGGTATGCGTCGGTCCGGGCGGCGTCCGTCTCGCCCCGGTCGAGTGCGCTGTTGCCGGCGCGCACCGTCTCGTGGATGACCGCGAGTGCGCCGGGAACGGCGATGTCGTCGTCCATGGCGGTGACGAAGGCCTCGGGCAGGGTCTCCTCGCCGGTCGGACTGAGGGTCTCGACCTCCGGGAGGGCGCGAGAGAGGAACCCTTCGATCCGCTCGACCGCGGCCTGGGCCTCGTCCAGCGCGCCGTCGTGGTACTCGATCATCGACCGGTAGTGCGCGGCCGTGAGGTAGTAGCGCAGCACGAGGGGCCGGACTGTGCGGGTCAGCTCGGTGACGGCGAGCGCGTTGCCGAGGGACTTGCCCATCTTCGACCCCTTGACCGTCACCCAGGCGTTGTGCAGCCAGTACCGGGCGAAGCCGAGACCGGCGGCCTGCGACTGGGCCTGCTCGTTCTCATGGTGCGGAAACCGCAGGTCGACCCCGCCGCCGTGGATGTCGAAGGTGTCGCCGAGGTACTTGCGCGCCATCGCCGAGCACTCCAGGTGCCAGCCGGGACGTCCCGGTCCGAACGGCGTCGGCCAGGAGGCGGTCTCCGGCTCGCCGGGCTTGCGTCCCTTCCACAGCGCGAAGTCGCGTGGGTCGCGCTTGCCTCGCGGGTCGGCGTCCTCGGCGTCTGACATGTCCTCGAGGCGCTGTCGCGTGAGTGAGCCGTAGCCCGGCCAGGACCGGACGTCGAAGTACACGTCGCCGCTGCCATCCGCGGCCGGGTAGGCGTGCCCCTTGTCGATGATCGTCTCCATGAGCTGGATCATCTCGGGCACGTGCCCCGTCGCCCGCGGCTCGTAGGTCGGCGGCAGGACCCCGAGGAGCCGGAGCGCCTCCGCCGTCTCCACCTCGTTGCGGTAGCTGAGCGCATACCACTGCTCCCCGGACTCGACCGCCCGGGCGAGGATCTTGTCGTCGATGTCGGTGACGTTGCGGATCAGGTCGACCTCGTAGCCGTGTCCGCGCTCGAGCCACCGTCGCAGCACATCGAAAGCCACGGCGAAACGGACGTGCCCGATGTGCGGGGCGCCCTGCGTGGTGAGCCCGCAGATGTACATCCCCACCCTGCCTGGCGTCAGCGGCGTGAACTCGCGCAGCGAGCGGGTCGCGGTGTCGTAGAGGTGCAGACTCACCCGGTCAGCCTACCGGCGCGGCGGGTGCTCACCTTTCTCTCCCCAACCGGGAAAGGGATCGTTGACCACGGTAACTAAGCGTGGTGAACGATCCCTTTCTCTCCCCACCCGTTAAAGGGAAGGCCCCCTCCCGCGCATCGCCTCAGTGGCCGCGGTCGATCCACTCCTGCAGGTGGGGCTTCTCGGCGCCGATGGTCGTGTGGTCGCCGTGGCCGGTGAGGACGACGGTCTCGTCCGGCAGGGAGAGCAGCCGGGACGAGATCGAGTCGATGATCGTCGGGAACGAACTGTAGGAGCGACCCGTCGCGCCGGGCCCGCCGTTGAACAGGGTGTCGCCCGAGAACACGACTCCGAGAGCCGGGGCGTAGAAGCAGCAGGCGCCCGGCGAGTGGCCCGGGCTGTGCAGCACCTCCAGGGCGACGTCCGCGACCATGATGCGGTCCCCGTCGGCGAGGTCGTGGTCCGGCTCGGCGTCGATCACCGCGTCCCAGAGCATCCGGTCGTCGGGATGGATCTGCACCTCGGCGCCGGTGAGGTCCTGCAGGGCGACGACGGCGTCGATGTGGTCGTTGTGGCCGTGGGTGCACAGGATGGCCGAGACGACCCTGTCGCCGACGGCCTCCCTGATGGCCTGGGCGTCGTGCGCGGCGTCGATGACGACGCACTCGCTGTCGTCGCCCACCACCCACACGTTGTTGTCGACCTCCCATGATCCGCCGTCGAGCTCGAAGACCCCGGAGGTGACGACCCGGTCGATGCGCACCCCTCCCGAGGAGACGGGCAGCGCCGGCTGGGCTGTGTCCTCGGAACTGTTCACGTTGTCGGTCATGTCAGAACCTCCTCAGGAGTCGATGATGACGACGGACCGCAGCACCTCTCCGCGGTGCATCTTCTCGAACGCCGCCTCGACGTCGCCGATGCCGATCTTCTCGGTGACGAAAGCGTCGAGGTCGAAGCGACCCTGGCGGTACAGGTCGACGAGCATCGGGAAGTCGCGCTTGGGCAGGCAGTCGCCGTACCAGCTGGACTTCAGCGAGCCGCCCCGGCCGAAGATGTCGATCATCGGGAGCGTCACCTGCTTCTCGGGGGTGGGGACCCCCACCAGGACGACGGTGCCGGCGAGGTCACGCGCGTAGAACGCCTGCTCGTAGGTCTCCGGCCGGCCGACGGCCTCGACGACGACGTCGGCCCCGAAACCACCGGTGAGCTCACGGATCCGCTCGACTGCGTCCTCGGTGGAGCTGTTGACCGTGTGGGTGGCACCGAACCGCTTGGCGTGCTCGAGCTTGCGGTCGTCGACGTCGACGGCGATGATCGTCGTCGCGCCGCTGACCTTGGCGCCCTGGATGGCGGCGTTGCCGACCCCGCCGCAGCCGATGACGGCGATGCTGTCGCCGAGACCCACCCCACCGGTGTGCACGGCCGCGCCGAAGCCGGCCATCACCCCGCACCCGAGCAGCCCCACCGCGGCGGCATCCGCGTCAGGGTCGACCTTGGTGCACTGGCCGGCTGCGACGAGCGTCTTCTCGGCGAACGCGCCGATGCCGAGCGCCGGCGTGAGCTCGGTGCCGTCGGTGAGGGTCATCCTCTGGGTGGCGTTGTGCGTCGCGAAGCAGTACCACGGCTTCCCGCGGTGGCAGGCGCGGCAGTTGCCGCAGACGGCCCGCCAGTTGAGGATGACGAAGTCGCCAGGGGCCACCTCGGTGACGCCCTCACCGACCGCCTCGACGGTGCCGGCGGCCTCGTGCCCGAGCAGGAACGGGAACTCGTCGTTGATCCCGCCGTCCCGGTAGTGCAGGTCGGTGTGGCAGACCCCGCAGGCCTGGACGGCGACGACGGCCTCACCGGGGCCAGGGTCGGGGATGACGATGTCGGTCAGCTCGACGGGCTGGCCCTCGGCCCGGGCGATGACGCCCTTGACGGTCTGCGGCATGGCGGCTGGCTCCTGTGCTGTAGTCGTGTCGTTCTGGCGTGGTGGCTGCGCACGCAGCGACCGTGCTGACTGTCGCCACCCACTGTTGTATGCGGTGCGCGCCCGGAGCAAGCATGTGCCGGTCGGCCACCTGGCCGGCCGAGCACGAATCGGGCGCCCGGCGCCTTTCCCGAGCGGAAAGCGATCGGACTAGGATCGAGCGGTGAGCCCGCACCCGCGCTTCGACCGCGTCATCCACGAGCCCAACCGACTGCAGATCTGTGCGGTGCTCACCCCGCGCCCGAGCGTGGAGTTCGCCGAGCTGCGTGACGAGCTCGGTCTGGCCGACGCCTCGTTGTCCAAGCACCTCAAGGCGTTGGAGACCGCAGGCTACGTCGTGCTGCGCAAGGCTCTCGCGGACGGGCGGATCCGGACCTCGGTGGCCATCACCCCAGCCGGTCGGGAGGCGGTCTGCGGCCATGTGTCGGAACTCCAGCGCCTGGCACGAGTGATCTCGCCGCGACAGCGGGGGCGCTGACCGGCGCCGCACGTGGGCAGTGGCGGCAGGGTCACTGCTCCCCCCGCAGGGCCCGCTCGAGCAGCTCACGCGTCGGCTCGTCCAGGGCGGTCTCGGGCACCTCGACGTCGACCGGGGGCTCGTCGCAGCAGACCGCATAGCTGTAGCGGTCGGCCACCCGCGCCGACTCCGCCCGCTCCGCGCGTGCGGCGGCGGCGCGCAGCTCCGGACCGGTGAGCAGGTCGGCCCACGCCCGGGCCTCCGCCGGCTCGAGCTCCTCGAGGCGCACCCGCCGCTCACGGACCACGCCGGTGAAGCCACCGGACCTGCGGACCAGGACCTCGGCGTCGACGACATCGGAGGACGGTGCGGAGTCGGAGGGCGGTGCGGAGTCGGAGGGCGGTGCGGACCCGGTTGACGGGCTCGCCCCGCCGGAGAGCCGGCCTTCCCGCGCTGTCGTGACGCCGACGGTCATCCACGCCTCGCGCACGGCCCGGTGCTCGAGCGAGCCGACGCCGAACCGTCGGGCGGCAGCGCCCTCGGTCAGCGCGGCGAACGTGACGAAGTCACAGTCGGCGGCGATGTCCCCGGTGATCGCATCGACCCAGATCGTCCCGGCCCGCTCCCATGCGAAGCCCCCGATCGCCGTCGCCGCGAGGACGAAGGCGCGGTTCGGGATCCCGGAGTTGATGTGGACGCCGCCGTAGTCGGCGGCCGTCACGACGAAGTCGTCCATGTGCGCCGGCTGCGGGTCGCGGCCCAGCCTCGGGTCGTCGTATGCGGTGCCCGGCTCTCGCATCGACCGCAGCGCGACGCCGCTCACCCCGGGCAGGAAGAGGTCGGCGCCGACGAGCCAGTCGGCCTCGTCGGCCCGCTGCCCCAGCTCGCGCTGGACGACGAGGACGCCGAAGACGTCCGAGACGTGTTCGTTCAGCGCGCCGGGCTGCCCTCGGTAGACGAGTCCGGAGGTGTACTGGGTGACACCGTGCGCGAGCTCATGACCGATCACGTCCAGGCTCGCTGTGAAGCGGCCGAAGATCACGCCGTCGCCGTCACCGAAGACCATCCGGTCGCCGTCCCAGAAGGCGTTGTCGTATCCCCGCCCGTAGTGGACCGTCGCGAGCAACGGCAGGCCCCGGCCGTCGAGGCTGTCCCGTGAGTACTCGGCCCACCACAGCGCATGGGTGGCGCCGAGACCCGCGTAGGCCTCGTCGACGGCGACGTCCCCGGTGTCCGGCTCGCCCTCGGCACGGACCCGCTCCCCCGGCAGAGCGGTCCCGCTGCGGGCGTCGAAGACGGTGCGGCTCGGCCGACCCGCCGCGCTCTCGGCCCCCGACGGCACCTGCTCGGCACGCGGCGGTGGCGGGACGGCCGTCGGCGAGCTGCGGTGTCGGCGCAGCTCGGCGTTCTGCTCCATCGTCAACCGCGCGTGCCGCTGCAGCACCGGGTCGCCGGACGCCTCGAGGGCCTCTAGGACATACGGCGGGATGATGGCGCACCGGTGAGTGGGTCGCCCATCCTGCGCAGGATCGACTCCCGGTGCACGGGGCCGTCGTCGTGAGGTCGCCATGACCGACACTCTGCCGGACGGCACCGACAGTCGCTTGGCGACACCGCCGTCCGGAGGGCGGGACGAGCCTTAAGTCCGGCTCGGAACGACCAGCGCGGTGGCGATCGCGGCGATGCCCTCACCACGGCCGGTCAGGCCGAGCCCGTCGGTCGTGGTCCCACTCACCGACACGGGTGCCCCCGCAGCCTCGCTCAGGGCGGCCTCGGCCTCGGCCCGCCGGGAGCCGATGCGGGGCCGGTTGCCGATGACCTGGACCGCGATGTTGCCGATCTCGAAACCCGCCTCGCGCACGAGCCGGGCCGCCTCGGCGAGCAGCGTGGCCCCGGACGCACCGGCCAGCTCCGGACGGTCGGTCCCGAAGTGCGACCCCAGGTCACCGATCCCGGCGGCCGTGAAGACCGCGTCACAGGCCGCGTGAGCGGCGACGTCGGCGTCCGAGTGCCCCTCGAGCCCGCGTTCGCCCGGCCAGTGCAGTCCCGCGATCCAGAGCTCACGTGCGGACCCGGCCACCGCATACGCATGGACGTCCGTGCCGATCCCCACGCGCGGCATGCCGGTCATCGGTCCTCCTCCGCGACCAGCGCGCGAGCGCGCTCGAGGTCGTCCGTGGTCGTGATCTTGAACGCGAGAGGGTCGCCGTCGACGACGACCACCTCATGGCCGCACATCTCCACGAGCGCCGCGTCGTCCGTCGCACGGAGCCCGGCTGCGTAGGCGGCGCGCAGGATCTCGGCCGCGAAGCCCTGCGGGGTCTGGACGGCCCGCAGGGCCGAGCGGTCGGGGGTCCCTGTGATGACCCCGCGCGCGTCGACCGTCTTGACGGTGTCGATGACAGGTATGCCGGGCACCGCTCCCGCAGCGCCCGCGGCCACCGCGGCGATCACCCGTTCGAAGACGGCGACCGGGGTCAGGCACCGGGCGGCGTCGTGGACCAGCACGATCTCGTATCCCGACCCCAGTGCCGCCAGACCAGCCCGGACCGAGTCGGTGCGCTCGGCGCCGCCGGCGACCACAGCGGTCGTGACCCGCCGGTCTCCTGCCACGAGGTCGCCCGACACGAGGTCGACGATCGCCCGGGCCTCGTCGATGAGCTCATCGGGGACGACGACAGCCAGGGCAGACGCGCCTCCGGCGAGTGCACCCTCCAGGGCCCGCGCCAGGAGCGTCGAGCCCGCAAGCTCGACGAACGCCTTCGGCCGGCCGGCCCTCAAGCGGGTGCCGCTGCCGGCGGCGACGACGACGACGCCGACGCTGTGGTGCACAGCGTCGGCGTCGGTCACGTGATGCGGGACGAGGTCACTCGCCGCTGATCAGGAGGCGAGAACCTCGTCGAGGATCGTCTCGGCCTTCTCCTCATCGGTCTTCTCCGCGAGCGCGAGCTCGGAGACCAGGATGTGGCGCGCCTTGGAGAGCATGCGCTTCTCGCCGGCCGACAGGCCGCGGTCCTTGTCGCGACGCCACAGGTCGCGGACGACCTCGGCGACCTTGATGACGTCACCGGAGGCGAGCTTCTCGAGGTTGGCCTTATAGCGGCGCGACCAGTTGGTCGGCTCCTCGGTGTAGGGGGCTCGCAGGACCTCGAACACGCGGTCCAGGCCCTCCTTGCCAACGACGTCCCGGACCCCGACGAGGTCGCAGTTCTCTGCTGGTACTTCGATGGTGAGATCGCCCTGTGCGACCTTGAGCTTGAGGTACTGCTTCTCAACGCCCTTGATCGTGCGGATGTTGATCTCTTCGATCAGAGCCGCACCGTGGTGCGGGTACACGACCGTTTCGCCGACCTTGAAAACCATGTGGTGTTATCCCCTTTCGCGGGTGTCCAGTTTAACACGCCACGCCCGGGGTCGGCGGTCGACGAGAACGCATCACTGCTGCTCACGACCCCTTCCCCGGCCTCACCTGGGGAGTCTCGGACTACGCGACGAGGCTTGACTTCCGGGCGAATTCGTGTATCTCAAGGGGCTCGTGAACGCCCCGTCGCCAGTCCACAAACGGCTGTCCGACTGAGGCGGTGACCGGGACGGTACTGTATCCCCGTGACCTCGACGACGATCTCCGCACCCCGCCGCGGCCGCCGCCCTCTTGCCGCTGTGAGCGCCCTCGCCGCCTCCGCGCTGCTCTCCGGCTGCGCCGTGTTCTCGCCCATGGCGACGGAGATCCCGTACAACCCGGGCGACGGCGTGTCCGTGACGGTGGATGCGGTCGAGGTTCGCGACATCATCGTCATCGGCACCGAGGAGGGAGCCGAGGCGACGATCTCCGCATACGTCGTCAACAACTCCGCCGACGAGGTGACGGTCACCTTCCAGGCCGAGGGCGCCTCTCCCGCGACGATCGACGTCCCGGCCAACTCGGCCCTGCAGGCATCGCCCCCCGGAGACGCCGGCCTGACCATCGACAGCCTGCCCGTCGCGCCCGGAGCGGTCGTCCCGATGCAGGTGCAGGTCGACGAGGGCGCTCCGGCGGTGGTCAACGCCCCGACGGTCTCGACGAGCATCCCGCTCTACACCGAGTTCAGCCCCAGCGGGGGCTGAGGGCCCGCCGCCCGGCTCCACCTCAGCTCGTCTGTTGCGGGTCCGCCTCGTACTTGTACCCAAGGCCACGCACCGTGATGATGTGCCGCGGCGCAGCGGGGTCGGCCTCGATCTTGGCCCGGAGGCGCTTGATGTGGACGTCCAGGGTCTTGGTGTCACCCACGTAGTCGCTGCCCCACACCCGGTCGATCAGCTGGCCCCGGGTCAGCACGCGACCGGCGTTGCGCAGCAGCATCTCTAGCAGCTCGAACTCCTTGAGCGGAAGATTCACCTGGGCGCCGCCGACCGTGACGACGTGACGCTCGACGTCCATGCGC
>JBAUUB010000123.1:0-2921 GCA_049582485.1 Dermatophilaceae bacterium
GCTGTGGGAGCCACGGACCGAGGAGGAGACCGGCGCTCGGGCGTCGGCGACGACCGAGGCCGCCGCGCTGATGGCCGACCTGGTCGAGACCGGTGCGCAGACCGTCGCGTTCGCCCGCTCCCGGGCAGGAGTCGAGGCGCTGGCCACCTCCACCCGTCGCCGGCTGGCCGCGCGGCAGGTCACCTCCCCCGACGGCACCCCGCCCCCGGTCGCCGCCTACCGCGGTGGGTACCTTCCGGCGGAGCGGCGCGAGCTCGAGCGGGACGTCCGCTCCGGGGCGATCCGCGGACTGGCGGCGACCAATGCCCTCGAGCTGGGCGTCGACGTCGCCGGGCTGGATGCCGTGGTCGTCGCCGGCTGGCCAGGACGACGAGCCTCCTTGTGGCAGCAGTGGGGTCGGGCCGGCCGGGCCGGCCAGCCGGCCCTCGGCGTGTTCGTCGCCGCCGACGACCCGCTCGACGCCTATCTCATCCGGCACCCGCACGCGGTGTTCGGTGAGCCCGTCGAGCACACCGTCATGGACCCGGGCAACCCGCGCGTCCTCGCGCCGCACCTCGCGGCCGCAGCGGCCGAGGTCCCGTTGAGCGACCCCGACCTCGACCTGTTCGGTCCGCACGCAAGCGAGGTGGTCGAACGACTCACACGCGCGGGCATCCTCCGCCGACGACCGACCGGGTGGTACTGGGCTCGCGAGGACCGAGCGACCGACCACGTCTCACTGCGCGGCGTGACGGCAGTGGTCTCGATCGTCGAGCGTGGGACGGGCCGGGTGGTCGGGACGATCGACGAGGCGAGCGCACACCAGCAGGTTCACACGGGCGCGGTGCACGTCCACCAGGGCGACTCCTACGTCGTGACCGACCTCGACCTCGACGCGGGCGTGGCGACGGTCGTGCGGGGCGATCCCGGATGGTCGACCACAGCGCAGTCGCGCAGCGAGTTCCGGATCGTGCGACGCGACAGGACGATCCGGTATGGGGGGGCCGAGGTCTCCTACGGGGCCGTCCGGGTCACGGGCCAGGTGACGTCGTTCGTGCGCCGGCTGCCCAGCGGCGAGGTGATCGGGCAGCATGCTTTGGATCTGCCCGAGCGGGCTCTCGACACGATGGCGGTGTGGTGGGTCCAGAGCGAGGAGACCCTTGCCGCAGCGGGAGTAGCGCTCGAGGACATCCCGGGAGCGGCTCATGCGGCCGAGCACGCAGCGATCGGCATGCTGCCTCTCATGGCGACCTGCGACCGGTGGGACATCGGTGGTGTCTCGACCGACCTCCACCCGGACACCGGCGCCCCGACGATCATGATCTACGACGGGTATCCGGGGGGCGCGGGGTTCAGCGAGCGGGCCTTCGAACAGTGGCGTGAGTGGCTGACCGCGACGGCGACCCGCGTGGAGGAGTGCGCCTGCGAGCGGGGCTGTCCCTCGTGCGTCCAGTCGCCCAAGTGCGGCAACGGCAACGAGCCGCTGGACAAGGCCCGGGCCTGCGCGCTGCTCCGGGCCGCGCTCAGCGGAGCGACCGGAGCCCTGCCGCCCCGCGAGGCGGACCGGAACCAGCCGGCCTGAGCGCAGGACCGGCCGACCTGGGCTCCGGACCGGGACGGAGCGAGTCGTGGCATGTGCGCATTGACGGGCGTCGAAGCCGTATCGCGGATAGCCTGGGAGGGACCACGCCCTCCGCGACGTTCTCCGCGCCTTCGGACGGCTCCGCTCCACTGTCAGGGGGAAGCACCGGCCATGATCATCCTGGGTCTGATCCTGATCGTGCTCGCGCTCGCGGGTGCGCTGTTCCTGTTCGCCGGAACTTCGGCCCTCGATCCGATCCAGCTCGAGGTTCTCAACCAGAGCTACTCGATGTCGCCGCTCGCGCTGGTGATCGCCGGTGCGGTCGCCATGACACTGCTGTGGTGGGGCTGGGCCCTGGTCCGGATCGGCACCAGGCGGCGGGTGCGCAAGAGCCGGGAGGCCAAGGAGGCG
Source organism: Dermatophilaceae bacterium (assembly GCA_049582485.1). Taxonomy (GTDB): domain Bacteria; phylum Actinomycetota; class Actinomycetes; order Actinomycetales; family Dermatophilaceae; genus F2B08. The sequence continues at coordinate 1,973 of JBAUUB010000123.1, forward strand.
GCCCGGCAGGCCGAGCTCGACCGGGCGGCGCGCGAGAAGGAGAACCAGGCGAAGTGGGAGCGCGAGCTGCGCGAGCGTGAGCGTCAGGTGCGCGAGACCGAGGCCCGGCTCGCCGAGCAGCGGATCTCGACGAGCGAGGCGCGCAAGCGTGCGGAGGTCGCCGAGCACAAGGTCGAGGACGGTCAGTCCGCACGGGGACCGGCGACGCAGCCGGTCACGTCGGGTCCGACCGACACTGCCCCTCGACCCACCGACGGAACCGAGCCACCGCAACGCTGAGTCCCCCGGCACGCCGGGGTCCGCTGGGGCTCGGCGGTTCTTCGGGTGGCCGCGCCGTCAGGGCCGCACGGTCTCGACGTACTCGTCGTCGTTGACGGTGACGGTGACCGGGAGTTCGGACGGGCCGAGGGGGATCACCAGCTGACGGGGGTCGAGCACCTGGGCGCACGCCTGTGTCGAGGACTGCGAGGTGATACTCACCGCGATCCCTACCTCGTCCTTCTGCACGACGTAGGCGACCGAGTGACACGGTGTCGGTGCGTTGCCGGAGACGTCGAGGAACAGCTGGACCGGGAAGGACTCGGCGACTCGCACGGAGACGTTCTCCAGATAGAACGGCGAGTCCCCGGTGGTGTCCGCCAGGACGCCCTGGGAGGACGGCGAACTCGGCGACCCGTCACCCGACCCGCACCCGACCACGGTCAGGGCGATGGCAACGGCGGCCGGAACCACCATGGTGACGCGCATGGTGATCGCCCTGGTCCGCATGGTGGATGAGACGCCAATGACCTGCCCGCGGTTCCGGCGCGAGACGGCTCCTCATCACGCTCGGCGGCGTCTTCACGCTCTTCCTCGTCGCCATGGCGGACATGGACCGGCCCTATGACGGGGCGATCGCCCTGCCACCGCGCGACATCACCCGCGTGTCCGGGGACTTGCTCGAGTACTA
>JBAUUB010000124.1:0-22934 GCA_049582485.1 Dermatophilaceae bacterium
CTGGTGGACCCCGCCAGAGCGATCCTCCGGTGGGCGTAGGTCCGGAGGATCTCGGGGATGAGGTCGGTGCCCTCGAGGTTCAGCCCCGGGGCGAGTCCCAGCCACGGCATCGCGATCGCCATGCCGATTCCGTCGCGCAGGAGGAGATCGGCGGCCAGCAGCGCGTCGCGGAACTCCGGATCCGACCACGCCAGGTTCGCACCGTGCGCGTTGATGAACGACACGACCACCGGACCGCGGCGGCGCATCAGGTCTCGGAGCAGCTTGTCGCGTTCGTCAGGGCCCTCGGCAATCGCGATGTGGTGAAACAGCCGGTCCATGTCCGGCAGCGGCGGCCCGGAAGCCCGTGTCCAGCCACGGACCGCCCTTGACCGCCCTGGCGTGCGGCGCCCGAAGAGACGGGGCCGACGACGGCTGGTCACCCAGGCCTTCTCGCTGTCCCAGCAACCAGGCGACCGACCCCGTGCAACGTCACTACAGCGCGACCACACGATCATCTGACCACGTCCTCGGCCGAATCCGGCACTTCCAGAATATGACCCGTTGCGGCTCCCTGACCGATGGAGGAGTCCTTCCTCACTTCCGGACGGGCCGGTCCTCGACCCGGCGCGACTCAGACCGAGGGCACCAGGGCATCCCGCAGGACGTCGAGTCCGACGGAGCCGAGGTCCAGCGCCCGACGGTGGAACGCCTTGAGATCGAACGAGTCACCCTCCCGCGCCGACAGCTCCTCCCGGATCTGCAGCCAGAGTCGCTCGCCGATCTTGTAGCTCGGCGCCTGCCCCGGCCACCCGAGGTAGCGGTCGAGCTCGAAGCGGAGGAAGCCCTCCTCCATGTTCGCGTGCTCGGAGAGGAAGGCCCACGCCTTGTCATAGGTCCAGGCACCCCCACCGACCTCGGCCGGCGCCTCGAAGCCGCAGTGCACCCCGATGTCGAGCACCACCCGCGCGGCGCGCAGGGACTGGCCGTCGAGCATCCCCAGGTAGTTCCCCGGGTCGTCGAGGTAGCCCAGCTCGTGCATGAGCCGCTCCGAGTACAGCGCCCATCCCTCACCGTGGCCGGAGGTCCAGCACATCAGGCGGCGCCACGGGTTGAGCAGCTCCTTGCGGTACACCGTCTGCGCGATCTGCAGGTGGTGACCCGGGACCCCCTCGTGGTAGACGGTCGTGAGCTCGCGCCAGGTGCCGAAGTCGGTGACCCCCCTCGGCACCGACCACCACATCCGTCCGGGCCGTTCGAAGTCCTCACTCGGCCCGGTGTAGTAGATGCCGCCGGTGTGCGTCGGTGCGATCATGCACTCGATCCGCCGGACCGGCTCGGGGATGTCGAAGTGGACGTCGGCGAACTCCGCGATCACCTCGTCGGCCTTCTCCTGCATCCACGCGCGCAGCGCCTCGGTGCCGGCCAAGCGGTAGGCCGGGTCGGCGTCGAGTGCGGCGATCGCCTCCTTGACCGTGGCGCCGGGACGGATCCGCTGCGCGGTCGCCTCCATCTCGGCGACGATCCGCGCGAGCTCCTCCTGCCCCCACGCATACGTCTCCTCGAGGTCGATGCTCGCCCCGAGGAAGTCGCGCGAGTGCAGCGCGTAGCGCTCCCGGCCGACCGCGTCGGCTTCTGCCGCCCGTGGAAGCAGACTCTCGCGGAGCACGCGACTCAGATCCTGGTATGCGCGGGCCGCTCCCGCGACGCCCTCACCCAGGGCGGAGCGCACGCCGTCGGAGAGCTCGCCGTCGGTGGTGCGCGCCCGCTCGAGCAAGGCCGTCAGGTACCCGTCGTCGGCGGTCAGGTCGTCGCACTGGCGGATGCAGGCCTCGACCTGGCGGCGGGCCGCCACGTGACCGAGGGAGGCGGCGAGCTGCAAGGTCTCCTGCCACCCCTGCAGCGCGGCCGGCACAGCCGCCATCCGTCGGCCGATCGTCACCCAGTGCTCATCCGTCGCCGTCGGCATGAGGTCGACGATGTCGCGGACGGCCTGCAGCGGGGAGGCGATGTTGTTGAGGGTGCGCTCCTCCTCGCCGCTGGCGTAGAGCTCCTCGTGGAGACCGAGCCGCTCACGCATCGCGGCGACGGTCACCTCGTCGACGTCGTCGGCGGGGCGGACGTCGGCGAGGCGGGCGAGCGTGCGGCGGCGTAGCGCGGAGTGCGCCGCGAAACCCGCCGGGGACAGGTCGTCGAGCTCCTCGTCGCGGCCGGGGACGCCGAGGTAGGTGGCCTCCATCGGACTCAGGGCGACCCGCTCGGTGAAGTAGTCGGTCGCGATGGCGTCGACCTCGGTCATCCGACGGGTGGGCGGCGTGGGTGTCACGTCGCCCACGCTACGTCAGCGGATGGACGGCCGCCCGGTGGACCATGGCCGGCCGGCCGCGCCGCCGACGGTCAGTACGCGCCGACGTAGACCGTGCTCTGGACCGGCACCCAGTAGCCCGCGAAGGCGCCCACGTGCATGTAGTACGCGGGTCGGCCCTGGACGATCGCCGAGCGTCGGGTCGGGGCGTTCGAGTTGCGGGTGATGAAGAGCGTCTTGGAGCCGACGACGTTGCCGACGCTGTCCAACCGGTAGGCGGAGTACAGCTTGTTCCCACCGAACGTGAGCTTCACCTGCGGTTCGTACAGGTGGACGTCGGTGGCTCCCCGTGCCCAGGCCGTGCCGAACTTCTCCTCGACCCACCAACCGGCGTAGGCCCCGTTGATGATCCGCAGCGCCATCGGCCCACCCTGGATCCGCCAGCGCTGGTCGAACGACGCCGCCGTCTGGGAGCCGATCGAGACCTGACGTGTCGCCGTGATCCGGTGCTCGGAGTCGAGCTTGTACATCGTCTTCACCCGGGGCGTCAGCACGACGACCCCGGCGGTTCCGCGCACCGCCCAGTCGGTGCGGTACGTCGTCGACGTCGTGACCCAGAAGGGGCTCTTCGTCATCGTCCACAGGTCGGTGAACTGGTCGGTGTGGATGTGGTGGTACGTGAAGGACGGGTAGGCGTGCCAGAGGGAGTACACACTGGCCCAGCTCGGCCGCCGGAACCCGTTGAGCGCCGTGAGCTCGACGGTCTTCAGCCCGCCGAGGATGACGTCGGCGACGAGCTGGGTCCGGCCGCTCATCTGCCAGTAGTCGTGCAGCCCGAAGAGCGCGAAGATGTGCCCGTTGAGGACCATCTCGCTGTTCTCGACCGGGTAACGGGGGTACTCCTCGAGCCATAGCCGACCCTGTCCGTCGACCCTGGAGCTGAACGGGGCGTTGCCGTTGGGGGCCTGCAGCAGGGAGATGAACGTGCGGTCCGCCGCCTCCTTCCACTTCGGCTCTCGCGTGACCTCGTACATGCGGGTGAACGCGGACAGCGCCTGTCCCTGTCCCATCGCGGAGTACCACGGCGCCCTGAGGGTCTGGGTGGTGTCGCCGTGGACGGCGAAGTCGAAGTCGTAGGGGTAGTACCAGCCGCCCGCGGACTCGACCCGGGTGTCGATGAGCCGCTGGGCGTTGACCCGCGCCATCTCGAGGTAGACGGTCTCCCCCGTGAGCCGGTACGAGTTGAGGTTGAGGATGACGTACTGCGACTGCCCCACCGGGTGGTTGTAGAGGGTGTCCTCACCCGGCCAGCTGAACATGCGCACCCCACTGGCGTCCCGCTTGCCGAAGCCGTTGCGGTGCGTGACCGGCCGGTCCTCGTAGCTGCGCTTGCCGACCGGGACGCTCTGCAGGACGCTCGACGACTTCTGGTAGCCGCTGACGATCTGGTAGGCCGGCGACTGGGTGATGCCCGGGTTCTGCTCGGCCAGCCGGCGCAGCTTGTCCACGGCGCCGCTCGTGTCGACCGGACGGGCCTGCTGCTGGAGTGTCTTGATCTCCTCGACGTCCTGGCTGGGCTCCAACGGGGTTCCGATCAGGGTCCCGTCGGATGCGCCGCCGACCTCGTTCGGGTCCGGCGAGGGCACCAGGCCTCCGGGTGCCGGGTCCGCGACGGCGAGCGCGGCCACCGGCGCCGAGGCCGGCACGGCCGAGCCGCTGGCAGCAGGGAGGAGGGACCCGACCAGGGCGGCCGAGAGTGCGAGCACCCCCACGACGACCGGACGACGACGACTCATGACCAGAGACCCCCTGGAGCGAAGCGGTATGACGTCCTAACCGTATGCCACCCGGGGGACGCTGTGCGCACGGACCTGCGAGGACTCACCCGATCGACCCATCGCCGCCGCCACTAGGGTGGGCCTCGTGTCCGCCCCCATCCACCTGGTCCTCGCCTCCGCCTCCCCCGCTCGACGTCGACTGCTCCTCCAGGCGGGCATCGAGCCGACCGTGTACGTCAGCGACGTCGACGAGGCGGCCGTCGAGGCCGAGGCCCGGGAGCGCTACGGCGACCTCGGTCCGGCCGATGTCGCCCTGCTGCTCGCCCGCGCCAAGGCCGAGGCCGTTGCCGCCGAGCTGCACGACGGGGACCACGTCGTCGTCGGATGCGACTCGGTGCTCGAGCTGGACGGGGCGATCCACGGCAAGCCGGCCGACGCCGCCGAGGCGGTCCAGCGGTGGCGAACCATGCGCGGCCGATCGGGCGTCCTGCACACCGGCCACTGGCTCGTCGACGACCGCTCCGAGACCAGTGGCGGCACCGGCGGCACGGTCGGGGCGTCGGTGGACACGGCGGTCCACTTCGCCGACCTCGACGACCGGGAGATCGAGGACTACGTCGCCACCGGAGAGCCGCTGCGGGTCGCCGGAGCCTTCACGATCGACGGTCTCGGCGCGCCCTATGTCAGAGGCATCGAGGGCGACCACACCAACGTCGTCGGCCTGTCCCTGCCGACGCTGCGTGAGCTGCTGCTCGACGTGGGCATCCACTGGAGCCAGGTCATGACTCCACGATGAGGTCGCCGTACACCGACCGCGCCTGGGCCAGCGCCGCGACGTAGCCGGCCCGCTCCACCCGGTCCCCGTCGGCGTCCGCGCCGACGGCGAGGGCCCCGCGCACCGCGTCGAGCGAGGCGAACCCCTTGCGCTCCGCCCAGGCCTGCAGACCGCCGAGCAGGTCCACCGCATACCCCGGACCGTGCCGCAGCAGGGCGGAGGCGCTCATGACGACGTCCGCTCCCGCGAGGAGGTATGCGGCGACGTCCTCCGCGGTCTCGACACCGGTCGTGGCGGCCAGTGACGCGACGCCGAGCCGCCCGTGCAGGAGCGCGATCCAGGTCCTGGCGAGCCGACCCTCGTCGCGCGTCGAGAGGGTCGGGTACGGGTGCACCGTGAGCGCCTCGACGTCGACGTCGGGTTGGACGAACCGGTTGAAGAGCACCAGCCCGGCCGCTCCCGCGTCGACGATGGCGGCCGCCACGGCGGCCGTCGAGCTGAAGTACGGGCTGAGCTTGACCGCGACCGGCACGGACACCGCCGCGACCACGTCGCCGACGATGTCGAGGTGCCTGGTCTCCACCTCGGCTCCGGTGAGCGAGGTGCGGCCGGGCACCGCATACACGTTGAGCTCGATGGCCGCGGCGCCCGCGGTCTCCATCGACCGCGCGATGCCGGTCCACCCGCCGGGCGTCGAACCGTTCAGGCTGGCGATCACGGGGATCTCGAGTGCCTCCACGGCGCGCTCGATATGACGCAGGTAGGGAGCCGTGCCGCCGAGGTCGACGTCCGGGCCGCCGGGCAGGTAGGTCTGCGCCTCGCCCCAGGCATGCTCGTGCCGCTCCGTCAGCGCGAGGTCCGCGAGCTCCTGCTGGCGGACCTGCTCCTCGAACAGCGAAGGCAGCACGACCGCACCGACGCCGGCGTCCTGGACCATCCGCAGCCGGTCCAGCCGGGAGGTGACCGGGGAGGCCGAGGCCACCAGCGGGCTGCGGAGGGCGAGGCCGAGATAGGTGGTGGTCAGGTCCATGACGGGCTCCTGTCTCCAGGTGTGACGGCTGATGCGGAAGAGCGCTTCCGGCGCGAGTCGGGGGCGAACTGCGCCGCGCTTCGGGTGGCCATCTCCTCATAGACGGCCCACCGTTGGTCGACGGCCTGCTGACCGAGCTCGAGAAGTCGCTCGGCCTCGTCCGGGTTGGCGTTGCGGAGCATGCGATAGCGCAGCTCCCGGTAGATGTAGTCCGACAGCGGGATGGACGGTCGCGACGAGTCGAGCATGAACGGGTTGTCGCCGGCGTCGCGCACGGTCGGGTCGTAGCGCACCAGGGGCCAGTGACCCGAGCGGACCGCCCGCTGCTGCTGGTTCAGTCCCTCGCTCATCTCGATGCCGTGGGCGATGCAGTGGCTGTAGGCGATGATGAGCGACGGCCCCGCATACGCCTCGGCCTCGCGGAAGGCCCGCAGCGTCTGCTGCGGATCCGCGCCCATGGCCACTCGGGCGACGTAGACGCTCCCGTACGCGATCGCCTGCAGCGCGAGGTCCTTCTTCGCGACGGTCTTGCCGGCGGCGGCGAACTTGGCCACGGCACCCATCGGGGTCGCCTTGGACGACTGGCCGCCGGTGTTGGAGTACACCTCGGTGTCGAGGACGAGGACGTTGACATTGCGACCGCTCGCGAGGACGTGGTCCAGCCCTCCGGAGCCGATGTCGTAGGCCCAGCCGTCTCCGCCGACGATCCAGACGCTGCGACGGACGAGGTGGTCCATGACGCTGCGCAGGTCGGCCACCCGAGGGTCGTCGATGTCGGGTAGTCGGCGCTCGAGCTCGGCGATGCGGGCTCGCTGGGCGGCCAGCTCGGACTCGCGCACCTGCGCAGCGTCGAGGATGGCGTCGACGAGCTCGGGCCCGATCCGTTCACGCAGCTCGGCGAGCCGGGTGCGGGCGAGCCGGGTGTGCAGATCCGCGGCGAGCTGCAGGCCGAGCCCGAACTCGGCGTTGTCCTCGAAGAGCGAGTTCGACCAGGCCGGGCCGCGCCCGGCGGCGTTCGTCGTCCATGGCGTCGTCGGCAGGTTTCCGCCGTAGATCGAGGAGCAGCCGGTGGCGTTCGCGACGGTCGCCCGGTCGCCGAAGAGCTGGGTGAGCAGCTTCAGATAGGGCGTCTCGCCGCAGCCCGAGCAGGCACCGGAGAACTCGAACAGCGGCTCGAGGAACTGCGTTCCGCGCACCGTCCCGAAGTCGACCCGGGTCCGGTCGTTCATCGGCAGACTCTCGAAGAAGCCCACCTCGCTCGCGCTCGTCTCGTGCCGGGGGCCGGCCGGGACGAGGTTGATGGCCTTGAGGTCGGTGCCGGGCACCGGACTCACCGGGCATGCCTCCACGCACAGACCGCAACCCGTGCAGTCCTCGGCGTAGACCTGCAGCGTGTAGCGCGCGTCGGGCAGGCCGGCCGCGTTGAGCGGTGCCGAGGCGAAGCCCTCGGGCGCGCCGGTCAGGGCGTCGTCGTCGTAGAACTTGGCTCGAATGACGCTGTGCGGGCAGACGAACGCACAGTTGCCGCACTGGATGCAGCTGCCCGGGTCCCACTCGGCGACGAGGTCGGAGATCCGCCGCTTCTCGTATGCGGTGGTCCCGCTGGGATAGGTGCCGTCCACCGGCAGCGCGCTCACGGGCAGCTCGTCCCCGCGCCCGGCCATCATGGCGGCTGTGACGTCGCGGACGAAGGTCGGCGCATCGGCGGGGACCAGGGCGGGGGACGAGGTCGTCGACGCGGCTCCGGCGGTGACGTCCACCTCGTGCAGGTGGGCCAGGGCGGCATCCACCGCCGCCTCGTTGCGTGCGACGACATCGGGTCCGCGCCGGGCATACGTGGACCGGATGGCCCCCTTGATCCGCTCGATCGCCTCCTCGCGCGGCAGCACACCGGAGATGGCGAAGAAGCACGTCTGCAGGACGGTGTTCGTGCGACCGGGCAGACCCGCTTCGCGCGCCACGAGGTCGGCGTCGACGACGAAGAGCCGCAGCCCCTTGGCGACGATGGCCTCCTGGACCGACCGGGTGAGGCCGGACCAGACCTCGTCGGTGGGCACGGCGGTGTTGAGCAGGACCACCGCGCCCGGTGCAGCCACAGCGAGGACGTCGAGGGTGTCGAGCAGCCCGGCGTCGTGGACGCCGACGAACCCGGCCGCGGAGACGAGGTACGGCGCGGCGATGGGGTGCGGTCCGAAGCGCAGGTGCGAGACGGTCGTGCCGCCGGACTTCTTCGAGTCGTAGACGAAGTAGGCCTGCGCGTACCGGTCCTCGTCCGCGCCGAGGATCTTGATCGTGTTCTTGTTCGCGCCGACGGTCCCGTCCGAACCGATCCCGTAGAAGACGGCGCGGATCGTGTCGTCCTCCTCGATGTCGAGGCCGGCGTCGTAGGGGATAGACGTGTGCGAGATGTCGTCGTTGATGCCGACGGTGAACCGCCGCGGCGGCTCCTTTCGGGCCAGGGCGGCGAAGACGCCCGCGACCATCCCCGGGGTGAACTCCTTCGACGACAGGCCGTAGCGGCCGCCGACGACCCGCGGCATCGTCGCCCGCTCACCGCGAGCCACAGCCTCCGAGAGCGCCGAGACGACGTCGAGGAAGAGCGGCTCGCCCTCCGAGCCCGGCTCCTTCGTGCGGTCGAGGACGGCGACCGCGCGGGCGCTCGCCGGGATCGCGGCGCACAGCTCGGCCGCCGGGAAGGGCCGGTAGAGCCGCACCCGGAGCACGCCGAGCCGCTCCCCCGCCGAAGTGAGGTGACGGACCGTCTCGGCCGCCGTCTCCCCGCCCGACCCCATGACGACGATGACGCGGTCCGCGTCGGCGGCCCCCGCATACTCGACGAGGTCGTAGTGGCGACCGGTCCGCTCCCCGAGCTCCCGCATGACGTCCCGGACGATGCTTGGGGTGCGTGCGTAGAAGGGGTTGACCGTCTCGCGGCCCTGGAAGTAGACGTCGGGGTTCTGGGCCGTCCCGCGGACGACGGGCCGGTCCGGGCTGAGCGAGCGCATCCGGTGTTCCCGGACCAGCTCCTCCGGCACGAGCGCACGCAGGACGTCCTCGCCGAGGAGGTCCACGGTGCTGAGCTCGTGCGAGGTCCGAAAGCCGTCGAAGAAGTGGATGAACGGAACCCGGCTGCGCAGCGTGGCGGCGTGGGCGACGAGCGCCAGGTCATGCGCCTCCTGGACCGATCCGGAGGACAGCAGCGCGAAGCCCGTCTGCCGGACCGCCATGACGTCCTGGTGGTCCCCGAAGATCGACAGTCCCTGGGCGGCAAGGGATCTCGCGGCCACGTGGAGCACTGTCGAGGTGAGCTCGCCGGCGATCTTGTACATATTCGGGATCATCAGGAGCAGGCCCTGAGAGGCGGTGAAGGTCGTCGAGAGCGCACCGCCCTGCAATGCCCCGTGCAGCGCGCCGGCGGCGCCGCCCTCGCTCTGCATCTCGACGACCGTCGGCACCGAGCCCCAGAGGTTGGGCTCCTCGTGGCTGGACCACTCGTCGGCGAGCTCGGCCATCGTCGAGCTCGGTGTGATCGGGTAGATGCTGCACAGCTCGCTCAGCTTGTATGCGACCCGCACCGCCGCCTCGTTGCCGTCGATCGTGGCCCGGTGGGCGCGAGCGGCCTCGGTGCCCGTCATCGTCGCACCTCGCTCGTGGGCGAGGCGGGCGCGGGGGTCACCGGGTCGGCGACTCCGGACGGGTCGGGTGGTGGCAGGAAGACGTTGTGCGGCAGCGGGTCGTCCTCGCCGATCATCTCGATGGCGTGGACCGGGCACTGCCGGAAGCACGTGCTGCAGCCGGTGCAGGCGTCGTAGTCGAAGCGGTAGCGGTGGCCGACTCCGAGCTTGACGATGGCGTCCTCGGGACAGGAGCCGAGACATCCGTCGCACTCGAAGCAGTTGCCGCACGAGAGACACCGCCCGGCCTCGAAGCGGGCCTCGGTGGGCTCGAGTCCGGCGACGACCTCGTCGAAGGCCTCGACCCGGGTCCCCGGGTCGAGCTCGCTCTGTTCCCGGCGGGTGTGGTCGCCGAAGTACCACAGGTGCAGGACGTCGAGGTCGGCGCGCGGGTGCTTGGGCGGCGGCGCATACGTCCCGCCGCGCAGCCACGCGTCGATGTTGCGGGCCGCCTTCTTGCCGTGGCCGACCCCCACCGTCACGGTGCGCTCGCTCGGCACGGCGTCGCCGCCGGCGAAGACCCCCGGCGCACCGGTCATGAGCGTCACGGGGTCGACCTGGACGACGTCTCCGTCGAAGGCGATCCCGGGAAGTGTGGCGAGGAAGCGGGTGTCGCTCTCCTGGCCGAGCGCGAGGATGACGGTGTCGGCGGCGAGGGTCTCGTACTCTCCGGTGCCGTGCGGGCGGCCGTTCTCGTCGAGCGCCTGGATCTCGACGGTGAGCTCGCGCTCGCCCATCGAGGCGATCGTTCGCAGCCAGTTCATCCGGATGCCCTCGTCCTCGGCGTCGCGGGCCTCCTCCTCGTGAGCGGGCATCTGCTCGCGGGTGCGGCGGTAGACGATGATCGTGTCGTCGGCGCCGAGCCGGCGCGCGACGCGGGCCGCGTCCATGGCCGTGTTGCCGCCGCCGTAGACCGCGACCCGGCCCTGCAGCTGCGGCTGGTCCCCAGACTCGACACCGCGCAGGAAGGAGACGGCGTCGAGGACCCTGCCTGCGTCCTGGTTGGGAATGTCGACGCGCTTGGACAGGTGGGCGCCGACCGCGACGAACGCGGCGTCGAAGCCGTCCCCGCTCATCTCGGCCTGCAGGTCGGTGACGACGTGGTCCTGCTCGAAGTGCACACCGAGCCGGTGCAGGCGGCGGATCTCGGCATCGAGAACGCGTCGCGGCAGACGATAGCTCGGAATCCCGTAGCGCATCATGCCGCCCGCGAGCGGGCTGTTGTCGCGGATGACGACCTCGTGGCCGAGCATCGTGAGGTGATAGGCCGCGGAGAGCCCGCTCGGGCCGCTGCCGACGACGAGCACGCGCTTGCCCGAGCGCTCCGACGGACCGGTGAAGATCCAGTCGCGGTCGATGGCGAGGTCGCCGAGGAAGCGCTCGACCGCGTGGATCGAGACCGCCCCGTCGAGCTCGGCGCGGTTGCACGCCGTCTCACAGGGGTGGTAGCAGACGCGTCCGTGGACCGCCGGGAAGGGGTTGTCCCTGGTCAGTTCGCGCCAGGCCTCCTCGTGCCGGCCGGCCTTGGTATGGGCGAGCCAGGCCTGGATGTTCTCCCCCGCCGGACACCCCGCGTTGCACGGCGGGAGCAGGTCGACATAGACCGGCCGCTGGGTCCGGACCGGGCCGGCTCGGCGCCGCCCTGTCCCCAGGGCCGACAGGGGGGCGATGTCCCGCCGCTCGTCCACGCTCGATCATCCTCGTTCCGCGCCGGGAGCCGCGCGAGAGCCGCACAGCCCTACAACTACGAACTGTAGTACATCGGCGTCCATGTCCGACCCCGCACCCGTTGTCCCGATGACGGCGCCCGACAGGAGAGAATCGCCCCGTGGAGCTCGCCGTCCTTCTCGTCGCGATCGTCGCCACGGTCATCGCCGTGACGAAGGCGTGCGAGCACGTCCCCGTCCCACCCCCGCTCGCCCTGCTCGCAGTGGGGGTCCTGGGCTCGTTCCTCCCGTTCGTCCCCGAGGTGACGCTCACACCCGAACTGGTCCTGTTCGGCATCCTGCCGCCGCTGCTCTACAGCACGGCGATCACGACCTCGCTGTACGACGTGGCGGCGCACCGAGTGACGATCGTCAGCCTGTCCGTCGGCCTGGTCCTGTTCACCGCCCTCGGCGTCGCCCTCGTCGTGTATGCGATCCTCCCGATCCCGTTCTCCCTCGCCTTCGCGGTGGGCGCCATCGTCGCGCCCCCCGACGCGGTGGCGGCGACCGCCGTCGCGCGCAGGATCGGGCTGCCGAGACGGATCACGACGATCCTCGAGGGCGAGTCCCTCGCCAACGACGCGATCGCGCTCGTCTCGCTGCGGACCGCGGTCGCCGTGTGGCTGGCCACCTCGACCCTCGGCGAGAACGACACCCTGCAGTGGTGGACCCCGGTCGGGTCGTTCGCCTGGGCCGTGGTCGCCGGCATCGGGATCGGACTGCTCGCCTCGGTCGTCGTCGGGGCGGTTCGCCGGCACATCCACAACCCGGCCATGGACACCGCGCTGTCCTTCGTCGTGCCGTTCGTCGCCTACGTGCCGGCCGAGCAGGTGGGCGGCTCGGGCGTGCTCGCGGTCATCGCCTGCGGCCTCGTCCTCGCGCACCGGGCCCCCGTCCTGCAGTCAGCGGCCTCGCGGATGTCGGAACGGACCAACTGGGCGGCCATCACCTACATCCTGCAGAACGCCGTCTTCCTCCTCATCGGGCTCCAGATGGCCGCCATCCTGCGGGCCGTCGAGGCCGGTGGGCTGACGGTGACCCGCACGGTCGTGCTCGGCCTGGTCGTCCTGGCCACCGTCCTGGTGCTCCGGCCGATCTACATCTTCCCGATGGGTCGCATCTCACGACGCTTCGACGGGGACACCGAGCGGTACTCCGACTGGCGCGAGCTGCTCGTCTCGTCGTGGTTCGGGATGCGCGGGGTCGTGACGCTCGCGGCGGCGCTGACCCTGCCGATCGAGGTCCCGTTCCGCAACGCCCTCGTCATGGTGGCGCTCATCGTCACCGTCGGGACGCTGGTGCTGCAGGGGCTCACCCTGCCCGCGCTGGCCCGCCGAGTGGGGGTGTGCGCACCCGATGCCCGTGAGGACGCGCTGCAGGAGGCGGCGGTGCTCCAGGCCGCCTCGGCCGCAGGGATGAAGGCCATCGAGGACGAGGCGGAGGGCGACTGGTCCGACGTGGTCGACCTGCTCCGCCGCCAGTCGACCGGTCGGGCCAACCGGGTGTGGGAGCAGCTCGGTGCCGGTGGCCCCGAGGCGGACGAGACGCCGAGCCAGGCCTACGTCCGGCTGCGGCTGCGCATGCTGACCGCGGAGCGCGACGAGGTGCTCCGGATCCGTGACACCGCCCAGGTGGACAGCGTCGTCCTGGACACGGTGATGCGCCAGCTCGACGCCGAGGAGGCCGCGCTGCTGTACGCGAGCGATCGACAGGTGGCCGTGCGCGAAGAGCTCGCGACGCCCTCCCGGCTCGCCGGCGAATGCCAGCACCTGCTCGACGAGCCGCAGCATGCCGTGCCGCTCACCCCGGAGGGCTGCGGCGCCTGTCTGCGCGAAGGCTCGACCTGGGTCCACCTGAGGCTGTGCACCCGGTGCGGCGAGGTCGGCTGCTGCGACTCCTCCGAGGGCCGCCACGCCGCGCGGCACTTCGAGGAGAGCGGACACCCGGTCATGCGCAGCATGGAGCCCGGCGAGACGTGGCGCTGGTGCTACGTCGACGAGATCCTCGGCTGAGCCGCACCGCCGGCCGCCGGGCGTCACCAGGCCGGTTGGGCCCGCCGCAGCTCGCGGGTGGCGAACACGAGCGCGGCCTCGACGGTGTCGGGCGGCTCGTCGGCTGACTCGCAGGGTCGCACGCGGGCGTCGGCCGACGCGGTCAGGCCCGACCGCTCGGCCTCGACCCGGCGCGCCTCGAGCGGCGTCAGCGGGTAGTCCTGCTCCTCCCTCGTCGCGGCCGCGAGATCCAGGAGGCTGCGCGCGTCACACGGTCGTCCTGACGCGGCGAGCACGGCGGCGGCACCCTCGATCGCCGCCAGCTGCAGGTCGAGGCCGAGTGCCAGGCTGAGCTCGACCGCCTGCAGCGCGTCGCCCGCCGCCCCGCCGAGGTCACCCCGGTGGGCCCGACACCACGCGAGCTGGGTGAGGGCGGTCGCGATGCCGGGGTGGTAGCCCAGCTCCCGGAAGATCGCGAGAGATCGCTCGAGGAGCACGATCGCCTCGAAGACCCTGCCCTGCCCGATCCGGACGGCGGCAAGGGTCTCCGCGGCCTCGGCGATGCCCTCGGGCGTCCGCAGGCCCTCGAAGATCGCCAGGCTCGCCGTCAACCGTTCTTCCGCCTCGTCGAACCGCTCCTCGGCCGCGGCGGTGAAGCCGAGGTTGTTCAGAGTCGAGGCCTCTCCCCAGGAGTTGCCGGTTCGACGCATCAGCTCCAGTGCCTGTCCGAGCTCCCGGGCCGCCTCCTCGTGCTGGTTCCGCACCGCCAGGACCGCGCCGACCCGCAGGCGCAGCTCGCCCTCCCCGACCGCATCCCCGGCACGCTCGAACGCAGCGACGGCTTCCCGGACCCGCTGCTCGTCGAGCACCCAGTGCCGGCGGACCTCGAGAGCCACCTGCTCGGACAGGACGGCGGCCAGCAACGCGTCCTCGCCGTGTCCACGGGCCACCCGCTCGACCGTGTCGAAGTCCGCTCCGGCCGGCACGAAGCGACCCTGCTGCAGTCCCAGCCGCGCCCGCACGAGCATCAACCAGGCCCGCAGCACCGGATCGGTCGGACCGGCGGTCAGGATCCGCCGCACGAGGTGACGGCCGGTCGTCAGCTGCGCCCGCAGCCACCAGTACCCGTGGACCCCGACGGCGATCCGGCCAGCCCGGTCGGGATCCTCCTGTTCCAGGCACCATCCGATGGCCGCGGCGATGTCCGCGGCCTCGTCCTCGGCCCGGTCCAAACACTCGAGCTGGCGGGCACCGAAGAGGCAGCCGGCCATGTCCGCCGCGAACGCCTCGTAGTGCCGCGCATGCGCGTCGCGACAGCGCGGCAGATCCTCGGCCACCTCACGGACGTACTCCTTCACCGACTCGAGCATTCCGAACCGGGAACGGCCGTCGGACGTGGCTCGGCGACGCACCAGGCTCTTGTTGACGAGTGCGGTCAAGGTGTCGAGCACGGGCTCCCCGTCGCCGTCGGCGCACACCTCCTCGGCGGTGGACAGCAGGACGGGTGCGGCGAACACGCTCAGCCGCTCGAGCAGCCGCCGTTCCGGCGGCGTGAGCAGCTCGTGGCTCCAGGCGATCGCGGCGCGCAGGGTCCGTTGCCGCTCGGGCAGGTCGCTCGGACCCCCGGTGAGCACGCCCAAGCGGCCCTGGAGCCGGGATGCGAGCTCTCGCGGGGAGAGCACGGCGATCCGGGCGGCGGCGAGCTCGATCGCCAGGGGCAGACCCTCCAGCCGTCGGGCGATCTCGGCGAGGGAGGACACGTCGTCGTCGGTCACGGCGAAATCCGGTCGGACCGCCCTGGCCCGTTCGCAGAAGAGACGCACCGACTCGATCTCGCACAGACGCCCGAGGTCCGTCGGTCCTGCGTCCGTCGACCCTGCGTCCGTCGACCTCTCGGGCTCGGGCAGGGGCAGGGGCGACACGGGATAGGTCTGTTCGCCTCGCACGCCGAGGACCTCGCGGCTCGTCACGAGCGCCGAGACGCCCGGGGCCATGTCGAGCAGCTCGGCCACCGTCTCTGCGGCCGCGACGACGTGCTCGAAGTTGTCGAGCACCAAGAGGTGGCGCTGGCCCCTGGTGTACTCGGCGACGGCCGCGGTCGGGCGCCGGTCCGCGACGTCGGCCAGTCCCATCGCCTCGGCGATGGCGGCACCCACGAGGCAGGGGTCCGTGGTCTCGGCCAGACGGACCATCCAGACCCCGTCCGGGAACTCCGGCATGGCGAGCCGGGCGAGGCGCTGGGCGAGGCGGGTCTTGCCGGTGCCGGCCGGCCCCGTGAGGGTGACCAGCCGGCTGCGCCGGAGCATCGGCAGCAGCTCGTCGAGCTCGCACTGGCGTCCGACGAAGCTGGTCCGTTCGCGCGGCAGGTTGGTCGGGACGACGTCCGTCGACGCCAGCGGCGGGAAGTCGAGCTCCAGCCCCGGCCCGGTCAGCTGGAACACGTGCTCCGGCTCCGAGATGTCCTTGAGTCGGTGCCGGCCCTGGTCGACCGTGGCCAGTCCCGCGGGGAGCGGCGTCGCCAGGGCCCGCGTCGCGTCCGAGAGCAGGATCTGTCCGCCGTGCGCCACGGCGGAGATCCGGGCCGCCCGGTGCACGTCATGGCCGACGTAGGACCCCGGTCCGCGGTCCGGTGTGCCGGTGTGCAGCCCCATCCGCACCCGGAGGGTCACCCCGTCGGGCCACGGATGGGCCGCGAGCGCCCGCTGGGCATCGGCTGCGGCGCCGAGCGCATCGCGCGCTCGCTCGAAGACGGCGAACAGCGCGTCGCCCTCGGTGCCGAACTCGTGGCCGTCATGCGCCTCGAGACTGCGCCGGAGGATCGCGAAGTGGTCGGCGAGCACGTCGGCGAACCGACCGCCCAACTGCTCCACCAGCCGCGTGGACCCCTGGACGTCGGTGAAGAGCAGCGTGACGGTGCCGCTCGGCAGCCGGACATCGTGGCTGCTGGGCGCCTCGTCGACTGCGGTGGTCGCCGTGCCCACGACCCTCATGATCCCTCGCACCCGGGTTCACGTCCAGCACGTGCACCGCTTGGGCGCGGGCGGCTACGCGAGGCAGGCCCGGGCCCGCCAGCGGACGAAGTAGTGGAGGAACGTCGTGGGAACGGCGAGCACTGCGAGGCACGCGAGGGCGAAGTACGCCGATGCGGCGACATCGCCGTCAACGCCGGACGCCACGGCCAGATAGGCGGCGAACAGGAGCGCCGGCACGGCGAGCAGCCCGAGCAGCATCGCGAACAGGCCGCAGGCCGCCTCCTCGATCCTCGCGAACCGCCCGGCGCGTCCGCCGCGGCCATGGCGGACCTGAAAGCGCTCGTACCGTGCCATGAACACGACGGGGATCGTGATCGCGCCGACCATGACGGCCGTGAACGTCAGGATCCAGGACTCCTGCGGACCCGTCCAGGCATACAGGGAGCCGACCAGGGCCCACGCCACCAGCGCGAGAGCCGCGACGAACACGACTGGGGTGGTCGCAGCCATCGCCCAGTCGGCCACCCCGATCCGACGCCGCGACTCCACCCGCCCACCCTAGACCCGGGCGGCCCGAGCCGCCGGGTGCGTCGCCACCGCGCCCGCGCCGGTCGCGGGTCGGCCATCACGTGCCTGCAGCAGCAAGGCACGCCTCGACCGCGAAGTCCAGTGCCTCGGCGGCGATCTCGGGAGTCATGCGCACGAGCACCTCCCGCCGCTCGCCGTCGAGCCGGACCCCGACGAGGAAGGCGGTCGCTCCCGCGGACTCGCCGAACACGTGTCCGTCGCAGCGGGCCGGGTGGGCCGCCAGCGGCACGGTCACCGGCTCGCCATCGGCGCGGACCGTCACCTCCGGCGCCCATGGTTCGCCCGCCGAGGCGAAGACCGGTGTGCCGGCGACGCTCTCGATGACGTATGCGCCGCTCCCCTCCCCCGACGGCGTCGCCGTGAGCACGAGGTCGGCCGAGGCGACGAGACCATCCTCCTCGCGGGGTCGCACGTCCGTGAACCGCAGCTCGGCCACCGCGGCCACGTCGAGCTCGGCGCACCGCCGCTCGACCCACCGGGCCACCACGCCGACGTCGTCGCGCACCGGAACCGAGACCGTCTCCGGTCCGATCTGCACCGCCAGCCGGCCGGGTCCGGTGGCCGGGTCGCTCGCGGGGGCACCGCATACCGGATCGACGAGCGGGAGCGGGAACCGGCGCTCGCCCCCGGGCGGGACAGCTCGCAACCGGTCACCGACCAGCGGGTCGCCGAGGCGCGGGTCGACGTACTCGATCGAGACGGGGACGACCTCGGCCGTGCCCTCGTTCGCGATGACCACGGCGATCCGGTCCCGCGCCGTGTCGCGGCTGTCCTGCGTCAGCTCCGCGGACAGCCGCACCCGCTCGACCGACTCCACCGACCCCACCGACTCGACCGCCGGAGCGGGTTCGCCGGAACCGCCCGCCGAGCAGGCGGCCACGGCCGCCAGCAGCGCCGGCGCCGCCAGCCGCAGAACCCGGACCCGAGGGGGCACCCCGTCAGGCTAGACCGGCGGGACGTCCCGGCGCTTGGCGGCGAAGTGCCGGTCGCGGTGCGCGGCGTAGCGGAACCGCTTGAGCAGCTCCTCGCGCAGGTCGGCCGGGTCGACGACGTGGTCGAGGACGAGGTCGGCGGCGAGCCGCTCGAGGTCGACGTCCTCCTCGTACTCACGTCGCATCTGCGCGATGAACGCCTCCCGCTCGGCATCGTCGGTCAGCGACGCGATCTTGTTCGCGTAGACGGCGTTGACCGCCGCCTCCGGACCCATGACGGCGATCCGCGCGGTCGGCAGCGCCAGCGTCGCGTCCGGGCCGAAGCCGGGGCCGGCCATCGCATACAGACCGGCGCCGTAGGCCTTGCGCACCACGACGCAGATCTGCGGCACGGTCGCGGACGAGACGGCCGAGACCATCTTGGCGCCGTGCCGGATGATGCCGCCGCGCTCGACCTCGGAGCCGATCATGAAGCCGGGCACGTCGGCGAGGTAGAGCAGCGGGATCGAGTATGCGTCGCACAGCCAGATGAACCGGCTCGCCTTGTCGGCGCTGTCGGTGAACAGCACACCGCCCTTGACGGCCGAGTTGTTCGCCACGATGCCGACGGTGTCGCCGTTCAGGCGACCGAAGCCCACGACGAGCTCGGCGGCGAACAGCGGCTTGATCTCGAAGAAGCTGTCCTCGTCGACGATCCCGTCGATGACGTCGTGGACGTCGAACGGCTGGCTCTCGCGCTCGGGGACGGTCGCGTCCGTGAGCGGGGCCGCGGGCGGCTCGGGGTGGTAGGCCGGCGGGGCCTGGCGCCAGTTGTCGGGCACGTAGGAGAAGTACAGCTTGGCGAGCTCGATGGCCTCGGTGTCGTCGTGGGCGAGGAGGTCGCCGACGCCGCTGACGGTGCAGTGCATCCGCGCGCCGCCCATCTCCTCGAGCGAGACCTTCTCGCCGACGACCATCTCGGCCATCCGGGGGCTGCCGAGGTACATCGAGGCGTTGCCCTCGACCATGATGATGAGGTCGCAGAAGCTCGGGATGTAGGCGCCGCCCGCCGCGGACGGGCCGAAGAGACAGCAGATCTGGGGCACCTTGCCGGAGAGCGCGACCTGGTTGTGGAAGATCCGCCCAGCGCCGCGCCGGCCGGGGAACATCTCGACCTGGTCGGTGATGCGGGCGCCTGCGGAGTCGACGAGCCAGAACACCGGGAGCTCCTCGCGCAGCGCCGTCTCGGTGGCGCGCACGATCTTCTCGACGGTGCGCGCACCCCAGGACCCTGCCTTGACCGTCGGGTCGTTGGCGATGACGACGACAGGGCGGTCCTCGACGGTCCCCCGGCCGGTCACCACGCCGTCGGCGGGCAGTCCGGTCGCCATGGCGTTGGCATAGCGGCCGTCCTCGACGAAGGAGCCCTCGTCGAGAAGCAGGGCGATCCGATCGCGGACGTAGAGCTTGTTCTGGGCGGCGAGCTTGGCCGCGGCCGCCTCGGTCGGAGCGGCCGAGGCGCGGTGGGCTGCGTGCAGCCGGTCACGGACGTCCTGGACCCGCGGGTCGGCGCTGGGGTCGGGGCTGGGCTCCGCGGGTGCGCCGGCGGCAGTCGCCTCGGTCATGCGGGCAAGCCTAGGCCCCGGGCGATGACCATGCGCTGGACCTCGGAGGTGCCCTCACCGATCTCGAGGATCTTGGCGTCGCGGTAGAAGCGGGCGACGGGGTACTCCTCCATGAAGCCGTTCCCGCCGAAGATCTGCGTCGCGACCCGAGTGGCCGAGACGGCCGCCTCGGAGGTGTACAGCTTGGCGATCGAGGCGGCCTGCTTGACCTCGGCCACGCTCTTGCGCCCGGCCTCCTGCTCGTCCTTGAGCCAGGCCGCCTTGTAGGTGAGCAGCCGCGCGGTCTCCTCCATGACGGCCAGGTCGGCGACCTGGAACGAGACACCCTGGTTGACCGCGATCGGCCGCCCGAAGGCCAGGCGGCTCCGGCTGTATGCGGTGGCCTCCTCGCGCATCCGGGTGATCAGACCGAGGGCGAGGGCGCTGATGGCGATCCGGCCGTCGTCGAGGGTCTTGAGAAACTGCTTGAAGCCCTGACCGCGCTCGCCGAGGAGGTTCTCGGCGGGAACGCGGCAGTCGCTGAACGCGAGGCCATGGGTGTCGGAGATGTTCCACCCGAGCTTGTCGTAGGGGGGTGCCACCTCGAACCCCGGTGTGCCGCTCGGGACCATGATGGCCGAGATCTCCGCCTTGCCGTCCGGGGTCGTCCCGGTGCGCGCGGTGACCGTGACGACCGAGGTGATGTCGGTGCCGGAGTTCGTGATGAAGGCCTTGGCCCCGTTGACGACCCACTCGTCGCCGACCAGCTCGGCCTTGGTGCGCGTGGCCCCGGCGTCCGAGCCCGCGTCCGGCTCGGTCAGCCCGAAGCCGGCGAGGGTGCGACCCGCGACGAGGTCGGGCAGGTAGGTCTGCTTCTGCTCGTCGGTGCCGTAGGTGAGGATCGGGTTGATCCCGAGGCCGACGCCGGCGGAGAGGGTGATGCCGATCGACTGGTCGACCCGCCCGAGCTCCTCGATGGCGATGCACAGGTTGGTGAAGGCGCCCCCGTCGGAGTCCTCGAGGGAGCCGCCGTACTGCTCCGGCACGACGAGGCCGAACAGTCCGAGCTCACCCATCTTCGGGACGAGGTCGGTCGGGAAGTGGTGCGCGCGGTCCCACTCGTGGACGTGCGGCTCGACCTCACCGGTGGCGAAGTCGCGGACGAGTGAGCGGAACTCCTCGTGGTCGGGGCCGAGCTGGAACATCGCGGGGGTCTCCTCGTCGAGATCGGTTTCGCCAGCGGAGGTGTGCGCTTGACGTTTACGTCAACGTAAAGCATGCTCGGGTGTCATGGCAACCCGGACCGGCGAGACGACCACCATGAGCGAGACGTGGACGATCGCCGAGATCGCCGAGGAGTTCGGCATCACGCACCGCACCGTGCGCCACTACGAGGACCTCGGTCTCATCACGCCGGAGCGTGAGGGGACCCGCCGGGTCTATCGGCGCCGCGACCGCACCCGGCTCGCACTCATCCTGCGCGGGAAGCGGCTCGGCTTCCCGCTCGAGGAGATTCGCACGATCATCGACCTCTACGACGCCCCGCGAGGCAAGCGCTCGCAGCTCGAGTACGTCCTGAACCAGATCGACGAGCGGCGCGCCGACCTCGAGCAACGCCGCGCCGACATCGAGGCGGCGCTGACCGAGCTCGACGGCTTCGAGCGACGGTGCCGGGACGAGTTGACGATGCAGAGACCTACCGATCCCGCGTGACGCGTGGGACAGTAGTGACATGAGCGACGACGGCTCCACCGACGAACGGTCCGCCCTCGCCTGGATCATGTCCGGCACGGTCGGCGCCCTCGTCGTCGGCGGCCTCGCCAAGCACCTCGTCGACAAGCGCCGCGAGCGCGCCCTCGCCGAACTCGAGCAGGACTCCTCCATGGCGGAGCCGGACATCGAGGACACCGGCGATCCGGAGGAGGCCGAGGGTCACCCCACCTGACGCGTGCTGTCCAATGGAGGCATGACACCACCCGCACCCGATGGCCGACCCGCACCCGATGGCCACCGAGCGGTCTCCGTCGACCACGTCCGAGACGAGCTCGAGCAGGCCGGCTACCTGGCGAGCGAGGCGATCGCGACGACCGTCTTCCTCGCCGACCGCCTCGGCAAGCCGCTCCTCGTCGAAGGACCGGCGGGCGTCGGCAAGACCGAGCTCGCCAAGGCGGTCGCCCGCACCCGCGGCGCCCGGCTGATCCGGCTGCAGTGCTACGAGGGCGTTGACGAGGCCCGTGCGCTCTATGAGTGGAACCACGCCAAGCAGCTGCTGCGGATCACCGCCGAGCGAGACAGCACCGGCCCCGCGGACCCGGGTGCGCACTCCGGCTGGGACGCCGTGCGGGACGACATCTTCACCGACGAGTTCCTCCTCGCCAGACCGCTCCTGGCGGCGATCCGGTCCGAGGACCCGGTCGTCCTGCTCATCGACGAGCTCGACAAGGCCGACGTCGAGATCGAGGGCCTGCTGCTCGAGGTGCTCAGCGACTTCGCGATCACGGTGCCCGAGCTCGGCACCATCGAGGCCACGCACACCCCGTTCGTCGTCGTCACCTCGAACGCCACGCGTGAGCTGTCCGAGGCGCTGCGCCGCCGCTGTCTGTTCCTGCACATCGACTACCCGACCCCCGAGCTCGAGCAGCGCATCGTGACCGCCGCCGTCCCCGAGCTTCCGGAGGCGCTCGCCGAGTCGGTCGTCCGGCTCGTCGCCAGGCTGCGGGAACTGCCGCTGCGCAAGGCGCCCAGCATCTCGGAGACCATCGACTGGGCGCGGACCCTGCTCGCCCTCGGCGCCGCGGACCTCACCCCCGAGATCGTTCGCGACAACCTCGGCGTCCTGCTCAAGCACCGGGACGACATCGAGCGCGCCTCCGCGGCGCTCGCGATCGGCTGAGCGGATGCCGGTGACCCAGGTCCCCATTCACCGGCATCTCGTCGAGTTCGGACGGGCGCTGCGTGAACACGGTCTGGTCGCCGGGCCGAGCGAGGTCATCGACGCCGCCCGGGTGGCGACCGCGCTCGGGCTCGACGACCGCGAACGCCTGCGGGCCGGACTCGCCGCCGCCCTGCTGCGCCGCTCCGGCGAGCGCCGTGTGTTCGACGAGGTCTTCGACGTCTACTTCCCCCGCGCCGTGGGCGAGTCGGTCACTCTGGCCGAGCCGCCTCCCGCGCTCGAGAGCCCGGACGATCGCCGGGAGCATGCCGCCCGGCTCCGCGAGGAGCTGGCCCGGGCGCTCGCCGACCATGACGGTGCTGCGCTGCAGCGGCTCGCGGAACAGGCGCTCGTCGACCTCGGACGCCTTCCGAACGAGGCGAGCGCCGGTGCCTACTCCGCGGCCCAGGCCCTCGACACGCTCGCCCCGCAGACCTCCCTCGCCGCCGCCCTGGGCGCGGGCCCGGGCACCGACGGGCCGCTGTTCACCGAGTCCTTCCGCCGCGAGGAGCTGCGCACTCGGGTCGGCGAGTTCCGCGCCGCGGTCGAGTCCGAGGCCCGGCGCCGCAACGCCGAGGTCCGTGGTCGCGAGCGGATCAGCCGGTATGCGGTGCGCCCCTCCGCGGACCGCACCCTCTTCATCCTGGCCGGCCCGCGCGAGCTCGCCGAGCTGCGGGCCACGATCGGCC
>JBAUUB010000125.1:0-4351 GCA_049582485.1 Dermatophilaceae bacterium
GACAAGGTGCTCGAGCGGGTTCCCCTCTGGGGCGATGCAGTCCTGGTCCTCTCGTCCGCTGCAACGGGTGGTATGCGGCGATCTTCATCGACGCGATCATGGTCCGAAGTCATCGGTCGGGCAGGGCCGTGCCTGTCGTGTAACCAGCCGTTCTATGCCGCGATCGGGGTTGACCTGAATGGCCGTCGGGATGTTCTCGGGCTGTGGGCCGGGCACGGCAGTGGAGAGTCGGCGAAGTTCTGGATGAGTGTGCTCACCGAGATCAAGAACCGTTGCGTGGCCGATGTGTTCTTCATTGTCTGTGACGGACTGAAAGGCCTGCCGGAGAGCGCGAACACGGTCTTCAAGCACGCCAACGTCCAGGCCTGCGTGATCCACCTGATCCGGGCCACGTTCCGGTACGCCTCCCGCAAGTACTGGGACCAGCTCGCCCGTGACATGAAGGCGATCTATACCGCCGCCAACGCCGAGGCAGCCTGGGCCGCTTTCGAAGAGCTCGAGCGGGGTCCCCTCTGGGGCGAAGTGGGGCAAACCGTACCCCGCCATCCCGAGCCTGTGGCGGGCCGCGTGGCGGGTCCCATGCTCTGCATGGGCGGAGTTCATCCCCCGTTCCTGGGCTACGACGAGGAGATCAGACGCGTGCTCTTCTCCACGAACGCCATCGAGTCCCTCAACGCCCGGTACCGGCGAGCGATCACTGTGCGAGGGCACTTCCTGACCGAGCAGGCCGCGCTGAAGACGCTGTACTTGGTCACCCGAGGCATGGACCCCAAGGGCACCGGTCAGGCACGATGGATCACCAGGTGGAAGCCGGCACTGACGCCTTCGCCGTCACCTTCTCAGACCGCATGCCCGCGGCCGAGACCCTCTAGGAACAAGATGCCGGAAACACCGAACATCGGAGAGTCCCGGTCGGCGTCCATGGGAAGGTCGCAGTGGGCCAGGCGTGTTCAAGCCATCCACGTCATGTGACCCGAAGGCTAGGGTGACAAAGGTGCAGGTCGAACTGGGTTACGACAGAGCCGGCAGCCGTCTGCGTCAGATCGGCGGCTTCCAGATCGCCTACGACCGGGCAGGGAGCCGACCGATGACCGTCGGGCAGTTCGACCTCGTCTACGACATGGCTGGCAACCGGCTTCGCGGCGTGGCAACCGATCAGATCGCGTACGACAAGCTCGGTAGTCGGCCCGTGCGCTTCGGCGACCTCGAGATGGAGTACGACCGCCTCGGCAGCCGGCTTGTTCGGATCGGGAACATCGGCATCGGTTACGACCGAGCTGGCAGCCGCATACGCCGAATCGGCGACTTCACGGTCGACTATGACCGAATGGGGTCGCGGCCGCGATATCTGCGAGCTGACGATCAGACCCAGCTGGACGAGCAGATGCTCGTGATCGCCTTCTTGGTGCTCGTCGCCTTCAAACACGACGACTGACCGCGGGCCGCAGCCGGCGGTGTGACGCAGGTGCTCTGTGGCGGCCGCGGAGTGTGGCAGTCGAAGTGTTGGGGCACTCCTTCATGTGTGCGGTGGCGGAAGTCTGCCGGACATGGGTGACGTTTCTGGTGCCTGGGGTGACCGGTGGTCTGTGGTTCTCGACAGCAGCGCAGGGGTCGAGCATTATCGGTCCATGTCCGTGAGCGGCTCGGCCGGTGAGCTGGATGCGTTGGACCAGGGAATCGCCGCCCTTGAGCGTCAGCGCGAGACGCTGGGCGATTCGGTCGTTGACGCGGCGCTGCGGCCCCTGTTGCAGCGACGGCAGCGGCTTTCCGCCCATCCTGGGGACCGGCGCAAGCTGGTCACGGTCCTGTTCAGTGATCTGGTCGACTCCACGCCGCTGACCGCTGCCCTAGGGGACGAGGCGATGCGGGAGCTGATGGGACGCTACTTCGGGCTCTGGCGCGAGGCGGTCGAGGCGCAGGGAGGGCATGTCTTGAAGTTCATCGGGGATGCCGTGGTCGGCGTCTTCGGCATGGACCGGGCGCGTGAGGACGACCCGCACCGAGCTGTGCGGGCCGCCGTGTCGGTGCAGCCTGCCCTTGCCCGCCTGGCCGATGAGGTGCGGGCCGAGCACGGGCAGGCCTTGCGCACCCGCGTGGGCATCGACACCGGGGACGTGGTGTTGGGCAGCTTCGACGAGCGGGGGGACGGGGATGTCGTCGTGGTCGGTGCGACGGTCAACCGCGCGGCCCGCCTGCAGACGGCGGCCCCGCCCGACGGCATCCTGCTGTCCTCGGCGACGGCGCGGCACGTGCGTGGCTCGTTCGGTCTCCAGGACCACGGCGAGCTCGACCTCAAGGGCCTGGACCGTCCGGTGCGGACCTATCTTGTCCACTCCGCCGCGGAGTCCGGGTTCTGGAGCACGGCGCGAGGTCTGGAGGGGGTCTCGACGCGAACCATCGGGCGGGACGTCGAGCTGCAGCTGCTCGCAAAGCTGTTCGAGGACACGGTCGACGAACGGGTCTCACGGGTGGTGACGGTGGTCGGTGACGCTGGCATCGGCAAGTCGCGGCTCCTGGCCGACTTCGAGGCCTGGCTAGCCGGCCTGCCCGAGACCGTCTGGCTGCTCAGGGGCCGCGCCGACCCGTCGGCCGACGGCATGCCGCACGGCCTCATGCGGTCCGCCTTCGCCGAACGCTTCTCGATCCAGGACACGGACAGCCCCGCGGACGTACGGGAGAAGTGGCGACAGGGCATAACTGCGATGTCTGCGGGCGCGGTGAGCGGGGCGGAGGACCTGATCAGCTGGCTCGGCTTCACCACGACGGACACCTTGGACGCGACCGCCGCTCCGCTCGATCCCGCAGCCCTGCAGTATCGCGCGTGGCAGGCACTGGACGCCACCATGGCGGCGATGTGCGAGGAGGCCCCCGTGGTGCTGCTGCTGGAGGACCTGCACTGGGCCGACCGCCCCGTCCTGGACCTGCTCATCGACGTGCAGGCCCGGCCTCGCGCCTACCCCTTGCTCGTCATCGCCACGGCCCGGCCAAGCCTGCTCGAGCAGCACCCACACTGGGGAGAGGGACTGTCGGGGCATCGCGAGATGCGCCTCCAGCCGCTCTCGCGACGAGAGGCTGGTCTGCTGGTCTCCGAGATCCTCCAGGAGTTGGAGACCGTCCCCGACTGGGTGCGGGACCTGGTCGTTGACGCGACCGAGGGCAACCCGTTCTTCGTCGAGGAGGTCATCGCCTGGTTCGTCGACACCGGGACCATCGGCACCGGACCCGAGGGATGGGCCGTCCTGTCCTCTCCGCCGAGCGCCGGGGCCGTCCCGGGCACACTCCGCGCCGTGCTCGAGGCGCGGCTCGACACGCTGTCTCGCTCGGAGCGGGACCTGGTCGACCGGGCCAGCGTGATCGGCCGGGTCTTCTGGGACGCGGCGGTGGACCATCTCGCCGAGGGCCAGGCGGCGCCGTCCGCGCAGGCCTATGACGCCCTGCGTCGGCGCGAGGTGGTCCATCAGCGCCCGTCGTCGGCCTTCGCGCACGCGCACGAGTTCGCCTTCCGACATGCCCTGTTGCGTGACGTGGCCTACGACGGCCTGCTCACCCCCGTGCGCCGGACCTACCACGCGAGAGCTGCCGCCTGGGTGCTCGAGACGGCGCGCGCCAGTGGGCGACTGGACGAGCACGCCGGCACCGTCGCCCAGCACCTGCTGGCCGCCGGCGAGGACGAGGCTGCGGCACCGTGGCTGCTGAGCGCCGCCCGGCACGCAGCACGCACATACGCCAACGACGAGGCGCTCACGCTGCTCAACCGGGCCGCCGTGGGCACCAGCGATGACCTGCTCTTCGAGGTCCTCCTGGAGAAGGAGCGGGTGCTCGACCGGACCGGTCAGCGCGAGGAGCAATCGGCCGTGTTGGACAGCCTCGCCGAGGTGGCCGGCGACGACGTGGCACGCAGGGCCAAGGTGCTCCTGGTGCGGGGACGGTGGCTGTTCTTCCATGCCGAGTACGCCGACGCCGTACGGGTCTCCGCAGAGGCGGCCGCCCTCGCGAAGCAGGCCGGGCTGCGCATTGACGAGGTCGAGGCGCGGATCATGGGGGGCCGCTCGCTCGCGTTCGCCAGCGAGCACATCAAGGCCCGGCAACATCTGCAGGCGGCACTGGAGATGGCCAGGGGGGCCGGCACCATGCGACAGGTCGGCGAGGCGCTGCGTCTGTTGGGTGTCGTCGCGACGAACCTGCACGAGGAGCGGCTCGCCATCGACCTGCTCGAGCAGTCCGCCGACGCCTTTGAGCAGGTGCGTGACGAGGAGGGTCAGGCACTCGTCAGCGGCCAGCTCGCCGCGGTGCACATGCTGGCCGGCCGGATGGAGGAGGCCAAGGTCCGCTCAGAGGCGGCTCTGGCGGT
>JBAUUB010000126.1:0-24083 GCA_049582485.1 Dermatophilaceae bacterium
GAGCAGCGCGATGCCGAGCGCGATCGGCCCGAGCCACCACGACAGCCACTCGACCGAGCGCTCGGCGTAGGTCCGTCCCCCGTCGACCGGCAGGCCCTGCCGCAGCTGCAGGCCCGCGACGACGCGCGAGCCGGGGTCGTCCGGCGACTGACGCACGATCTGCCAGAGCGGCCGCGTGGCCAGCCCGACCCCGATGAGCACGACCGCCGCACCGGTGGCCTGCGGCAGCCAGCTCGGGCCGACCGGGCTCCTCCCCCGGGCGGCGAGCACGAACAGCACGACGGTCACCCCGCACGCGAGCAACCCTCCGGCGACGAGCGGCACGAAGGAGCCCGAGATGTCTCCCAGGTAGCGCGGTGAGAGCACGCCGGCCGCCAGCAGGCCGAACCCCGTCGACGCGGCCAGCCCGACGAGCAGGTGCCGTGTCCAGGGAGCGGTGCGAACCGCATACAGACCGGCGACGACCGCCACGAGGAAGACCTCGCGCAGCGCGTCGATGCGGATCAGCGTCGTGCCACCGACCAGCACCCCGGCGAGCAGCGCCGCGCGGGGTGAGCGGTCGCGGGCCGCGAGCGTCAGGCAGAGCAGACCGGCCGCAAGCGTGAGGGCGGCGAACGGCTCGGAGTACGTCGAGCGCCCGGTGTGCAGGACGGGGAAGGTCAGCGCCACCGCTGCCGCTGCGACGGGAGCGGCTCGACCGCCCAGCGCCGTCGCGGCGAGCAGCCCGATCGCCAGCACCGCGAACGCCATCGCCACCGGGGCGAGGAGGAAGGCGGGTGTCGGTCCGCCCACCGCCTCACCGGCCCAAAGGCCCAGGGAGAGGATCGCCCCCGGCCCGATCGGGAACTGCGGCTGGATCGCCGGGTCGGCCGCCGTCCCCACCGCATAGAACGCCGGGCTCGCCAGGGTGACTCCCGGCACCTGCAACGACGACGGCGCGCCGACCGAGGCGGGGTCGACCGGCACGACCCGGGTCCCGGTCGACGCCAGCGAGATTGCCGCCTGCAGGTTGCTCCCCGCGTCCCGGCGCGGCAACACCTGCTCAGCGTGCGTCGCCCCGTAGCCGAGGGCGGTCAGGACCCCCACCGCGAGCAGAGCCACCGCCGAGGCACGGTCGAGCGGTATGCGCGGGAGACCCCGCGTGAGGCGCACCGCGCCGAGGACGCCGGCGACGACGAGCGGCACGACCAGCCACGGGCGCCACAGCCCCAGGCCGCCCAGGACCGCGCCGAGTGCCGCGACGAGCAGGACCGAGAGGGCGGCGACCACCGCATACCGCTCGGGTCGCGCGCTCACGCGCGCCACTCTATGGGTCGTGGTGCTCCGGGGTCAGCGCCGGACGTACTCGCGCTCGACCGCCTTCCACGTCAGCGACGCGACCACGCCGGTGCTGGCGATTCCGTTGCGCTTCTGTGCGGCCTTGACCGCCGCCTCTGTCTGCGTACCGAAGATGCCGTCCGCCGTGATGCCCAGAGCGCGCTGCAGCGCCGCCACCTGAGGACCGCGAAGGGGACGCTGAGCCACCGTTCCGTAGTACTGGCTGAGGGGGTAGCGGTGCGCCTTCAGCGCGGCCCAGGTGCGCGTGTCGACGATTCCGCTGGCGGTCAGGCTCTTGCTCGTCTGGAACTGCTTGAGGCGGGCGAACGTCATCGCACCGAACACGCCGTCGACGTTGAGGCCGCCCAGGGCCTCCTGGAGGACCCGCACCGGCTGTCCCGTCGCGCCGAGCCGGAGGGCGACGTTCGAGACCTCGTCGATCGGCGTCGTCGTCGAGACGGTGGGCCGGCTGGGTGGCTCCGCCGCCGGGGGCGGCGTGGGGGTCGGGGTCGGGGTCGGAGTGGGTGTCGGCGCTGGCGCGGGGGCCTTGGTGTACGGCTTGCCCATCAGCGCGTTCCACACGTTCGGCGTCACGACCCCGTCGACGGTGAGCTGCTTGCTCTGCTGGTAGGCCTTGACCTTGGCCTCGGTCATCGGCCCGAACACACCGTCCGCGGTCAGCCCGCCGAGAGCGCGCTGGAGCGCGGTCACGGCGGCACCGCGTGAGCCGACGCGCAAGGTCGTGGTCGCGTACTGCTGGAGGGGATGGGTGGCGGCCGGGGGCGGTGGCGGCGGGGCAGCCGGAGCGGTCTTGGTGTACGTCTTGCCCATCAAGGCGTTCCACACGTTCGGCGTGACGACGCCGTCGGCCGTGAGCTCCTTGCTCTGCTGGTAGGCCTTGACCTTGGCCTCGGTCGCGGGCCCGAAGACCCCGTCCGCGGTCAGACCGCCGAGAGCTCGCTGCAAGGCGGTGACCGACGCGCCGCGCGAGCCCACCCGCAAGGTCGTGCCGGCGTACTGCTCGAGGGGGTGGGCCGGCGCGGTCTTGGTGTAGGGCTTGCCCATCAGCGCCAGCCACACGTTGGGTGTGACCACACCGTCGGGGGTCAGCTCCTTGCCCTCCTGGTAGGACTTGACCCTGGCTTCGGTCACCGTCCCGAACACACCGTCCGCCTCGACGCCACCGAGCGCGCGCTGGAGGGCGGCGACGCCGTCACCACGCGACCCGAGACGCAGCGTGGTCTGGGCGTAGGGCGACAGGGGGTGCGCGGTCGCGTTCTTGGCCGGGACGAGTCCCTGCTCGATGAGCTTGGTCCAGGTGCCGGTGCCGACGATGCCGTCGGCTTCCAGGCCGTTGCGGCTCTGGTAGCTGCGGACCGCTTCGAAGGTCACCGGACCGTAGGCCCCGTCGGCGGTGATGTTGAGTGCACGCTGGACGAGCTTGACCTCCTCGCCGAAGGAGCCGACCCGCAGGACGTAGTAGCCGGTGGGGGTCAGGACAGGGATGCTTCCGGGCGGCGGTGCACCGGGCACGCCGGAGCCGGCGCCGATCGTCACCGTCTTGAGCGCGACGCCGGTCCACCACGAGGTGCGCATGTAGGCGCCGTCCCAGGTGAAGCTGAAGTGGATGTGGTCGGTGTGCGGGGATGGACCGGTGTAAGCCGCCCACCCACGCTCCGGTGCATAGGCGCGCCAGACCTTGCGGTCCCAGATGATGTACATGATGCCGAACCGGCGCGCCATGACGCCCGGGTTGCCTTTGGCGTCCGAGGCGGAGAGCCACCGGACGATGCTGTCGGCGATCGCCTTCTGTTCCGGGACGTTGGCGTTGATCATCCAGTCGAGCGCCCGGCCCTCACTGTGCTCCGTGACGCCGCTGCCGCACGCCCGGCTGATTCCGTAGCTGCGCGTACCGTAGTGGCCGTTGAGCAGCTGAGCCAGAGCGATGGGCCCAGGCTTCGCAGTCGGGTCGCAGGTGTTCTGGCCCTGATAGCTCGGTGCGATGTCGATGTCCGCGGGCAGGGTCACCTTGGGGGTGGGAGGCGCCGGAACCGTGAACGCCGCCAGGCTGGGCACCGCGTGGGCGGTGCCGGTGGCGAGCAGCGGAGCGGTCATCAGGGGCGCTGAGAGCACCCCGACCGTCCGCCAGCTGGGCGCGCGGAACTGCGTGCGGGTGTTCGGACGAGGCATGGACGGACCGACCAATCACGTCAGGTGCCTGCTCCGGGGAGCGAGCGCGGTGCGGGAGGTTGCTGCAGGGGCTGGTCGGCGACGCTGATCGTCCCCCGTCGATGGCGACTCGGCCGCTATCGGAGAGGTCGCCCAAGATCGTCGACCACGCCAGTCACACCCGCCACACTGGATGCCGGGCGTCACAGACGTGATCCTTTTGTCTCACTAGTCACTTGAGTCCCGCAACCTCATCGGCGAAACTACAACGATGTAATTGTTTTTAGCGCGAGAATTTCCGGTCTTTTGCCCCCTTTTGCCGGAGAAACTACGGTGCCGCGGCCCGATAAGGTGTCCCTCATGGACAAAGTGGTCTCCTCTTCTTCGGCCGCCATCGAGGGCCTCCGTGACGGCATGTCGGTCGCCGTCGGAGGCTTCGGGTTGTGCGGCATCCCGAGCGTTCTCATCGCCGCCGTGCACGACGCCGGGCTCACCGACCTCGAAGCGGTCTCGAACAACTGTGGGGTCGATGACTGGGGTCTGGGCATTCTGTTGCGCGACCATCGGATCCGTCGGATGGTGTCCTCATACGTCGGAGAGAACAAGGAGTTCGAGCGTCAGTTCCTCTCGGGTGAGCTGGAGGTGGAGCTGACCCCGCAGGGCACCCTTGCCGAGCGGCTGCGCGCAGGCGGGGCGGGCATACCGGCGTTCTTCACGATCACCGGCTCGGGCACCCAGGTGGCCGACGGCGGACTCCCGTGGAGGTATGCGGCGGACGGGTCGGTCGAGGTCGCCTCGCCGGCCAAGGAGGTCAAGTCGTTCGCCATGGGCGGCGCGCGCGCCGGGGCGTTCGCCGAGGATGAGCCGATCGAGCGGGAGTACGTGCTCGAGGAGGCCATCGTCACCGACTTCGCGCTCGTGCGGGCATGGAAGGGTGATCGGCACGGCAACCTCCTCTTCCGCAAGAGTTCGCGCAACTTCAACCCGCTGTGCGCGATGGCGGGCAAGGTGACCGTGGCCGAGGTCGAGGAGCTCGTCGAGCCCGGCGAGATCGAGGCGGACTCGGTTCACCTGCCCGGGATCTATGTCCACCGGGTGCTTCCCCTGACCCCCGAGCAGGCAGCGGAGAAGCGGATCGAGAAGCGGACCGTGCGGGTTTTCGAAGCGGAGGAGATCTGAGATGGCCTTGACGCGTGAGCAGATGGCGGCACGCGCCGCGCAGGAGCTGTCCGACGGCTCCTACGTCAACCTCGGGATCGGACTGCCGACTCTGGTGCCGAACTACGTGCCAGACGACGTCGAGATCGTGCTGCAGTCCGAGAACGGCATCCTCGGTGTCGGTGCCTACCCCATCGAGGACGATGTCGACCCCGACCTCATCAACGCGGGGAAGGAAACTGTCACCGTGCGGCGCGGTGCGTCGTACTTCGACTCGGCGACATCGTTCGGGATGATCCGCGGCGGCAAGGTCGACGCGGCCATCCTCGGTGCCATGCAGGTCTCGGCGCGGGGCGACATCGCCAACTGGATGATCCCCGGCAAGATGGTCAAGGGCATGGGCGGAGCGATGGACCTGGTGCACGGCGCGAAGAAGGTCATCGTGCTCATGGAGCACGTCGCCAAGGACGGCTCGTACAAGATCGTCAACGAGTGCTCTCTTCCGCTGACCGGCCAGCGCGTCGTCCAACGGATCATCACCGATCTCGCGGTCATCGACGTCGAGGGCACCCCGGAGGAACCGCGGCTGGTGCTCGTCGGACTCGCCCCGGGCGTCTCCGAGGACGAGGTCAGGGACAAGACCGAACCCGATCTGGTGAGCGGCCTGTAGGCTGCGTCGCCGGGGCCCCGAACGGTCTGGGTGCCGGGATCCGCTGCTGGACTGTCCTCACCGACATCACCCCTTCTCGACCATGGGGTCTTGCTCCCGGATGTGACTCATGCCTCTGTCCCGCTGCCCGGCAGAAGGGAGGTCACGCAGCGGCTGCACCACGATGTGGCAGCGGCGGGGCGATGACGTTGCCGTGCGGCTCGTGCCATCCGCGCCGTGGCTCACGAGGGGCCTCGGCGGTCCATGTCGGGGGCAGCCCGAGATGCGGCCGCACGGACCACCGGAACCACGACGGCCACTCACGACGGACCCACCCGTGGGCAGCGAGTCTCCGCCTCCGACCGCGGGAGTGAGGGAGCACCGCTGCGGTGGGCCACGTCTGCGGCTCGATCACTTTCGTGCCCCCTGCGAAGGACTGACCCACGGCCACCTCGGATCCCAGGACTCGCACGACCTTCTGCACCGTTGACAGTCGAACGGTCCCGGCACGTCGGGGATCGCGAAGCCGACTGACCATCGTCTGGGATAGGCCCGTTCGGACCGCCAGCGAGCGAGTGCTCATCCCGATCTCCGTCATCCTGACCCGGATCCAGCACGCGATGTCCTGGACCGACATGCCGAGCAAGGACTGTGAGGCCTCCTGCGAGCCGACGACGACCAGACCGAAGGCGGACGGATCGAGGGCCCGGACGACGGATCGGAGCGGAAGATCCGCGGCCCGCGTCTCGAGCCTTCCCTGGTGCGCCGGGGACCATCTCTGCATGACGGCATACACACGCTGACTGAAGCGCCGGCCGCGTCTCATGGCCCGCAGAGCCAAGCCGATCTGGTCGGACAATGTCAGGTGCTCGCGGATGAATGTCGCCTGTCGTTCCTGGGCGGCGGGAGTGCGGGCGATCACGAATGGGATGTCCATGGCCAGATCGTGGACGACGGCACCGACATTTCGACGGCACTCTCGTCGCTTGTCCACATCGGACCCAACTGAGGCACCCCCGGGAGCAAGACGCCAGTTGTCCGACCGGCGGGATGTCAGCGAGTCACAGGCTGGAGCAAGTCACCATGGTGCGCACGGAGCGTGGGTGCGTTCCGTGAACGGCGGCGGCGGATGGGGACGGGTTCGCCCTCGTCAACTGCGGCGGACCACAAGGTGAACCGTGGCACTGACAGCGGCCGTGTTGCCGATGGCCGACACCCCAGCGGCTCGGGGCAGTCGTTGCACCGCGTCTCGCGTCGACGCGGGGATCTGGGTGGGCAGGACGAAGAGCATCGGTTGCTTCAGCGGACCCGATGAGATCGCATCCACGAGGTTTGCGTCGAGGCCCGAACTGATGACCAACCGGTCATACGACATCTGCGGAGCGAACTCCTGGGCGATTGCGGCCGCCGTGGCAAAGCGGTCCGGCCCGCTGAGCCGCGTCACCCCTGGAACGGCCGCGCGGATCGCGGCCTCGGCATCATCGGTGATCCAGTTTCCTACCAGATAGGCGGATCCGGGCCGGAGGGCGCTCAGGCTCTGCGCGGTCTCCGGCGACAGTTCCGTCGGCAGGGACAGCAGGATCGGCTGGCCGAGAGCCGCCGAGGGTCCGGACGAGCTCACGACATCGGGGATGGCAGTCCCCGCCGCGATGACCACACTCGACACCGGCCGTAGGCGAGCCACCTCAGCCGCGACCAGCCGGGCGGTCTCGTAGCGGTTGGGTCCCCCGAGCCGGATGACGGTCAGCCCTCGAGCGCGCAGGGTCGAGGCGACCGACTCCGAGACCGTTCCAGAACTGCCGAGGATGTATGCGGTCCGCACCGATGAGCCTCGACGGTCCAGTTCCGCGATCGTCGGGGGCGGCAACGCGCCGTGCTGGGTGAGCAGGATCGGCCCACCCACGGCGCCGGCAAGCGGGCCGCCGACGGTCGCGTCGATCAGGGACCGGGGCTCGCCGCTCGCGATGACCACCGCGCCAGCGGAGAGCGGAACCGCTGACGCGACAGCTGCGGCGGTCGCATAGCGGTCGCTGCCGCCGTGCCGGTAGGCGTGCCGTGTCACGTACGAGCTGAACAGGCCCAGTCGCGAGGCGAATTGCGCTCCGGTGATCGCGCTGCTCACTCCCAACGAGGACGTGGCGACCGCCGAGCGGACCGACCCTGAGACGTGGCGCCGGCTCAGGTCCAGCTTGGCGACATCGACCAGTCCGAAGGCTCCCGCCATCGCCGTTTGGTCCCGCGTCGCGGTCCACGTCGCGCGCGGGTTCGCCGGCCGCATGCTCCATGGGTCGCTGACGCTCCGGAGGTACGGCAGCGGCGTCCCACCCCAGACGTCCTCGTTGTTCTGCGTCCGCCCGCCCGACGACGACGAGTAGAACGCCTGGATGATGGCGCCGTTGTGTCGGACGACGTACCCGTGGGTCGCCGAACCCGCCGCACGGACCGCCCCCGTCCACCGTGACCAGTACGGCAGGTTGCCGGCGCTCGGGTAGCCGGCGAAGACCTGGCTCACCGTGGTGTCGTAGAGATGACAGTCACAGGCCGACCGGATACCCCCCGAGTACGCCGCGAGCGCATACCCTCTCGCTGCGGCGGCCTGCGCGCGTAACGCCTCCGAGTGCCAGCTCCAGGGCATCTCCGTTACGTAGTCGAGGTACTCGTCGTGCAGGCGCACCTGGGCGACGACGTTGATCGTCGCACTCGTGCCGGACCTGGTCACCGACACGCGGCCGTCGCGGTACCTCGGACCGCCGACCGAGAGCAACGTCCGATCGTCATCCCACGTCACGGTCAAGCGGGCTCCCGAGACGGAGGAG
Source organism: Dermatophilaceae bacterium (assembly GCA_049582485.1). Taxonomy (GTDB): domain Bacteria; phylum Actinomycetota; class Actinomycetes; order Actinomycetales; family Dermatophilaceae; genus F2B08. Next base: position 8,110 of record JBAUUB010000126.1, read on the forward strand.
ACTGGGGTGCAGGAGGTGCAGGTGATCGTCGCACCCGCACCGCCGCTCGGCGCCGACGCGGTGAGGACCGCGCCAAGTCCGCCACTCATCGTCGTCGTGCCGTCGGTCACCGAGAACGCGCCGCCGCCGGTGCTCAGCGCGGACGTCGACATCGTCGTCGAGGCGACATTGTTCAGAAGGTTGACGGAGATGACCTGGGTGTCGGGGACCAGGTCGTAGGTCGTTCCGGAGTAGTAGTGCGCGAGGATCTCGGGTGCGGTGTAGCCGTCGACCGCCATCTGCCACGCGCCGTACTGGCTCATCCCCACGCCGTGGCCCCATCCGGACCCGCTCAGCGACCACGGCGACGTCACCGCCGCCGCGGAGAGGGTCGCCGCCTGCTCGGCGGACTGGTCCAGCTCGTATGCGTCGGCCCGCTCCTGCGGCGAGCTGGCGGCCGGGTCGACGAGCGCATCGGTCTCGCGCAGCGCGTCGGCCCCCCACTCCGGCTCGGGAGCGACAGCACCCGATGGTGCGGCACCGGTAGCGAGGGCCACCACGAGCGCCGCGACCAGAGGAATGGACCTGTACGGTGCGCGGCGCCTGCTCATGGGATCAGTCCTGGGTCCGCCCGATGACGCGATGAGGAACCCCGTCGAAACGGTCCGGGTCGGTCACCCGGCGCCCGTCGACCACGGCTCGCACACCCGGCAGGTCGGCAGCGGAGAGATCGCGGTACTCGGCGTGGTCGGCCTGGACGACGGCCGCGTCGACCTCGTTGCCGAAGTGGTACGGCGCCCAGCCGAACCGTTCGAGCTCCTCGTCGGCGTACATCGGGTCGTGGACGCTGACCTGGGCCCCGCGGGCTCGCAGCGCCTCCACCAGGGGGAACACCCCGGAGAACGCGGTCTCCTTGACTCCGCCGCGATAGGACGCGCCGAGCACCGCCACCCGCGCGCCGGAGAGGTCACCGTAGGCCCCCTCGAGGAGGAGCGTCGCGTGTTCGGGCATCCCCATGTTCGCCTCGCGAGCGGCCCGCACGACGGTGGCGTCGGGGTCGTTGAAGAGGTAGAGCCGCGGGTAGACAGGGATGCAGTGACCCCCGACCGCGATACCCGGGCGGTGGATGTGGCTGTACGGCTGGGAGTTGCTCGCGTCGATCACCTGGTAGATGTCGATACCGTTCTTCTCCGCGAACCGGGCGAACTGGTTGGCCAGACCGATGTTGACGTCTCGATAGGTCGTCTCCGCGAGCTTGGCCATCTCGGATGCCTCCGCACTGCCGAGGTCCCACACCCCGTTCGCGCGCTCGAGGTCGGGGCGGTCGTCGAAGTCGAGAACCGCCTCGTAGAACTCGATGGCCTTCGCCGCACCGGCCGGGGAGAGCCCACCGACGAGCTTGGGGTAGCGACGCAGGTCGGCGAAGACCCGACCGGTGAGGACCCGCTCCGGCGAGAAGACGAGATGGAAGTCCTGCCCCTCGGTCAGTCCGGAGATCTCCTCCAGCATCGGCTTCCAGCGCGATCGCGTCGTGCCCACCGGCAGGGTGGTCTCGTAGGACACGAGGGTCCCGGGCGTGAGGTTCTCGGCGATCGACCGCGTGGCGGAGTCCATCCACCCGAAGTCCGGCTGCCACGTCTCGTCGTTGACGAACAACGGCACGACGACGACCACGGCGTCGGCACCGGGAACGGCCTCGGCGTAGTCGGTGGTCGCGCGCAGGCGGCCGGACGGGACGAGCTCGCGGAGCCGGTCGTCGAGCTCGGCCTCGCCAGGGAACGGCTCGCGGCCCTCGTTGACGACGGCGACCAGATCGCTGTTGACGTCGACCCCGACCACCTCGTGGTCCTTGCTCGCGAACTGGACGGCGAGCGGCAACCCGATCTTGCCCAGGGCGACGACGGCGATCTTCACGGTGACACGGCTCCTCGGAGAAGGGCGGAAAGACTGACGGTGGGCGGGTCGACCAGGTCGCGCCGGGGCCGCTCTCGCCGTGCGAGAGTCTAGATCACCGAGTCCACGACGCCCGGGAACACGCGGCCGCGGAGCGCCCACCGTGCGCTGGACCTGAGGGTTCGGCGCGGATCCCGTAGATTTGGCGCCGTGAAGGTTCTCAGCATCGTTGGCGCGCGCCCCCAGTTCGTCAAGCTCGCCCCGATAGCCCACGCCCTCCACCGCGCCGGCCACGAGCACGTCATCGTGCATACCGGCCAGCACTACGACACGCGCATGTCAGATGTCTTCTTCGACGACCTCGGCATCCCGGCACCAGACGTCCACCTCGGCGTCGGCTCGGGCAGTCACGGCGTCCAGACCGGGGCGATGCTCGGGCAGCTCGACGCGATCATCGAGGAGCACGACCCGGACTGGGTGCTCGTCTACGGCGACACCAACTCCACGATCGCCGGCGCACTCGCGGCGGTGAAGCTGCACTATCCGCTCGCCCATCTCGAGGCCGGCTTGCGTTCGTTCAACAGGCGCATGCCCGAGGAGCACAACCGCGTCCTCACCGACCATGCCGCCGACCTCTGTCTGGCACCGACCGAGGTCGCGCGCGGCCATCTCGCCACAGAAGGACTCGCCGACCGGACCGTCGTGACGGGCGACGTCATGACCGACGTCTGTCTGTCGACGGCCGATCAGGTCGGCGACACCGAGCCGGCGCTGCCCGAGGACGTGAGCGCCGGCGGCTACGTCCTCGCGACGATCCACCGCGCCGAGAACACCGACGACCCGGAGCGGCTGCGCGCCATCGTCGACGGCCTCGCGTCGCTTTCCACCCCGGTCGTCCTGACCGCCCACCCCCGCCTGGTGGCGCGGGCATCGACCCACGGCCTCGACCTCAACCAGGGCTCGCTGCACACCATCGCACCGCTCGACTATCCCGAGATGGTGCGCGCCGTCCTGCACGCTCGTGCCGTCGTGACCGACTCCGGAGGCCTCCAGAAGGAGGCCTTCCTGCTGCGCACCCCCTGCACGACGGTGCGGACCGAGACGGAGTGGACCGAGACCGTGGACCTTGGCTGGAACGTGCTGGCCACGGACCTGGAGCGCTTGGCCGAGGTCGTCGACCGTCCCGAGCCCGAGCCCACCGACGCCACCCCCTACGGCGCTGGAGACGCGGCGGACCGCACCGTCGCAGCACTGGCCGAGCACCTGCGGGCGCGATGAGCCGTCGATCGCCGCTCCGGGTCGCCATCGAGCTCATCCCGCTGGACGTCAGAGACCGAGCCCGCCCTCCGTGGACGAGGCTGCGCAACCGGGTCAAGCGCCGGCGCACGCTCGCCGACCGCAAGGTCAACGCGATCATCAACCACCGGGTCATCGCCCACGACGACCGGCGCGAGCGGTTGCTCCGGACCTGGGAGACCCGGGTCCGGCTCGTCGGCCACACCCCGGGCGGGGAACGCGAACTGAGCCGGGAGGCGATCCGCCTGGCCCGACGCCTGGACCGGCGCGAGCAGACCGAAGCGGCCCGTCGGGTCTACGTGGCTGCCGAGGCCGCCCTGACCGACCCCGAGCTGAGGCTGCGGGTCACGGTCCAGCGCCTGGCCATGGACCTGCGGCACGGCCAGGTCGCCCCCGATATCTGGGACCGGATCCGGGACCTGCTCGCCTACGCCGACGACCTCCTCGACCGCGGTGACGTCGAATCCGCCGCGACCCGACTCCAGGAAGCGTTCAACCTCGCCTTCAACCGGACCAAGCACTTCGAGGACATCGCTTCTCCCCTGGCCTCCGACCCGGACGAGTTCCTCGCCCCATTCCGCGCGTCGCGGACATACGAGCTGAGCACCCGCCCCACCGAGCGGGCCCCCCGCGAGCGGCTCCGGGTCGAGGGCAGGCCGCACCGGCTGCTGTTCACGACCTTCCTCAACTGGAACTTCCTCGGCAGCATCATCGAGGACTACCAGACGACTCCCGGGGTCGAAGTGCGCACCCTCGACCTGCAGGACCTACCCGACGGTCCCTGGCGGGCCCAGCCGGTCGACATTCTGCGAACGCGACTGCACCAGGCCCGCGGTGACGGCGCCCTCACCCCGCCACCCGAGATCCGCGAGGCCTTCGACTGGGCCGATACCGTCTTCGTGGAGTGGGGTCACCGCGCCCTGCCCTGGGTCTCGATGCTGCCCGACCTGCGCGCCAAGGTCGTCGCCCGTCTGCACAGCTACGAGGCGTTCACGCCGATGCCGCACCACACCGACTGGGCCGGCATCGACGACATGGTCTTCGTCTCACCCCACATCCGCAGTCTCGTCGAGCACTGTGTGCCTCACATGGCCGAGCATGCCCGCATCCACACGGTCCCGAACCACAACGTGCTCGCGACCTACCGTCGACCAAAGCGTGCGGGTGCCGAGCGCACGCTCGGCCTGATCGGCTGGAACAACATCACGAAGGACCCGCTGTGGGCGGTCGACGTGCTCGAGCGGCTCCGAGCCACGGACAGCTCCTGGCGGTTGCGGCTCGTCGGGGACGGTTTCGCCCGCGGCCGCCGCACCGGTCTGACCAAGGCCTACGTCGCCCGGCTCTGCGAGAAGTTCGAGGAGCTGGGAGACGCGATCGAGCTCCCGGGCTACACCGAGGACGTGCCCGATGCCCTCCGGGACATCGGAGTCATCCTCAGCTCCTCGCGCCGTGAGGGCACACACGAGGGACTCATCCAGGGAACGGCCAGCGGGTCCTTCCCCGTCGTCCGCAACTGGCCGTACGTCGCGAAGTGGGGCGGCGCGCATACCCTCTATCCCGAGGAGTGGATCGTCGAGTCCGCGGAGGAGGCCGCCGCGCGGATTCTCCGCGGCGCGGACAGTTCCGCTGCGCACGGAAGCGACACCCCGTTCGCAGAGTGGGTGCTGACACACTACGACTGGTCGGTCGTGCGTCCACAGTTCGACGCGCTGCTCCTCGACCGCTGACCGCCGCAGACCCCCTCCATACCCCCGCTCGGGCCCGAACCCTCCGTGAAGGACGCCTCGTGAAGGACGCCGTGACCAGCTCCTCGGAACGCCCCCACCTCGTCTACATCGCCTGGGGCTTCCCGCCCGCCGCGAAGTCGTGCGCGTACCGGATGCTCGCGACCGCGAACTCGTTCTACCGAGCCGGCTGGGACGTCACCGTCCTCACCCTCACCGAGGACGCCTGGCGGCGCGAGCACGGCCTCGATCTCTCTCTCGTACCGCTCGTCGAGCCAGGCATCGAGATCATCCGGCTTCCGCTGTACCGCGAGGACCTCGACACCGACATCCGCAGCTTCAGCAGGCTCAGGGCACAGCGTCCGAAGGAGTGGCTCAAGCTGCACCGCCGGATGGACGAGCGCGCCTTCCCCGAGCCCGTGTTCGGCCGGTGGCGGGAACCGATGACCACTGCTCTGCTCGAGGTCCACGAGCGGCATCCGGCCACGCTGGTGCTCACCTCGGCCTCCCCCTACACGTTCTTCGCCCCCGCCCGGACCCTGAACGAGGACCATGATGTGCCCTTCGTGCTGGACTACCGCGACGCCTGGGCGATCGACATCATCGGGGATCGGCCCGCCTTCGCCCCGGACGACCGCAAGGGTCGCATCGAGGCCGATCTGATGGACTCGATGACCGAGTCATGGTTCGTCAACACCCCGATCCGGAACGCCTACGCCGAGCTCTATCCCTCTCGGGCCGACGACCTGCACGTGGTCCGCAACGGCTCCGACGTCGCGTTGGGCACCGACCGCATCGCGTTCCGCCACCCCGACCCGCACCACGGCCTCGTCTTCGGCTACCTCGGCACGGTGACGTTCACTCCCGAGCGGACCCGCGCGATCTGCCTTGCCTGGCGGAAGGCGCGCGAGTCCAGCGACGTCCTGTCCCGCTCGCGACTCGAGTTCCGCGGTCACATCGGCGCCGGCAGCGCCAAGGGCGTCAACGCGCACGCCCGCATCATCCACGATCACCGGGGCGACGGGGTCACCTACGGCGGCCCGGTCGCCAAGGGCGACACCGCGGCGCTCTACGGGTCCTGGGACGTCCTCGTCCTCGCGCTCGTCGGGGGCCGCTACGTCACGTCGGGCAAGGTCTACGACTACATCTCGACAGGACTCCCGGTCGTGTCGGTGCACGAGAAGGACCACGCCGCCACCGAGATCCTCGCCGAGTACCCGCTCTGGACGGCCACCGAGTCGCTCGAGGTCGACGACATCGCCGCCGCCTTCGTCGCGGCGGCCGAGCAGGCGGTGACCGCGAGCGACGAGACCCGGAAGGAGGCCCGGGACTACGCCCACCGGTACGAGCGCTACAGCCAGATCGCGCCGGCGGTGCGCCGGCTCACCGAGCGCTTCGCCCCGGACACCGCACCCCGACCGAACGCGCCCACCGACGAGACGCGCGCGGCGGAGGTCACCGCGCCGCACCCCGTCAGCAGCGCCGACGTCAGCGGTGAGCGCGTGGTGTTCGTGGCCACCACACCGCCCGGAGCCACCGTCGTCCAGGCGATGGAACGCATCCGGACCGCCGGTGCCCGTGTCTCCTTCGTGACCCGTCAGATCAAGGGCTACGAACGCGCCGCAGCCGTCGCCGACGAGACCGTTCTGGTGCGCTCGACGATCGGCGCGGTGCCGGTCGACAAGTCGAATCCACCGAAGCGGTTCTCCCCCGCCTGGGTCCGCATCGTCGCCACCAACCTGACGCGCAAGGCCACCCACAAGCCGCTGAGCAAGGTGCGCGGCGTCGCCGAGACATTCTGGTCCGGGGTGCGTCACAACCCGCGGGCGACCGAAGTTCTTGCGAGCGCAACCGTCATCACCGCACTCGACCAGGCCGCCGCATACACCGCCTGGCGGATCGGCCGGACCAATACGTCAGCCGCACTGGTCAACGGATCCGGGCCGACTCTGGACCACCTCGACATCGCCGGCTGACCACTATGGACCGGATCAGGGGGTATGCGCGCCTCGCCTAGAGCGTGACCGTCGACCCCGTGTCCGCCGACTCCAGGCACGCCTCGGCGACTCGCACCGTACGCAGACCCTGGGTCATCGTCACGATGTCGGCGTCCTTGCCGAGGACCGCATCGCGGAACTGCTCGTGCTCGACCCGCAGCGGCTCGGGCTTGGCGATCGCGAAGCGGACGACGTTGCCCTCGGAGACCCCACGGAACTTGCTGATGGCATCCCAGGACTGGGCGATCTCGCCGTTGGAGTGGAAGGTCAGGTCTGCGGTGAGCGTGTCGGCGACGAAGGCGCCCTTCTCGCCCGTGATGACGGTGACCCGCTCCTTGAACGGCGAGAGCCAGTTGACGAGGTGGTTGGTGATCGTGCCGCCGGAGAGCAGGCCGACGACCGAGACCATGTCCTCGTGCTCCCGGCCGGAGCGGTGGGCGGTGCGGGCCGCGACGGAGGTGAACTCCTGCTGGGTCACCCACGCCGTCAGGTCGATGTCATGGGTGCCGAGGTCCTTGACCACCCCGACGTCCGCGATGCGCGCCGGGAACGGGCCCTGGCGCCGGGTGACCACCTGGTAGACCTCGCCCAGCTCACCCGACTCGAGACGTGCCCGGGCCTGCTGCAGGGCGGGGTTGTACCGCTCGATGTGTCCGACGGCGCCGACCAGCCCCTTGTCCTCGAACGCCTTGGCGACCCGCTCCGAGGAGGCCGTGTCCTGGGCGAGCGGCTTCTCGATCATCGCGTGCACGCCGGCCTCGGCCAGCGCCAGGCCGATGCCCTCGTGGTAGATCGTCGGCACCGCGACCATGCAGTAGTCGAGGCCGGCGTCGATGAGCTCCTCGACACTGCCCAGGACCGGACGACCGCCGGCGACGCCGTGGACGTCTCCGCCGGGGTCGGCGACGGCGACGAGGTCGACGCCCGGGAGGCTGCCGAGGACACGGGCGTGGTGGCGGCCCATCATTCCCAAGCCGATCAGGCCGGCGCGCAGGTCAGCCATCAGGACCCTGCCTTCGCGAGCGAGTTGACGGCCTCGACGATGCGCTCGAGGTCACCCTGGCTCAGCGACGGGTGGACCGGCAGCGAGAGGCACTCGGCCGCCGCCCGCGTGGTCTCCGGCAGCTCCACATCGACCTGGAACGGTGCGAGCCGATGGTTCGGCACCGGGTAGAACATCCCCGACCCGACGTTGTACTGCTCCTTGAGCGCGGCCGCGAAACCGTCGCGGTCCTCGGCGACGCGAACCGTGTACTGGTGGTAGACGTGCACCGCGCCATCGGCGACCGGCGGTGTCGTGACTCCCTCGAGGTTGGCCGAGAGGAAGGCGGCGTTCTCCTGGCGCTTGGCGGTCCAGCCGTCGACCTTCTTCAGCTGCTCCCGGCCGATGGCGGCGTGGATGTCGGTCATGCGGGTGTTGAAGCCGACGAGCTCGTTGTGGTACTGCCGCTCCATGCCCTGGTTGCGCAGCAGTCGCATGGTCCGCTCGATCTCCGGGGTGGCCACCGAGACCATGCCGCCCTCGCCGGAGGTCATGTTCTTGGTCGGGTACAGCGAGAACATCGCGAAGGAGCCGAACGCCCCGACCGGCGTGCCGTGCAGCGACGCGCCGTGCGCCTGGGCGGCGTCCTCGAAGACCTGCAGTCCGCGGGCCTGGGCGATCTCCATGATCCGGCCCATCTTGGCCGGGTGTCCGTAGAGGTGGACCGGCATGATGCCGACGGTGCGCTCGGTGATGCTTGCCTCGACCGCGTCCGGGGAGAGGTTGAAGTCGTCGGCGTCGATGTCCGCGAACACCGGAGTGGCACCGGTCAGCGCGACCGAGTTGCACGTCGCCGCGAACGTGAAGGACGGGACGATGACCTCGTCGCCCGCCTTGACCCCGCAGGCCAGTAGGCCGAGGTGCTGGCCCGAGGTGCCGGAGTTGACCGCGACGCACGCGCGCCCGAGGCCGAAGTGGGCCGAGAACTCCTCCTCGAACGCCTTGACCTCAGGGCCCTGCGCGAGCATGCCGCTGCGCAGCACGCGGTCGACCGCCGCTCGCTCCTCGTCGCCGATGATCGGCTTGGCCGGGGGGATGAAGTCGTTCACTGATGCGCCTCTCTCAAGGTCTCGTTCTCTTCGATGTAGGTCTCGCCGGTCTGCGGGCACACCCAGGTGCCCTCTGCCTCGCCCTGCTCCAGAGGAACCCCCGCCCTGCCCACCCAGCGCAGCCGCCGGGCCGGCACGCCCGCGACGAGGGCGAAGTCGGGTACGTCCTTGACGACGACCGACCCGGCCGCGACCATCGCCCAGCGGCCGATCGTGACCGGTGCGACGCATACCGCGCGGGCCCCGATCGAGGAGCCCTCGCGACAGGTCACGCCGACCGGCTCCCAGTCGTCACCGCGCTTGAGCGTGCCGTCGGGGGCGATGGAGCGGGGGTAGTGGTCGTTGGTGAAGCACACGGCCGGGCCGACGAAGACACCGTCCTCGAGGACGGCGGGCTCGTAGACGAGGGCGTAGTTCTGCAGCTTGCAGTTGGCACCCATCCGCACGCCTGTGCCGACGTACGCGCCACGGCCGATGATGCAGTTCTCGCCGAGCACGGCCCCCTCGCGCACCTGCGCGAGATGCCAGACGGATGAGCCGTCCCCGATGACCGCCTCGTCGGACACGTCCGCCGACGGCTGCACCCGTACGTTCACTTCTCGCCAACTCCTCGTCGGTCGGGGCTCTCATCGCACGGTCGCAGGCGGGTGTGCGAGGTCGGAAGGAGTCTATCGTCGGGGCGGTAGGTTGGTGCACCGGCGCCGCCGCACCCATGCGGACCGGAGCTGTGTCGCCCACCCCGCTCCCACCCCGAGGTTTGATCAGTGGCTGAATCCGTGGACCCGTCCCAGGACCGTCCGCACGTGGTCATCGTGCGACCGACCGACGTCGAGACCGACTCGCGCGCGAAGAAGATGGCCATCTCGTTGGAGCGGCTCGGCTACGACGTCACCGTTCTGGGACGGTCCGGCACGACCCGGCGTCAGGAGGGTTCGATCGGCGGGGCGCGCGTGGTCCTGCTGCCGCCGCGGTCACGACTGCGTGGGGCGCCGCAGCGTGTCGTGCGGCTGCCGCACCGCCGTGCCAAGAAGATCGAGTCCTGGCTCAACACGCGCCTGCAGCGCACCGAGCGTCGGATCGACGCCACCCTGCGTGGGGCGGACCGGGAGGGGTTCTACCTGTGGTCGGCCGCCCAACGCGACTTCCGCACCACCTATGGTTCGGAGATCGTGCGGCTGCGTCCGGATGTCGTCCACTGCCACGACCCGCGGATGTTGCCGGTGGCCTTCGCCGCCGCTGAACGGATCGAGAAGGCTACCGGCCGCGCACCGAAGGTCGTCTTCGACTCCCGGGAGAACTTCGCCGGAGTACCGCCCGAGAACATCACCCTGGCGCGGTACCACGACCGGCTGCTCCGCCAGGAACGCCGCCTCGCCCCGCGCCTGGCCGCCGTCATCACCGTCTCGGCCGACACCGCCACGGCCCTGCACGACCGGCTGCCGCTGCCGGAACGTCCCACGGTCGTGCTCAACGCCCCGGTGGCCGGAGCCCAGCCCGCCGGTGAGCGTCGCTCGATCCGCGCCGACTGCGGCATCGACGAACACACCCCGCTCATGGTGTACCCGGGAGCCGCGACGCCTCCTCGCGGTGTCGACACGATGGTCGACGCCCTGGCCCACCTGCCGCAGGTGCACGCGGCCCTCGTCGTCGTGCCCTTCCCCCACCCACGCGAAGGCGAGCTGCGCGAGAGGGCCGACCGACTCGGCGTCGCCGACCGGCTGCACATCCTGCCCCCGGTGCCGGCCGACCACGTGCCGGGCTACCTCGCCGAGGCCGACGTCGCCGTGAGCCCGATCCTGCGCGGCCCGGCCAACCACGAGGCTGCTCTGCCGAACAAGCTCTTCGAGATGCTGCACTCGCTGCTCCCGATCGTCACCAGCGACATCCGCGCGATGTCGCAGTTCGTCCGGGAGCACGACCTCGGACCCGTCTTCACCTCCGGGGACGCGACGGACCTGGCCCGTGCGGTGCGGGAGGTGCTCGACGAACCGGGCCGGTTCGCCTCGACCGAGGACCGTCGCCGGCTCGCCCGACAGTGGAGCTGGCAAACCCAGGAGGGGGAGCTCGCGCGGGTGTACGCCACGGTCGCCCCGCCCGGACCCGGGCGCACCGACGAAACGTACCCGCCGGTGGTCGTGGACTGGTCCTGACCGCGCCCGACCCGGACCATCGCAGGCCCCGCGGCCCGGCTCAGGCGAACTCGAGGGTGAGGTCCTCGCGGGCCATCGCCGACGTCGGGACGACGAGATCACCGAGAACGAGACGGCGGTCGGACAGGTCGCGGTAGACCTGGACCAGGGCCGGCTCCTGACCCTGCCAGGAGAACTCCTCGGCGAGCGCATCCCGCTCGTCCACGGTCGCTGCGGCCGGCCGTTCCAGTGCGGTGCGCAGCGCGACCGCACACGACTGCGCATCGCCTTGCCGGAACACCTCTCCGAGCCGGTGCTCGAGCACGAAGTGGGACATGGCTCGGATGTCGCTGGTCACGATCGTCAGGCCCGCGTGCACCATCTCGAAGAGCTTGTTCGGCAGAGCGAGGTCGTAGCTGACCGAGTCCCCGATGATCGCGCTCACGCCGAGGTCGGCAACGGCGAGGTACGCCGGGACCTCGTGGGAGGGCACGGGCGGGACAATGTGGACTCGGTCGGCCACCCCCAGAGCTGCCGCCTGACGCATCAGCTCAGCGCTCATCGGGTGCGGGTGCGGCACCGCCACGATCGCGAGATGCAGCCGGGGCACGCGTGGCAGGGCCTCGATGACGGTCCCCAGGCCGCGGGCCCGGCTCAGCGCACCCGAGTACACCGCGAGCGGCGTGCCGGTCGACACTCCCGCCTCCCCACGCAGGTCCAGCGAGCTGTGCGCCTGGGGCCAGCGGACCGGGGCGTTGTAGACGACGGCCGGTGACCGGCTCAGCCGGTGGTCGCGCGCCAGCCGCTCGGCGATCTCCGGCGCGACCGTCACCACCCGGTCCGCGATCCCGATCCGGTCCCGCTCAAGCGCCGCCCAGGCGTCGACGGCCCGCTGAGTCCTGGCGCCGCTCACGGCCAGGCTCGCGACGTACTCGTGGGCGTCGTAGACGACCGCCGGTCGCGTCGCCCGGTCGGGGAAGGCCCGGGCGACGGCGTCGAGCAGGTGGACGTCGTGGACGTGCACCGCGTCCGGGGCCGAGGCCCGCAGCGCGGGCACGAAGGATCGGGCGTACAACCCGGTCACGGGGAGCGAGCGCGCCCACCGCTCGGCGGGCACGAGCCGGCCCGCTCGGCGGCGAACCGCGAACGCCACGTAGCGCGCGTTCGGTCCCCGACCGGGGAGGGCCGGCAGCCGTTCGTAGACCACTCCCCCGGCGCACGCCCGAGAGCCTTTCGCCCCCGCGGAGGCCACCCCGAGAACGGTGACGTGGGCACCTGCCCGGCGCAACGTCACCGCCGACTTGATGACGCGGGCGTCATTGGCCATGCCGTTGTTGACGACCATGGTCACCCGCGCGGCCATCAGCCGACCTCCGACGTGGCCGGGGGTCGCTCCCCGCGTGCCAACGCGGCCAGGACCGTCGCCGCCGCGTCGTAGCCGCTCGGGCCGCCCGAGGTCCGTTCGGCCCAGGTGAGGGCTCGGGCGCGCTCCTCGCGGAGGACTCCCGGCTCGGTCAGCCGCTGCAGGTATGCGGTGGTCGCCTCGACCGACGACACCACCGATCCGGCCCCCACCTCCTCGACGAGGGCACGCTGGCGGGGCAGGTCGCTGACGACCGGGAGGATGCCGGCGGCGAGGTACTCGCCGAGCTTGGTCGGCAGCGCGTCCCGGAACGCGGGGGTGCCGTGGAGCAGGGCGAACCCCACCCAGGCGCCGGAGGCGATCGACCATGCGGCGCGTGGCGCCAGCCGGCCGTGCAGCCGCACCCGGTCCGGGACGTCGAACCGTGCGATGGCGTCCGTCAGTCGCTGGCGGTCCGAGACGGCGACGGGTCCGATGAGGTCGAGGGACCATTTCGGTGAGGCGGCGATCGCCGCCACCATGTCGAACAGGCCGCGGCTGGCCCGCAGGTCGCCGACGTAGACGGCCCGCGGCCGGGGATCGGGCTCCCCGGGCTCGCCCACATGGGCATGGTCTGCGGTGTTGCGCACGACGACGCGGTGCCGGGCCTGCCGCGGTGGGACGTGCTCGTCGGCGACGAACGTCGCGTCCGCCCGCTCAGCGGCGGCGGTGGCCGCAGCGACGAGCCGGTCCGCCACCGTCAACCGCCAGCCGCGAGCCCAGGCCCGGTCGCGCAACAGTCGGGCGTAGTCCTCGTGGACGTCGGCGACGACTCGGCGCCCGCGGAGCCGGCTCAGGAGGGTCACGGCGACCAGCGAGTCGGGGTCGAGGGCCACGAGGACCGCCCCCCGGGCGCGTCCCGCCAGATCGAGCGCCGTCACGGCCCGCCCGGCCGGTCCGCGCCTGCCTCGGGTGAGCACCACGCAGCCTTCCGGCGCGTCGTCCGCCGCCCCGAGACCGAGCACCTCGACGGTGAGGCCGGCCCGCCGGCTCGCGTCGGCCAGTCGGTGCAGGCGGGCGTCGGCGACGTCGTGCCCGGACGTGACGAAGGAGACGTCGGGACGAGCCGATGTCTCGGGTCCGGCCATGGCGGGCAGGCTCAGAGGTCCTCGAAGGTGAAGGCGTCCTCGCCGACCTCGAGGAAGCGGGTGTAGGCCTTGATGACCTCGCCCGGGTCGCCCTCCATCATCAATCTGCCCTTGTCGAGCCAGATCGCGTGGTTGCACAGCTCCTTGACGCTGCCGAGGGCATGGGAGACGAGGAACATCGCCCGGGCCGACTCCATGAGCTCCTTCATCTTGGCCGCAGCCTTCTTCTTGAAGGCGGCGTCGCCGGCGGAGAGGGCCTCGTCGATCATGAGGATGTCGGGGTCCATGTGCACCGAGACCGCGAACGCGAGCTTGGAGCGCATGCCGGAGCTGTACGTGCGGATCGGCAGGTCCATGAAGTCGTCGAGGCCGGCGAAGTCGGCGATCTCCTCCGCCCGCTCGTCGACCTGGCGGCGGGTCAGGCCGTTGGCGAGACCGCCGAGGATGACGTTCTCGCGACCCGACAGGTTGGGGTTGAACCCGACGCCGAGGGCGAGCAGCGCGCTGATCCGGCCGTGCACCTCGATGCGCCCCGTCGTCGGGGGGAGGATTCCGCCGATCGTGCGGATGAGCGTCGACTTGCCGGCGCCGTTGGCGCCGACGATGCCGAGCGAGGTGCCGTCCTCGACGGTGAAGCTGACGTCCTTGAGGGCGTGCACCTCTCGCACGGCCCGTTCGCCGCGGCCGAAGCGGACGATCGCCTGCTTGAAGGTCGGCGTGCGCTCGAACGTCGTCCGGTAGGTGACCGAGACGTTCTCGACCTTGACCGCGGGACGTGACCCGAAGGCGGCGAGGGTGGATTCAGAGGCGGACAGCGAACTCACGCTCCCTCGACATGAAGAACAGCGCTCCGACGATGACGGAGGCGACTCCCCACCCCGCAGCCATGAGCCAGATGGTGGGGGGCGGGACCTGGCCGCGGACGAGCAGGTCGCTATAGCCCCCGAGGGCGGAGAAGAGCGGGTTGAAGATCATGAACGGAGCCAGTCGGGCGGGGACCTGGTCGACCGTCCAGAGGATGGGGCTGAGGTAGAGCCAGATGCGCAGGAAGTAGGGCAGGAAGCTCGAGGTGTCGCGGAAGTAGACCTGTAGCGCCGCGAAGACGGCGGCCAGGCCGCCGGCGATGAGGACCATGCAGCCGATGAAGTAGACCGCGAGGAGCTGTGTCCACGACAGCGGCAGGCCGACGGCGAGGTGGATGACGAAGTACACGACGATCGGCGGCAGGAACCGGAAGAACGCGGTGCGCACCGCAGCGAGCGGCATGAGCAGGCGGGGGAAGGCCATGTTGGCGATGAGGGCGCCACTGCCGACCACCGACCGGGCACCCGCCGAGATCGCGCCCGACACGAAGTAGAAGGCGAAGATCCCCGCCGTGAGGTGCGCGAAGAACTCCCCCGGGTCATCGCGGCGGGCGAGGATGAACACCAGGACGAAGTAGACGGCGGCGAGCAGCAGCGGGTTGAGGACGAGCCAGATCTGCCCGAAGAAGGTGCGGGTGTTGGCCGAGCGCATCTCGGCCCGGGACAGCTCGGCGGCGAACTCACGTCGGCGCCAGAGCTCGGTGATGTACGGCTTGAGCTTCGGCAGGCCGACCCGGTGCGGCTCGTAGACCTGCACGTCCGACAGGAAGCCCGACCCGCGGGCACGCTCGACCGCCGCTCGGTTGGCCTCGTGCCACTCCTGCCCCTCGTGGGTGTCAGTCATGCACGCTCACTCTCGTCGGCTCTCCGTCTCGTCGGCCACAGGCCCGGCACGGGGCACGTTCGGGGGTGCGTCGGCGGGCTCGACGTCGGACTGCCGACGCGACACACCAGCATAGACGCCGAGGAGCACAGTGCGGTCCCGCGACCAGCTCGCGTCGTGGCGTGCGGCTCGCACCCGGGCGAGGAAGTGCTCGTGCCGCTCGACGACCTCCTCGATCGCCCGGGCCAGGTCGCGAGCGTCACCCGGCCGGTACAGCGATCCACACTCGTACTCACGCACCACCTCTGCGAGCTCACCCACGTCCGTCGCGACGACCGGAACCCCGAGGCTGAGCGCGTGGAAGAGCTTGTTCGGCAGGGCGAGGCGGTGGTTGTCCCAGGCGTCGGAGTGCGTGACGAGCGCGATCCCGGCGGTCGTCAGCCGCTCGTCCACCTCGGTCAGCGTGCCGGCCGGGAGCACCCGGCAGCGGGCCCGGTCGAACCCGTTCAGCCAGGACTCGTCCGCCGGTCCCATCAGGGTGAGGGGGAGCTCCGTCGACCGGCTCGCGGCGGCGATGGTCTCGAGTTCACGGTCGCGGGCGAGCCGGCCGGCGTAGACGGCGCCGGTGGGCGGCCGGGAGACCGGAGGCGGATCGGCGCGCTCGGGGAAGCTGTTGCGGACCACAGCGA
>JBAUUB010000127.1:0-1773 GCA_049582485.1 Dermatophilaceae bacterium
GAATAGCTTTCATGCGGTTCGATGAGGTTGATCAGGTGATGCGGCGCACGCCGCAGCGTGTCCGCGTCGGGCTTCGCGGTGCCGATGTCCATGTCCTTGTAGACCAGTGCCGAATCGACGCTGATGATTTCGCAGGGCAGCGTCGTCGCCAGTCGCGTCGCGACTGCGGTCTTGCCGCTGGCCGTGGGGCCCATCAGCAGGATGGCGGGCGGGTGTGCCGACGGCGCCATAAAAGTATCAATAAAAACAATAGGTTGCAGTCATTCGCCGCGGCGGAACAGGCGGTCGAGTTCGGCCACCGAAAACTGATACCAGGTCGGCCGCCCGTGATTGCACTGGCCCGAACGCTCGGTGGCTTCCATGTCGCGCAGCAGCGCATTCATCTCCGGAACGGTCAGTTTGCGATTGGCGCGCACTGCGGCATGGCAGGCCATCGTGCCCAGCAGTTCGTTGCGGCGTTCGGTGGCGATGCGGCTGGCGCCGTATTCGCGCACCTCGTGCAGCACGTCCAGCGTCAGCGCCCGCGCATCGGCATCGGCGAGCAGTGCCGGCACGCCGCGCACGATCAATGCGGCAGGTCCGGCGGGTGCGATGTCGAAGCCGAGGGCCTGCAGCGCTTCGCGTTCGTCCTCCACGGTCGCGACATCCAGGGCCTCGGCAGCGAAGTTGACCGGCACCAGCAGCGGCTGCATCGGGATCGCGCGGCCGTCGAGTGCGGTTTTGAGTTTCTCGTACATGATGCGTTCGTGCGCGGCATGCATGTCGATGATGATCAGTCCGCTGCGGTTTTCGGCGAGGATGTAGATGCCGGCGAGTTGTGCCAGCGCAAAACCCAGTGGATGTTCATCGGCGGACGGCGGCAATGCGGGGGCCGGCGCCGGTTGCGGCAGCGTCGCGGTGTCCGTCGCCGGCTGCGGCGCGAACAGCACGGCATAAGCCCCTGCCGGTTGCGCAATGCCGAGCGGCATCGCGCCCTGGCCGCGGTAGAACGGCGCGGGCGGCAGGTTCACCGGCGCCGCGGCAGTTGCGGGCGGGGCAGCGCCCGCAGTACGCGACAGCGTCTTGTGCAGCGCATGAAAGATGAACTGGTGCACCGCACGCGGATCGCGAAAACGTACTTCGGCTTTCGCCGGATGGACATTGACATCGACCAGTTGCGGGGCGATATCGAGGAACAGCACGAAAGCGGGATGGCGGTCGTGGTGCAGCACGTCGGCATAGGCCTGGCGGATCGCATGCGCCACCAGCTTGTCACGGATGCAGCGGCCATTGACGAAAAAATACTGGGTGTCGCGGGTGCCCGTGGCATGCGCCGGCGAGCTGATTGCGCCGCGGATGGCGATCTGGCCGCCGGATTCCTCGACCGGCAGTGCGCCGGCTGCAAATTCTGCGCCGAGCACGGCTGCGATGCGCGCAGCCAGCGGTTGCGGCTTGACCTGCAGCCGCACGCGGCCATTGTGGCTCAGCGCAAATGCGACATCGGGGCGTGACAGCGCGATGCGGCGCAGGGTTTCTTCGCAATGCGCGAATTCGGTCTGTTCCGACTTGAGGAATTTGCGGCGCGCCGGCGTGTTGAAATACAGCTCGCGCACGTCGATGCGCGTGCCGCGCGCCAGCGTCGCCGGTTCGGGCGCACCCAGTGCGGGCCCTTCGGCAGTGACCCGGAACGCATGACGGTCGTCGGCGCGGCGGCTGGTCAGTTCCAGGCGCGATACCGACGCGATGCTGGCCAGCGCTTCGCCGCGAAAACCGAGGCTGGCGACATGCTCGAGG
>JBAUUB010000128.1:0-6854 GCA_049582485.1 Dermatophilaceae bacterium
CTCCGGGCGAGCCGCGACCCCCAGGACGAGTCGCGACTCGAGAACCTCGCCGAACTGGTCTCGGTGGCCCGTGAGTTCGACGAGTCGCGGGCGGAGACGGGTGAGGCCTACAGTCTCGAGGACTTCCTCGAGCGGGTCTCACTCGTCGCGGACGCCGACGAGATCCCGGATGGCCCGGAGGCCGACGACGGGGTCGTCACCCTGATGACCCTGCACACGGCGAAGGGCCTTGAGTTCCCCGTCGTCTTCCTCACGGGGATGGAGGACGGCACCTTCCCGCACCTGCGGTCACTGGGTGAGCCCAAGGAGCTCGAGGAGGAGCGCCGCCTGGCCTACGTCGGCATCACCCGGGCCCGGGAGCGTCTGCACCTGTCGCGGGCCGCGGTGCGCTCTGCGTTCGGGCAGCCGATGTACCAGCCGGCGTCACGGTTCCTCGACGAGATCCCGAACGAGCTGGTCGAGTGGGAGCGTGAGCAGTCGGCTGCGGCGGTGGGGTACCGCCGCGCCGGTGAGCCGGCCGTGGCCACGCTGGCGGCCCGCCCGGGTGTCCGCGCGCGCGGCTCCCGTCCGGTGCCGGCGCTGTCGACGGGTGACCGGGTCACCCATGACACGTTCGGTCTCGGGACGGTCACCGCGGTGACCGGTGAGGGTGACCGCGCCCAGGCCGAGGTGGACTTCGGGCCCGAGACCGGACTCAAGCGGCTGCTCCTGCGGTTCGCCCCACTCGAGAAGCTCTGAGGCGCACCGCCGCCGCTCGCGCCTGAGGTGTGTCAGGGCAGTGCGATGGCGCTGGTTCGGCGCGCGTGAGGGTGGCCGGCAGGGGCGGCGGTGTGTCAGGGCGGCGGGATGGCGCTGAAGAGGGACGCGAACGCGTCAGAGGCTCAGGCCCTTGGAGCGGAGCCACCCGATCGGGTCGACCGGGTCGGCGTTCTCGCCGCCGGGACGGACCTCGAAGTGCAGGTGCGGGCCGTAGGAGCGGCCGGTGTTGCCGGCGCCGCCGAGCTTCTCGCCGGGGCCGACTCGCTGGCCGACGCTGACGGAGAAGTAGTCCATGTGGCAGTACCGCGTGACGGTGCCGTCCCAGTGCTCGACCCAGATGTTGTTGCCACACGCGCCGGTGTGCGAAGCCTGCAGGACGGTGCCCGAGGACATCGAGTAGATCGGGGTCCCGACCGGAGCGGCCAGGTCGATGCCGGCGTGCAGGCGTCCCCACCGCGAGCCGAAGCCGGAGGTGTAGTTGTACTTGCCCATCGGGAGGACCCAGCTCTGCGCTGCCTTGCGGGCCTCCTCCTCAGCCTTCTTCTTGGCCTCTTCGGCCTTCTTCTTGGCGAGGGCCTGGCGCTCCTGCTCCCGGGCGACGCGCTCGGCCTCCTGCTCGCGACCCTGCAGCAGGGCGGCCTGGTCGGTGGTGGCGCTGCGGCGCTCGGCGAGAGCGGCCGTGTCGTCGCGGATCTCGGTGACCTGGCTCTGCGCCAGGGCGAGGTCGACCGGGGTGGTCTTGAGCTCGAGCGGGGCGGAACCGGCCATCGACGCACCCGTCGTCGTGAGGACCAGCGTGGCGGCGGCGGCGGTGGGAAGAGCGAACTGAGGCGTGAGCGCGCGCGGGAGAGTGCGCTTGCGGGTGGCTCGGTGCCTACCGGGCGTGCGGTGACGGCCGGAATACGAGCGGGAACTCAACGAAACAGTCCTAACAGGCAGGGGAAAACAGGGGTCGACATGCGTCATGCAAAGGAAACAGCACTGGTGCAGGGGAAGCGTCAGTGCTGTGCGAGCCACCGTGCGGCAGGGTGCGAGGTGGCTTTCATTACCCTAGCGTAACCATTCCGTTATGCAAATTCGGTGTCCACATTGCACAGCCGATAGGAAGCTCCACGATCCTAGCCGACCGGCGACGATGTTCGGGAACGACGCGAACGGCGTTGTCCGTCAGAGCGTTTCGACGGCAGTGATGTCCCGCGACCACGTCCGCGCGGTGTGATCGGCGCCACGCCGGGGCGGCGAGTCGATCCGTCGGGCTCGAGGTCGGCCAGTGCGGCCGAGATTCCGTGCACGACCGATCCGAGGATCGGCAGGGACACGTGGCCCACGCCATGTAGGGCGATGTTGCGCGCCTTCAGGTCAGGGTGGTCGATCGCCGCATTGTGCTGGGGGAAGACGAGCTGGTCCAGGTCCGACCAGTAGGCGATGAAACGGGTTCGACACTCCGGCACCGGTTTGCGCAGCTCGGCGATCAGACCGCTGTCCGGGCGCATCTGAGCCACGAGGCGCGTCGGCCAGGCGTACGCCGCATAGGTGCCACCGTGCGGGGTGCCGAGCGTGACGAGGGTGTGCACCCGGTCGTCGCCGCCCAGCCGGGTGACGTAGTAGCGCGCGATGAGCCCACCGAGGCTGTGCCCGATGATGTGGATCCGCTCGTAGCCGGTCTCGGCGACGATCCGCTCGATCTCCTCACCCAGGTGTGCGGCCGCCACCCGGATGTCGGAGACGATGGGGGAGTAGTTGAGCGTCGTCAGCTGGTGGAAGCCGCGAGAGCGCAGTCCACGCCGCAGGAGAGTGAAGATCGACCTGTTGTCGATCAGGCCGTGGATCATCAGGATCGGTGTGCCGGCCGCCTCGATGTCGGAGACGAGCAGGCCGCGCTGGTGCGGCGGGAGGTGCTCGATGCGGTATCCCTGGTCCGCCCGCTCGGCTCGTTCGGCCATCACCCCGAAGGGATAGGTCACCAGATGCGTCGCGAGCCACCCGGTCTCGATCGCCGCGCCGGCGAGGCCGCTCGGGGTGGCCAGGCCTCGAGCCATTTCGCCGAAGACGTCCGCCGCCCCTCTGGCGACGACGGTCGCACCGCGGGCGGCTCCGACGGCGCTGCGCACCAGGGGAGACTGGCCGAAGCCCAACTGGTCGCAGGCGTCACGTGCTCCGCGCACGAGCGGGTTCGAGGACGGTGACGTCGTCATCGACGCGGGGCTCCTTCTCGATCGCACTCCGGTGGGCAGACTCATCACGGTACACGGGCGACCCGTTCCAGCCGGGCGGATCGAAGGGATCCGAATCCGGTGCGGCGGCGCGTGGTGCGCGTCACGCCTGCTCGCCGCACCTCCCGTCAGTGTGCGGGCGGGCACTATGGTGGGCGCCATGAGCGAGTCCGCATCGGTCCCCGCCTCTCCCGTGCGGGTCGTCGTCGCCAAACCCGGCCTCGACGGCCATGACCGGGGCGCCAAGGTCGTGGCACGAGCCCTGCGCGACGCGGGCATGGAGGTGGTCTACACCGGGCTGCACCAGACACCCGAGCAGATCGCCGAGGCGGCCATTCAGGAGGACGCCGACGCCGTGGGGCTGTCCGTTCTCTCCGGAGCCCACCTGACCCTGTTCGCCAAGGTCATCGACGAGCTGCGCAAGCGCGACGCGGAGGACATCGTCGTGTTCGGCGGCGGCATCATCCCCGAGGGCGACATCCCCCAGCTCAAGGAGCTCGGCGTGGCGCAGATCTTCACCCCGGGCGCCACGACGCACGAGATCGTCGACTGGGTCCGCTCGGCCTGCTCCGGTCGCTGAGCAGTCCGGTCCCTTCCTCGCCGCCGACCCGCGACCTCCGCCCGTGCGCCGCGTGATCCACACCGCCCAGGCACTGGTCGACGCCGTCGTCGAGGTGCCGCATCTGCCGGAGCGGGGCGGCAACGTGATGGCCCGCTCCTATGCCCGGTATGCGGGCGGCGCCGTGACCATCCTCCTCGCCGCCGCACGGTCCGGGGCAAGCGCAGTGCATGCGGGCTCGGTCGGAACCGGCCCGAACGGCGACCTCATCCGGGCCACGCTGACGGCCGACGGGATCTCGGTCAGCAGTCCGCCGGTGCCCGACACGGACACCGGCATCTGCGTGGTCATGCTCGAGGCCTCGGCCGAACGCACCTTCGTCACGACGATGGGTGCCGAGCGCCGCGTGACTCCGCAGAGCCTGTCCACGGCACGCCCGGGACACGGCGACATTGTCTGCGTGAGCGGCTACAGCCTCATCGAGCCCACCGTGACCGGCCTGCTGCCCTGGCTGGAGTCGCTCGAGGGCGTCGAGGTCGTCCTCGACCCCGGAGCGGTGTTCTCCGACCTACCCGAGGCCGTCCGGTCCCGCGCCCTCGCGGTCACGACGGTGTGGACCGGCAACGCCGCCGAGGCGGAGGCGCTCGGCGGGTCGGGAGACCTCGACCGCGGCCCGGCCCTCGTGGCCGCACACCTGCGCTCAGATGCCGTCGTCGTCGTTCGGGACGGGGACCGGGGATGTGCGGTCCGGGTGGGCGGCGAGGACGTGGTCGTTCCCGGCTTCCCACAGACCCCGGTCGACACCAACGGGGCGGGGGACACGCATACCGGTGTGCTCTGCGCCCAGGCCGCCCGGCCAGCGGTCCCCAGTCGGGACCTGCGGGAGTGGGCCGCGGCGGCCCGCTTCGCCAACGCTGCCGCCGCGATCAAGGTGACCCGGCGCGGACCCACGGCCGTCCCCACCGCCACGGAGGTCGAGGACTTCCTGTCCCGCATCGACCGGTGAGTCCGAGCCGATTCCCCGGTGATCGCCGGCCGTCCGGACCGTCCAGCGCATCGTTCGAGCCGCCCGGGGATGTGATCGATCCGACCGTCGCAGCCGAGGTGGCGGCCTCGCAGCCTGCCGATAGGCTCGGAGCCATCTACCCCCGACGAGACCGAAGGACGGCAGCATCTCGTGGACCTCTTTGAGTATCAAGCCCGTGACGTATTCGAGAAGCACGGGGTCCCCGTGCTCGCCGGTGAGGTGGCGACCACGCCACAGCAGGCCCGCGAGGCAGCGGAGCGCGTCGGCGCCGAGAGCGGCGGAGTGACGGTCGTCAAAGCCCAGGTCAAGACCGGTGGGCGCGGCAAGGCCGGCGGCGTCAAGGTCGCCAAGTCCGTGGAGGAGGCGGAGCAGCACGCCGAGGCGATCCTGGGCATGGATATCAAGGGCCACACCGTCCACACCGTGATGATCGCCCAGGGCGCCCGGATCGCCGAGGAGTACTACTTCTCGATCCTCCTCGACCGGGCCAACCGCTCCTACCTGGCCATGTGCAGCAAGGAGGGGGGAGTCGACATCGAGACGCTCGCCGTCGAGCGTCCCGAGGCCCTGGCGAAGATCTCCGTCGACCCCAACGTCGGCATCGACGAGGCCAAGGCCCGCGAGATCGTCGACGCGGCCGGCTTCGAGGGGCAGACCGCCTCCGACATCGTCCCGGTCCTGGAGCGGCTGTGGACCGTCTACCACGACGAGGACGCGACGCTCGTCGAGGTCAACCCGCTGGTCAAGACCGAAGAGGGTCGCATCCTCGCTCTCGACGGCAAGGTGACCCTGGACGCCAACGCGGACTTCCGCCAGCCGGACCACGCCGCTCTGGAGGACCAGGCCGCGGC
The DNA here is from genome assembly GCA_049582485.1 of Dermatophilaceae bacterium. Taxonomy (GTDB): domain Bacteria; phylum Actinomycetota; class Actinomycetes; order Actinomycetales; family Dermatophilaceae; genus F2B08. Next base: position 5,410 of record JBAUUB010000128.1, read on the forward strand.
CGACCCGCTCGAGGCCGCCGCCAAGGAGAAGGACCTCAACTACGTCAAGCTCGACGGCAACGTCGGCATCATCGGCAACGGTGCCGGCCTGGTCATGAGCACCCTCGACGTCGTCGCCTACGCCGGCGAGCAGTACGGCTCCAAGCCCGCCAACTTCCTCGACATCGGCGGCGGCGCCAGCGCCGAGGTGATGGCCAACGGACTGCACATCATCCTCAGTGACCCGCAGGTGAAGTCGGTCTTCGTCAACGTCTTCGGCGGCATCACCGCCTGCGACGCGGTCGCCAACGGCATCGTCGGCGCCCTGGAGAAGCTCGGCGACGAGGAGGACCGTCCGCTCGTGGTCCGCCTCGACGGCAACAACGTCGAGGAGGGCCGGCGGATCCTCGCCGAGTTCGGCCACCCGCTCGTGACCATCGAAGAGACCATGGACGGCGCCGCGGCCAAGGCCGCCGAGCTGGCCGCGAACTAAAGGGACGACAGACAGACATGGCAATCTTCCTCACCTCCGACTCCAAGGTCATCGTCCAGGGCATGACCGGCAGCGAGGGCATGAAGCACACGACGCGCATGCTCGCCTCCGGCACCCAGGTCGTCGGCGGCGTCAACCCACGCAAGGCGGGTCAGGTCGTCGACTTCCCCGACGACACGCAGGTCCCCGTGTTCGGCTCCGTCGCCGAGGCGATGGAGCAGACCGGCGCCGACGTCTCCGTCGTCTTCGTGCCGCCGGCCTTCGCCAAGGACGCCGTCGTCGAGGCGATCGACGCGGGCATCGGGCTCACCGTCGTCATCACCGAGGGCATCGCGGTCCGCGACACGGCCGAGTTCTACAACTACAGCCTCGGCAAGGACACCCGGATCATCGGCCCCAACTGCCCCGGCCTGATCAGCCCCGGCAAGTCCAACGCCGGCATCATCCCGGCCAACATCTCCGGCCCCGGCCGCATCGGACTGGTCAGCAAGTCCGGCACGCTGACCTACCAGATGATGTACGAGCTCAAGGACTTCGGCTTCTCCACCGCGGTCGGCATCGGCGGGGACCCGGTCATCGGGACGACCCACATCGACTGCCTCGAGGCGTTCGAGAACGACCCGGAGACCGACGCGATCGTCATGATCGGCGAGATCGGCGGCGACGCCGAGGAGCGTGCCGCCGCATACATCCAAGAGCACGTGACCAAGCCGGTCGTCGGCTACGTCGCGGGCTTCACGGCGCCGGAGGGCAAGACCATGGGTCACGCCGGCGCGATCGTCTCCGGCTCCTCGGGCACCGCGCAGGCCAAGAAGGAGGCGCTGGAGGCAGCCGGGGTCAAGGTCGGCAAGACCCCGTCCGAGACCGCCGCCCTGATGCGGGAGATCATGCAGGACCGCTGAGCGCAGGACCGCTGACCGGATCGGATGGTCGGGAGGACGGTGGGCCACGCAGCTACGACAGAGGCTCGGGC
>JBAUUB010000129.1:0-10253 GCA_049582485.1 Dermatophilaceae bacterium
AGCTCGGAGTCTCCGAAGGGCCGGACGTGCACCGCCGGGTCGTTGCCGCGCTGGCCTTCGTCGCGGGCAGCCGACCGGGTTAGCGGGACATACCCCTCAGGGATGCCCGCCTATGTCGATCGTCATCCCCTCGTGCGCCGTCACGGCGAAGCCGCCCCGGCCGAACTCCGCGCTGATCTCGTCGAGCGCGATGTCGGTCCGGGCGGGTCCGTGGTGGAACAGCACGAGGGAGCGGGCGCCGACCTCGTCGGCGAGCGCAAGCGCCTCGTCGATCGTGGCATGTCCGTAGTCGACCGCCCGGGGCCTCTCGTGGTCGAGGAACTGGGCGTCGTGGACCAGGACGTCGACGTCGCGCATTGCCTCCCGTGCGGCGTCGGTGACCCCGGCGGCCGGGGCGTGGTCGGGAACGTAGGCGAACGAGCCCGAGGCGTTCGCGACGCGGTATCCGTAGGTGCGGCCGCCCTTGTGCGACACCTCGAAGGGCAGGACGTCGAAGCCCTCGACGGTGAACGACTCGGTCTCCACCGCGGTGAACGACCAGTCGCCCTTCAACCCCTCGGGCGTGATCGGGAAGGACGGGGGCGACATGAAGCGGGCGACGAGGTCGCGGCCGCTCAGGCCCCCGTCCGCCGGCACGAAGACGTCGGCCCGGGCGTCGGGGCGGTCACCCGCAGCGAAGAACGGAATGCCCTGCACATGGTCCCAGTGCAGGTGGCTGATCAGGATCGAGCCGGTGAATGCGTTCGGCGCCAGCAGCGGGCTCAGCATTCGGATGCCGGTCCCGGCGTCGAGGACGAGGCGCGGCTCATGGGCCGAGTCGGACGAGACAGCGACACAGGAGGTGTGGCCGCCGTAACGCACGAACTCCGCTCCGGGCGCAGGAGTGGATCCCCGCACTCCGAGGAAGGTGAGCCGCATCGTTGATCCTCCACCCTGAGCGATGAACTCTGCCTGTCATCTCTCGACCTGTGGAAGTCTAGGGGTCAGACCACTGCGACAAGGCTGATTGGACACCATGACCGATCTGCGCCGGCACGTTCCACCGCTGACGCTCACCTGGGATGAGGAGTGCCCGGGTGCCCTGTGGCGGGTGGTCGACGGCACCCTGGTCTTCGCCGACGTCTCCGGCTTCACCGCCCTGACCGAGAAGCTCTCCCGCCGCGGCCGGATCGGTGCCGAGGAGATCGTCGAGACCCTCAACCGCGTCTTCGGTCCGATGCTGCGGATCGCGGCTGCCCGCGGGGGTGAGCTGCTCAAGTTCGGCGGCGACGCGCTCCTCTTCCTCTTCCGCGGCGACGACCACCCCGAGCAGGCCTGCGACGCGGCCGTCGAGATGCGCTCGGCGCTGCGGGCCGCCGCAGCCGTGCCGACCTCGGTGGGACGGCTGTCCCTGTCGATGTCGGTGGGCGTGCACTCCGGTGACATCCACCTCTTCCTCGTCGGCGAACCCACTCGCGAGCTGCTCATCCTCGGCCCCGGCGCGACGGCGACGGCCGACGCGGAGAAGGCGGCCGAGGCGGGGCAGATCGTGGTCAGCCCGGCCACCGCATACCGGATCGGTCGGGAGGCGACCCGGGACCGGGGGGACGGGCAGCTGCTCCTGCGCCGCCGCGCAGCCCGCACCGAACCTGTCGGTGCGACACCGCTCCCCGAAGCGGACCCCGCTCTCCTGCGCACGCTGTTCCCGCACGTGCTCGGGGACTACCTCGGGCCGGCGATCCCCGATCCCGAGCACCGCCTGTCGTGCATCGCGTTCATCCGCTTCGCGGGCACCGACGCCCTGCTGGCCGGCCCCGGTCCCGACGCCCTCGCCGAGCGGCTGCACCGCACCGTCAGCCTCGTCGAGGAGGCGCTCGCGCCCGAAGGGATCAGCCTGCTCGCCACGGACCTGGACAGCGACGGCGGCAAGTTCTTCCTCGGCTCGGGCATCCCGACCGCCTTCGAGGACAACGAGGGCCGGATGCTGCGGGCCCTCCGGCACATCGCCGATGCCGACAGCCCACTACCGCTGCAGCTCGGCGCCAACCGGGGGCACGTCTTCGCCGCCGAGGTCGGCATCCCGGAGCGCGGCGCCTACACCGGCATGGGCGACACGACCAACACCGCGGCGCGGATCATGGCCAAGGCGCCCGCCGGACGGCTCTACGCGCACCCGGCCGTCCTCGAGCACTCCCGCACCCTGTTCGCCGTGGCGCCGGCCGGCCCGTTCCCGATGAAGGGCAAGGCCGTCCCGCTCCTGGTCTACGACGTCGGTGAGGAGATCGGCACTCGGGACGAGTCGGCTCCCGGCGCACGACTGCCGTTCCTCGGTCGCGAGCTGGAGCTCGCGACGGCGACCTCGGCTCTGGCTCATGCCCTCGCCGGCGCCGGTGGGGTCGTCACGGTCGTCGGTGGGACGGGCATGGGCAAGACCCGGTTCCTCCGCGAGGCACTCGACGTCACCGAGGTGGACCACCTCATCGTGCTCCGCGCCGAGCCGTACGGCTCGGCCAGCGCCTACCGGATGCTGCGCGACCCGCTGCGCGGGCTGCTCGGTATCGAGCGCGGCGACCCGGACTCGATGGGTCGGGCGCTGCTGGCCGGGCTGGAGCGGGTGGCCCCGGATCTGCTGCCGTGGGCGCCGCTGCTGGCCGACGTCGCCCAGGTGGACGTGCCGTCGACCCCGGAGGTCGACCAGCTCGGCTCGCGCTACCGCCCCGACCGGCTCGCGGACGCCGTCGTCCGGCTCGTGGAGACCGCGCTGCCCGGACGGGTGGTCATCGCGGTCGAGGAGTCGCACTGGGCGGACGCCGCGTCGGCCGCGTTGCTCTCGCGCGTCGCCTCGGCGGTCCTCGAGCGGCCATGGGCGCTGATCGCCATCCGGCGGGCGGACGACGGTGGGTTCGACCCGGACGGCGGGGTCCGCATCGAGCTCGACCCCCTGCCCGATGACGTCGTCGAGCGTCTCGTCATCGCGGCGACGGAGGCGACTCCGTTGCGTCCGCAGGAGATCGCCGCGGTCGTCCACCGCGCCGAGGGCAACCCGCTGTTCGTCGACGAGGTGACGCGGATCGCCGTCGGTGCGGGCTCGCTGGACGGCCTTCCGGAGTCGGTCGGGGCTGCCCTCAGCGCCCAGATCGACGCGCTGCTCCCCCACCACCGCCGCATTCTGCGCTACTGCGCCGTCCTCGGGCGCAGCTTCCGCACCGAGATCCTGCGCCTCGTGCTCGCCGCCGACGGAATCGAGCTGACCGACCGGGACCTCGGCGACCTGGCCGGCTTCCTCGATGCCGACGGTGACGTGCGCATGCGGTTCCGCAACAGCCTCGTCCGCGACGCCGCATACGAGGGCCTGGCCTACCGGATCCGCGCCCGGCTGCACCGCACCGCCGCCGAGACGCTCGAGCGGATCAGCACCGACCTCGACGCCGACGCACCGACCCTCGCGCTGCACTTCTGGCGCGCCGGCGACGCCGAGCGCACCTGGACCTATGCGCGACGGGCGGGCGCGGAGGCGCGGCGCTCCTACGCCAACGTCGACGCGGCCGAGATGTACGAGCGGGCCCTCGAGGTCAGCCGCCGGCTCGACGGAGTCACCGACGCGGACCGCGCCGGGCTGTATGCGCTGCTCGGCGAGCTCCGCGAGCTCGCCGGGGTGCTGGACGGCTCGATCGAGGCGTACCGACGGGCCGCCGCTCTGACGCCCGAGCCGGTGGCTCGGGCGCTGGTGCTGGCCAAGCGGGCGCGGGTGCATCAGCGCGCGGGCGCGCCGCAGACAGCGCTGCGCGTCGTGACGCAGGCCCGCAGACTGCTCGACGGAGCCGACGGACTCGACGGACTCGACGGAGCCGACGGTGCCGAGGCGGCGGCGGTGATGGTCAGACTGGACAACCTCATCGCTCTGATCCGGCTCGGGCAGGAGAAGCCGCGCGAGGCTCAGGGGTGGGCCACCCGAGCGGCTGAAGGCGCGCGGCGGATCGACGACCTGGACAACCTCGGATCGGCCCTGCTCGCCAGTGGCCACGCGCTGTGGCAGCTCGGTCTCCCCGGACCTGGGGACCGGATCCAGGAGGCGCTCGAGATCTACGAGCAGTGCGGTGACCTGCACGGACAAGCCATCGCACGGATGAACCTGGGCGTCCTCGCCTTCGGCGCCGGGCGCTGGACCGAGGCACTGGAGTGGTATCGCTCGAGTCGCGCCGCCGCCCTACGCGCCGGCATGGACTTCCAGGCGGCGGAGATCGACCTCAACATCGCCGAGATCCACATCTACCAGGACCGGCTGCACGAGGCGGAGGAGGTGCTGCGGTCGGCGGTCCGGGTGCTTCGCGCCTCCGGCATCGAGTCGGCCGCCGTGTTCGGCGACCAGCTCATGGCTCGACTCCTCCTCCAGCGCGGGGAGCTCGACGAGGCCGACCGGCTGGCGGCGCAGGTGGTGGACCACAGCATCGCCGTGGGCAGCCAGCTCACCGCCGCGGAAGCGCTTCTGCTCCGCGCGCAGGTGGCGCTCCAGCGTGACCAGTCGAGTGCCGCGCTCGAGATGGTCGAGGAGGCCGACCGGTCGGCCGGTGACGATGTCGTGGCGCTGGCGGCTCAGGCGCAGCTCATCCGGGGCCGCGCGCTCCTGCGACTCGGCCGGACCGAGGAGGCACTGGCCTCGGTGGATGCCGGACTGGACTCGGCGCGCGCCCAGGAGCTGCTCTACGAGGAGGCGCGCCTGCTCGAGCTCCGCGCCGCGCTGGCGAACGGGTCCGGTGACGGAGGCAGTGAGCAGGTCGCGGCCGACGGGGCGCGGGCACACGCAATGCTCGAGGAGATGGGCGTTCGGGGCTGACCCCGAACGCCCATCCGCGAACCCCGCCTCGTGGCTACTTCAAGCCCATTCTCGCGTCACCGATCAGGTAGATCAGGTCCCTGATGTCCACGTCGTATCCGGGTCCGTCGGTCGACTTCTCGACCGTCGCGTCGCGGTCACCGATGCAGGCGAACTGGGTGCCGATCGTGCGCAGATCGCCGTCCACGTCCTCGACCATGTCCAGGGCGGCGAGCGCGGCCCGGTCGGCGGGACTCGATCCGTCGAGACCGACCAGCGCACCCGTCTCGTCGAAGAGGTAGTCCGGGCAGTACGGCATCTCGTACTCGGTCGGCGGCTCGGTGTCCTCGAAGTCGATGAACGCCTGCGGGAGCTCCGAGCCAGGCTTCAGAGCCGGCCAGCCCACGGTGTTCCACGGAACGTCGAAGACGAACTGCGCCTCGGGGTCGACCTCGAGCGGCTTGATGAACCACACCCGGGCGGTGTCGGTTCCGGTAAGTCGGATCCCGAAGGCGGTGCACGCTGTGCCGTCGGCGTTGCCCAGGTGGGTGACCGTCACCCCGTCCTCGCTTGTGTACGAGCCGCCATTCTCGCCGTCGAGACAGAAGGTGGCGTCCGCTTCCGAGGCGAGGTCGAACTGCGCGCCGCGGAGGCTGAAGCTCCCGGAGTCGGCGGTCAGGCGGATCTCGGTGAACGTCCCGGTGTAGGTCGGAGTGGTGATCTGGCTGCCCGGCTTGCCGCCGTTCCACGTGACGGGGCTTGCGTTGATGACGGTTCCGTCCGGCTCGACAAGGTCGACCGAGAGGGCTCCGGACTTGGAGTTCCGGAACGCGGAGACTCGCACCTGAGTGGCGACGAGGTCTCCGAACTCATCGACCGCGTCGACACCGAGCCGCAGCACGAGGGTCTCGTCGCCGATGAACGAATCGGCGTCGACCCGGAAGCACTGTGCGGCGTTACTCGCGCCGTCCCCCTCGGCATCGAACTCGTACACGCCGATGTCCCCGTTTCGGAACCCGGCCGTTCCGACCGTGTCGCCGACGCGACCCTCCAACGTCAGGAAGTCTGGTTCACCCTCGTCCTGAACGATCTGACACTGCGTCTTCTCCCTGAATATCTGGGTCTGCCCCGCCCACTCGACGATGCCGGCGCTCGAGGTCGTCCGTAGCGTCAGCGTCCCGGCGGACGCCGTGGACACCGCCGCGGCGGATGGCGCGGAGGTCAGGGATGGTTGTCCCGGCATCGCTCCGATCGCTGGTAGTGACGTCCCGACCAGCGCGGTCACAGCCGCGAGGACGAGGAGGCCGGACGACTTGAACGTTCGCATGGGGACTCCGCACGTGGGGGAAACGGCTGGAGATCAGGAGCTCCAGAGCTCGTGACTGACGTCACAAAGGTGTCAAAAGTATGCCGCAGTCACAGAGCGGTGACCATAGAAAGGGCAAAGGAATAGTCAAGAGGACTAGGGCAGTTGCCCGGGACGCCTCCCTGAGACCCTTGTCGCGCCAGTAGATTCACCGCAACATGGCGTGAAGGGAGAGCATGCAGGTGACTGCCACTGACACGCGGCCTGGTCTGGGCGCCCGGATCCGTCGGGCGCTGCTCGCCTATGGCATCACCGCGTTCGTCGAGTTCGCCACGTGGCTCGCGATCCTTCTCGTCGCCTACCGCGAGGGCGGGCCGGTCTATGTCGGCATCGCGTCGGTCGTCATGCTCGTCCCGGCGATAGTGCTCATCCCCTTCGTCGCAGGCGTCGGTGACCGGATGCGCCGCAGCCGGGCCCTCGCGCTCACGCACGTCACGATCGCAGTCACGTCGACGCTGACCGGCATGATGCTGGTCCTAGACGTCTCGTTCTGGGCGATGCTCGTGGTGGCAACGCTGCTGAACATCGCCGTGGGCGTGGCACGTCCGATGCACTTCGCCATGCTGCCCCTGCTGGCACGACGGCCCGGCGACGTCGTCTCCGCCAACGCACTGTCCTCAACCCTCGACGGCGTCGCGCTTCTCGTCGGGTATGTGCTGGCGGGCGTCCTGACCGACTACCTCGGGGCCTGGACCGTCCTTGTGCTGTGCGCGGGCCTGGCCGTCATCGCCGCAGTGCTCACCGGCAGCCTGCGCACCCCGGTGGCGCACATGGGCGACGACGATGTGCCCGGCCGGATCCTCGAGGCGCTGGGTGGATTCATCTCCCTGAGGCGCAGTGCCGGCGCGATCACCCTCCTTCTCATGATCGCCGTCATGTCGGTCGTCGAGGGCGCGAACGACACCCTGACCATCACCTTCAACGACCAGGTGCTCGGGCTGACCGAGGCGACCGCGGGCATCATGGCCGGCGCCTACGGTCTCGGCCTCGCGATCGGTGGGGTCGTGATCGCCACCGTCGCGCGCCGGCGGCGGCTCGCACCGATCATCGTCGGCGGAGCCCTGCTCATGGGGCTGGCCCAAGCCGCCATCGCGCTGCTCGACTCACTAGCCCCCACCGTCATCGTGCTGACCCTGATCGGTGTCGGGATCTCGATGATCATCGTCTCCGCGCGAACGCTTCTGCAGCGGAGCACGGACGATGCCGTCCTGGCCCGCGTCATGGGGGTCCAGGAAGGCGTTGAGCTCCTCGGCCTGACCCTGGGGGCCGTCGTCGGCCCACTGCTGGTGGAGCTCATGGGGGCCAGGCAGGCGTTCCTACCGCTCGGCGTGCTCGTCGCGCTGTTCGGACTGCTCTCCTTTGGCGCCATTCGCGGCCTCGACGCCCGCAGCCGCCCACGGGAGGAGGAGCTCACCCTCCTGCGGCGAGTTCCCTTCCTCAGCGCCCTCCAGCCGTACGAGCTCGAGCGCCTTGCCCAGCGCTCGACCTGGGTCGACGTCTCGCCGGGGACTGCGGTCATCACCCAGGGCGAGGTCGGTGACTGCTTCTACGTCGTCGACTCGGGCGAGCTGTCGGTCACCGTCGACGGTTCGCTGCGGCACCACCGAATGACGGCCGGCGACGGCTTCGGCGAGATCGCACTGCTGCACGAGGTGCCGAGGACCGCCTCGATCCGCGCCGTGAGCCGGTCCCGGTTGCTCCAGGTCTCAGCGGAGGACTTCCTGTCCACCGTCATCCCGAATGCTTCGGGGGCGCGTCTCGCCCGCACTCTCGCGGACGCCCGCCGCCGTGACGACGAGCACGCGCGGAACAGCGCCACGACGTAGACCGATCACCGAGAGCCGCCCGTCTTAGCCTCCGCCTAGAAGGGCGGCTGGTCATCGGCCGGCGCGGTCGCGTCGATGGTGGGCCGCGACGAGGGTCCGCAGCCGGCCCGATAGCCGTGCTCGGGGTGGGCTCCTCGCCAGTCGCTCGAGCCACCGTGTCGCCCGAACACCTCGTCACCCAGCTCGACCGCGACGGTGGAACCCTCGACGTAGGGATGCAGATCCACATAGCCGCAGCGCGAGCCAGCCCGCCGAACCGATGATTCGGCGACGGAGCAGTGTCCCGATTGTCCGGGTCGCTCCTCGGACGGCACGGCCTGATGCCGGCGCCGTCGGCGCAGGTCCCGAATCTCGCGTGCCGCGGCAGCCACCGGGTGCTCGACCAGGACCCCGAACCTCGCTTCCGCCGGGCTCACGAGCCAGGGCCGGGGCTCGGGCATCGTGCCGGTCGGCTGTGGTTCTCCACCGACCAGCTCGCCACATTCGTTCGGCGCCTCTGACTCGTCCGGCACGACCCCATCGTTCGGCACGACCCCATCGTTCGGCACGACCCCATCATTCGCCTCGGCCGTCACATTCGGCTGATCCCCATCGTTCGGCACGACCCCCTCGGGCGCACCGTCCTCGGCATGGCCGTGATCGCGCGGCCGAGTGCTGCGGACCTCGAAAGCTCCGAGATGGTCGACGGGCTCGGTGATGTGCACGGCGCCGGCCGGGTCGGTCCACGTCACCGTCGCGTCGACACCGATGAACACTCGCCATCGCATGCGCTGCTTGACCCGATGATGACGTCGACACAGACACATGAGGTTGGTGGCCGCAGTTGGACCCCGGGGCCAGGCCTGCACATGGTCGATGTCGCAGGATCGGGCTGGAACGGTGCAGCCCGGGAAGCGGCAGCGACCGTCACGCGCCCGGATGAGGCGCTTGAGTCGCTCGCCGGGCGTGTAGGCCTCCGTCGCCAAGGCATCGTCAGGGTCGATGACAGCGCCGGTCAGTGGGTGGCACTCGCGGGTGGCCGGCCGGCAACCCGCGGCCTGACCGGTGAGGGGCAGTGCCCACACGGGCATCCACGTCAGGGAGCCTCCGTGGGCGCCGGACACCGCAACGAAGCGGTCGTCAGCGCCGGTGGCAGGGCTGTGGCCGTCGGTGGAGGGCTCGCTGGAGACCGGCTGCTCGACGGCAGGCTCGCCAGAGTCCGGCTTATCAGAGGCCGCCTCGTCACAGTCCGCCTCGTCACAGTCCGCCTCGTCCGACGCCCGGTCCGTGCCGTCAGGCTCAGGGCCCCCCGACCGGCTCCCCTGGCGCCGGACCCGCGACCTCGATGCGCGTCCGGCCATCGACTCAGCGCTCGCGCGGCGACGGCCGCGAGACGCCTCGGCGTCCGCCGTCTCCCCATCAGTCGCAGAACCGTCGTCCTCGACCTCACCCGCGGGAACCGTGAGGCTGAGAACCGTCTTGACGGAGGCCTTGCCGTCGACGAGATCGAGCAGTGCGTAGGCCCGGGCCATCTCGAGCGTCGGGTACTTGTCCTCGGCGCGGTATCGGTGAGCGAGGGCGTCCACGGCGGCCCACGCCTTGGCGGCGCGCTCCGACGCGAAGGTCCCGCCCCACTGGTCGGTGCCTGGCTCGCCGACCCAGCGCCTCAGGCCGATCTTCTTGCGCGCCGCGGCGATGCGCTTGCGGAGCAGCTCGGGCGCCATCTTGAACAGCAGCTCGCGGGTGCGGCGCCGCAGCCAGGGTCCGGAGCGGACGCCGAAGTCCTTCGCCAGAGCGTCGACGACCGCCCGCGCGATGTCGATCGGAACGTCCGCCAGCTCGGACGCGATGCACCGGGCCGAGTAGTCGTCGAGCAGCCCGGACAGCATCGCCTCGTGCAACGCCGGAACCCGCACGACGCGGATCACCGCCTGGTCGACGAGGTCCTCACCGAACCCGGGCGAGCAGCCGGTGGCGGTCGCGACCATCGACCCGGCGTCGACGCAGACCGTGCCGAGCCCGTTGACCTGCTCGGACACCACGCCATCGTCGTCGACGACCTCGTCGATGGCGGCCAGCCGCACCATCGCGGCGTCGCGCGCAGCCGACAGCACCGTCATCGCGCGGCCGCACTCGGCGAGCAGCGCCATCCACTCGGCAGCCGAGCGGTCGCCGGACGGCACGGAGCACCCGTCGATCGAGCCGCGCACCGCCTCCAGGACACCGAACGCGGGCTCCTGCGACTCGCAGGAGGCACCATCCGAGGCATCGGGTGCATCCTGGACGGCCA
>JBAUUB010000130.1:0-10939 GCA_049582485.1 Dermatophilaceae bacterium
GGAGGAGACCAGCCGCGCCGGACTGCGGGCGTTGCGTGCCGTCGTCTCGGCCGAGGGTTCGGTGCCGGACCGCTCGGTCGCCGGCATCCGTGCCCTGCTCGCGTCGCCAGAGCTACGGGAGTCGGTGCGCGATATCACCGCTCGGGTGTTCGACCGGGTCGTTGCCGCCGAGAGTGCCGTTCATGGCATGGCCCCGGAGTCGGTGCATCTGCACGAGGTCGGAGGCTGGGACTCGATCGCCGACATCGTCGGAGCCTGCACGGCACTCACGATGCTCGAGGTAGACGAGGTCGTCGTCAGCCCCATCGCGGTCGGCTCGGGTCAGGTCCGCGCCGCCCATGGTGTGCTGCCGGTGCCGGTGCCGGGTGTCGCCGAGCTGCTCCGTGGCTGGGAGATCTCGAGCGGCGGTGAGGGAGAGCTCGCGACGCCGACCGGTGCGGCCCTGGCCGTCACCCTGGCGGACCGCCAGGGCCCGGTTCCCACCGGGCGGCTCGTCGCCGTCGGGGTCGGCGCCGGAACCCGCGACCGTCCGGACCGGGCCAACGTCGTCCGCGCGCTCGTCCTTGAGACCCCAGCGGGGGATGTGGGTGACGACAGCATCACCATGCTCGACGAGATCGCCTGCACCGTGGACGATCTCGACCCGCGCGTCTGGCCGGCCGTGCTGACCCGACTCCTCGACGACGGGGCCCTGGACGCCTGGCTCGTCCCGGCCCTGATGAAGAAGGGTCGCCCCGCTCACGTCCTCCACGTCCTGTGCAGTCCCGAGGACACGACGCGTCTCGGGTCGCTGGTGCTCGAGGAGACGTCGACGCTCGGCTACCGAGTCACCCGGGTCGGCCGGACCGCCCTCGACCGCGCCTGGGTCGACGTGTCGGTCGACGGGCAGATCGTGCCGGTCAAGCTCGCGGTCAGCGACGGGACGGTGCTGCGGGTCGTCGCCGAGTTCGACGAGGTGGCTGCAGCCGCTGCACGCCTGGGACGCCCGGTCCGCGACGTGCTCGAGTCAGCCGTCCAGACTGCAGCCGAGCGCGGCATCGCTGCTGGGGCACCGGTGCCCGACGACGCTCGCGCCGAGCGACACCCCGCGAGACCGACCTGACCTCAGAGGATCATCGGCCTCTTGAACGAGCCGTTGCCCGACTCGTACACGTTCTTCTCGCGACCGCAGCGCGAGCAGAGGTCGTAGCCCCCGCCCGGGCCGCTCGTCTCCCGGTTGATGTGGTGCTCCCAGTGGTGACGGCCGATCAGGCACAGGACACGACGCATGGCCCACCTCCAGGTGTTGCAGAGTCTCTCCAGATTAGGGCCGCCGACGTGCGCCGACAATCGCGTTGCGCCGAGCGGCGCGTCAGACCGTCGGCGGAGGGGCGTGCCTCGCGATCTGGGCGGCCATGTGTCCGGCGCCGTAGCCGTTGTCGATGTTGACGACAGCGACGCCCGGGGCGCAGGCGTTCAGCATCGTCAGCAGAGCCGCGATCCCCTCGAACGCCGCGCCATAGCCCACCGAGGTCGGCACCGCGATGACCGGCGCCGGCACGAGGCCCGCGATGAGCCCGGGCAGTGCACCGTCCATTCCTGCGACGACGACGATCGCCGCGGCAGAGCGCAGGAGGTCGACGCGGGCGAGTGTCCGGTGGACGCCGGCGATGCCGATGTCGTCGACCGACTCGACCGCCCGGCCGAGGAACCGGGCGGTATGCGCGGCCTCCAGCGCGACGGGCTGGTCGGAGGTGCCGGCGGCGGCGACGACGACCAACCCCCCGGTCGGCGCAGGCGGCGTCGGCGGCCAGGCCAGCAGCCGGGCACGCTCGTCGAGGTATGCGTCGGGCAGCTCCGCGATGATCGCCGCCGCATGCTCGGGTCCGGCACGGGTGAAGAGCGTCGCGCGTGAGTGCGGACCGGCTTCAGCCTCGTCGGGCTCGGCCGCGTCCTGATCGTGGGCCTCGGCGATGAGCCGCGCGACCCGTCCCACCTGGTCGGGTGTCTTGCCCTCGCAGTACACCGCCTCCGGATAGCCGCGGCGTTCCCCGCGACCGAGGTCGAGCTCGATCCCGTGCCGGGTGTCGACACCCGGAGGCGTCTCGAGAGGAGGTTCCCCGGGCGGTGGTGTCTCGGGTCGCTCGCTCACCGGGCCGCCTGCAGCGCGGCGAGCGTGTTCGCCCCGGACCGCAGTCCCCTGGGGTCGATCTCGACCTTGTCGAAGCCCGCTGCACGGACGGCGTCGGCCACCGCGTCGCGCGCATCCGCACTCCCGGTCGCGCGGGCGAGCTCCTCGTCCCCCAGCTCGACCCGCGCCAGAGCACCGTGATGGCGGACGCGGAGCACCGCATACCCGAGGTCGTGGAGCGCGTCCTCGGCCCGCTCGATCTGGCCGAGGATCTCCGGCGTCACCTCGCGCAGGTGCGGCACCCGGGAGGCCAGGCACGGAGCGGCCGGCTTGTCCGCCGAGGGCACTCCGAGCGCGCGACCGACCGCGCGGACGTCCGCCTTGCTCAGTCCCGCGTCGGCCAGCGGGGCGAGGACCGCGTGCCCGCGCGCGGCCTGCGAGCCGGGCCGGTCGGGGCGCAGCACGTCGTCGGCGTTCTCGCCGTAGGCGATCGCGGTCAGGCCGAACCGGTCGGCGACCTCGTCGTCGATGCGGCGGAACAGCTCCTGCTTGCAGAAGAAGCACCGGTCCGGCCCGTTGCGCCGGTAGTCCGCGTCGTCACCCTCGTGCGTCTCGATCTCGACGATCCGTGCGCCGAGCACACGGGCGACCTCGTGCGCAGCCGACCGTTCCCGGCCGGCCAAGGACGGCGAGACCCCGAGCAGGGCGACCACCCGGTCCGCTCCCAGCTCGCGCAGCGCGAGGGCCAGCAGCACCGAGGAGTCCGCCCCGCCGGAGAAGGCCACCCCGAGCCGGGCCACGTCCCGGATCCGCTCCTGGACCCGGGAGGCCAGCTCGAGCGGCTCCCGCTGACGGCTCGCGTTGTCCACCCGGCCAGTCTCTCCCATGGGTCATCCCTCCTGGCAACAGCGCCGCCGACTCCAGGGCAACAAGCGGCAATCGCTTATCCGGCGCCACCGGCCTCGGCAAGGCTGGACGTAACCGACTTCCTGCACACACCCACCCCCCGCCCGATGGAGACCCGATGACGTCCGTGACCATTTCCGAGCCTGCCGACCGTGCGGTGGCGACGATCCGAACCCTCGCCATGGATGCCGTCCAGGCAGCCAACTCCGGGCATCCCGGGACGCCGGTCGCACTGGCGCCCGTCGCATACACCCTCTGGCAGGAGTTCCTCAGGTTCGACCCGCAGGCGCCGATCTGGCCCAACCGGGATCGCTTCGTCCTCTCCGCCGGACACGCGTCGACGCTGCTGTACTCACTCCTCCACCTGACCGGCGTCCGCTCGGTCAACCCCGAGTACGAGACGCTCGGCGAACCGTCGGTGAGCCTCGACGACCTGCGCCACTTCCGTCAGCTCGACTCCAAGACGCCCGGCCACCCGGAGTACCGCTGGACCGCGGGCGTCGAGGCGACGACCGGACCGCTCGGCACCGGCTTCGCGACGAGCGTCGGCATGGCGATGGCCTCGCTCTGGCAAGGAGCCACGTACAACCGCCCGGGCTATGAGCTCTTCGACTACGACGTCTACGCCATCGGCGGCGACGGCGACATGATGGAGGGCGTCGCCCAGGAGGCGGCCTCGTTGGCCGGGCACCTGCGCCTGGCCAACCTCTGCTGGGTCTACGACAACAACGAGATCACCATCGAGGGCGACACCGAGCTCGCCTTCTCCGACGACATCGCGACGAAGTTCATCGCGCTCGGCTGGAACGTCACCCGCGTCGGCGACGCCAACGACCGTCGCATGCTGGCCCGCGCCTTCGCGACGTTCAAGGTCGAGCAGCACCGCCCGACGCTGATCATCGTCGACTCCCGGATCGCGTACGGCGCGCCGACCAAGGAGGGCACCCACGGCGCCCACGGCGAGCCGCTCGGCGCGGACGAGATCCGCGGGGCCAAGCGGTTCTACGGCTGGCCCGAGGACAGCGACTTCCTCGTGCCCGACGACGTCTACGAGCACTTCGCCGACGGCATCGGCACCCGTGGCCGCCAGGCGCGCGAGGAGTGGGAGGCCGCCTTCGCGGCCTACGCCCAGGAGTACCCCGACCTCGCCGACGAGGTCGAGCGGATGCAGCGCCGCGAGCTGCCGGAGGACTGGGACGCCGACATCCCCACCTTCGAGCCGGACGCCAAGGGCGTCGCCGGCCGGGAGGCGTCGGGCACGGTCCTCAACGCAGTCGCCGGCCGAGTGCCCTGGGTCATCGGAGGAGCGGCCGATCTGGCCCCCTCGACCAAGACGACCATCACGGCGCCGGACGCCGGGTCGTTCTCGCCGCAGGACCGCTCGGGCCGCAACCTGCACTTCGGGGTGCGCGAGCACGCCGCGGGCTGCATCGCCAACGGCCTCGCGCTGAGCAAGGTCCGGCCGTTCCAGGCGGGCTTCCTGATCTTCTCCGACTTCCAGCGCGGCGCGATCCGGCTCTCCTCCCTCATGGAGCTGCCCGTCATCCACATCTTCACGCACGACTCGATCGGCGTCGGCGAGGACGGCCCCACCCACCAGCCCGTCGAGCAGATCGTGTCGCTGCGCGCGATGCCCGGCCTGGTCGACCTACGGCCGGCCGACGCCAACGAGGTCGCCGAGGCCTGGCGCTGGCTGATGCCGCGCCGGCACGACCCGGTCGCGCTGTTCCTGTCCCGCCAGCCACTGCCCACCCTGGACCGCAGCCGGTATGCGTCGGCCGCAGGCCTCTCCCGTGGCGCCTACGTCCTGGCCGACCCCCCGTCGGGCGGCACGCCGGACGTCATCCTCGTCGCGACCGGGTCCGAGGTGGCTCTCGCCGTCTCCGCCTACGAGACGCTCACCGCCGAGGGTGTCGCCGCGCGCGTCGTCTCGATGCCGTCGTGGGAGATCTTCGACCGGCAGGACCGGGAGTACCGCGACGCGGTGCTGCCGCCGTCGGTGGGAGCCAGGGTCGCCGTCGAGCAGGCCTCGACGCTCGGCTGGGAGCGCTACGTCGGCTCCGAGGGCGCCGTCATCGGCATGTCGACCTTCGGCGCCTCGGCGCCGCTGAAGGAGCTGCTCACGAAGTTCGGCTTCACCCCCGAGGCCGTCGTCGAGCAGGCCCGAGCACAGATCGCCCGCCACGGTTCATGAAGCCGCGGTCGCGTGACGCCACGGCTCGTGACGCCACGGCTCGTGAAGCCACGGCTCGTGAAGCCGCGCCGCGTGACCGGCGACCGCCTGGGTACACCACTCAGAGACCCATGTCCGACCCCTGACCCAGACCCATGTCCGACCCCTGACCCCAACCCACAGGAGAGCCCATGACCAACCCCGTGCACGACCTCGCCCGCGAGGGTGTCTCCGTCTGGCTCGACGACCTGTCCCGAGAGCGACTCGTGAGCGGCAGCCTCGCCGCCCTGGTCGACGACGGATCGGTCGTCGGTGTCACGACCAACCCCTCGATCTTCAAGGCCGCGATCACCGGCTCGCACCTCTATGACGAGCAGATCGCGCAGTACGCCAAGGCCGGCGCCGACGGCGTCGTGCGAGCCCTCACGACCGATGACGTGCGGGAGGCCTGCGACCTCCTGGCGCCGGTCTTCGAGCGCTCCGGCGGTGTCGACGGTCGCGTCTCGATCGAGGTCGACCCCAGACTCGCGCACAACGCCGACTCGACCCTCATCCAGGCGCACGAGCTCTGGCACGAGGTCGACCGGCCCAACATGCTCGTCAAGATCCCCGCGACCCTGGCCGGGCTCCCGGCCATCCAGACAGCCATCGCCGAGGGCATCAGCGTCAACGTGACGCTGATCTTCTCCCTGGAGCGGTACCGCGCCGTCATGGAGGCCTACATCGCGGGTCTCGAGCAACGCCTCGAGTCCGGCGAGTCCGTCGCCGGGATCGCCTCCGTCGCGAGCTTCTTCGTCAGCCGGGTCGACACCGCCGTGGACGCCCGGCTGGAGGAGATCGGCACGCCGCAGGCCCTCGAGCTGCGCGGGAAGGCCGCCGTGGCCAACGCCCGGCTCGCCTACCAGGCCTACGAGGAGACCTTCAGCGGCGAGCGTTGGGAGCGCCTGAGCGGGGCCGGTGCCTGGGCGCAGCGTCCGCTCTGGGCCTCGACCGGTGTCAAGAACCCCGCCTACCCGGACACGCTCTACGTCACCGAGCTCGTCGCACCCGGCACCGTCAACACGATGCCCGAGGCGACGCTCGAGGCCGTGGCCGACCACGGAGAGGTCCGCGGCGACACCGTCCGGCCCTTCTACGACGACGCGGCCGCGGTGCTGCAGGGCCTGCACGAGGTCGGCGTCGAGCTCGAGGAGATCACCCACACCCTCGAGGAGCAGGGCGTCGAGTCCTTCGAGAAGGCGTGGAACGAGCTGCTCGAGTCGGTCGACCGGGCCATCTCGGAGCGCGCCGCCTCGTAGATCCCCACCACCCACACGACAGGGCCGTTCCGGTGACTCCACCGGAACGGCCCTTCAGCGCGCGTGGCCCGCAGGACCACCGCATACCGCTCAGTCGGTCTGCTTGGTCCAGCGGCCCTGCAGGTAGTGCGCGGCGGCCTTGGGCTGGCGGTCACGCGTGAAGACGCCCTTCTTGTTGCCGCCGACCCTCATGATGCCGGGTGTCGTGGCGAAGTCGGCGAAGTTCCAGACCTGCTCGCCGACGACGGCCTCGATGGCGTCGAAGACGCGGTGGTTCATCTCGAGGTACTCCACCTGGTACTCCTCCGACCACGGCGCGGCCGGCACCTGGTGCAGCCCGGGCATCGTGTCGGCGCCGTACTCGGTGATGATGATCGGCTTGCCGTCGCTCGCCCAGCCCTCGAGCTCGTTCGTCCACGCCAGCTCGGCGTTCGCGAGGTCGCCGGTGTTGACGTACCAGCCGTAGTAGCGGTTGAGCATGACGACGTCCGCGAACTGGCTGACCCGGCACGTGCCGTGCGGGGCGAGCATGACGTTGACGAACCCGACCGGGCGGGTGGGGTCCGCATCGCGGGCGACGTCGAAGAGCGGCCGGAAGTACTCCTCGGAACCCTCGGTGTCGGACTCCGGCTCGTTGGCGATCGACCACAGCACGACGCTCGGGTGGTTCTTGTCGCGCGCGATGAGGTCGCGGATGACCTGCGCGTGCACCTCCCGCGACTCGTCGTTGATCGTCTCCGGCGAGAAGGTCGTGTAGCCCTGGCCACCGAAGATCCCGCCGCCGATCCCGGCGTTCAGGCCCACCGCGGGGGTCTCGTCGATGATGACGATCCCGGCGCGGTCGGCGTAGTCCATGACGTCCTCGCTGTAGGGGTAGTGCGAGGTGCGGAAGCTGTTCGCGCCGATCCAGTCGAGCAGGTGGAAGTCGCGCAGCATGAGCGCGTCGACGTGGGCCTTGCCGACCGTGTCGTGGTCCTCGTGCATGCCGAATCCCCTGAAGTAGAAGGGCTCGCCGTTGATGAGGAAGCGGGTGCCGTCGACCTCGACGGTGCGCACGCCGACGGTCTGGTTGACGCTGTCGACCACCTCGTCGCCGACGACCGCCTGCACCTGCAGGTCGTAGAGGTATGCGGCGCCCGGCTGCCACAGGGTGACGTCCTCGACGACGAGCTCACCGCTCGAGCCGGTTCCGGTGGCCACGACCTCGCCATCCTCGTCGCGTAGCTCGGTGCGGACCGTCACGCTCTCGCCGCCCTCGCCGCCCTCGCCGCACTCGCCGCCCTCGACGACGACGTCGTAGCCGATGCGCCCCGTCGTGCCGTCGACGTCGGTCCGCACGGTGACGTCCTCGACCCGGGTGGGTGCGCTCGCAGCGAGCCAGACGGTGCGGTGCAGGCCGGCGTAGTTGTAGAAGTCGTGCCAGTAGATCTGCTTGGGCCCGGTCGGGGAGTCCTCGACGACGCCCGGAGGGATGGTCTGGAAGGTCAGCACGTTGTTGACGCAGATCGTCACGAGGACCTCCTGGCCGGCGCTCACGTGCGGGGTGAGGTCTGCCTCGAACGGCAGGTAGCCGCCGGAGTGTTGGGCGACCTCGACGCCGTCGACCCAGACCGTGGCGTGGTGCGTGGCCGACTCGACATACAGCGTGATGCGTTGTCCGTCCCAGCCGCGCGGGATGCGCACGGTCCGCTGGTAGTACGCGTCGCCGGAGAAGGCGCGCGCCGTGGCGTCGGCGAAGATGTCGTTGTAGGACGCCGGCACGGCCATCTCGGCCGCTTCCGGGAGCGGCCCAGCGGCCCACTGCTGGTCGTGACCGACACCGTCGTGGTCGAGGCGGAAGCGCCACAC
Source organism: Dermatophilaceae bacterium (assembly GCA_049582485.1). Lineage (GTDB taxonomy): Bacteria > Actinomycetota > Actinomycetes > Actinomycetales > Dermatophilaceae > F2B08. Next base: position 8,336 of record JBAUUB010000130.1, read on the forward strand.
CCCGTTCAGGTTCTTGCGCTCTCTGGTGGACGTGTCCTGCGGGCGGATCATGGGATCTCCTCGATGGGTTGTGACGTGTGTGTCGGATGTCGGGTGATCCCTCAAGGCAACCGCGCAGGTGAGACGGTTGCCAACCGGTTGCCATGTGTTGGCCCGCCCGCACCCCGGGCCGCGCCGGTAGGGTCGCCGTATGGGAGTGCCCGAGGGGCCGAGCACCCGCCGCGTCACGATCTACGACGTGGCGAAGGAGGCGGGGGTGAGCCCGTCGACGGTGTCGCGGGCCTTCGCCCGGCCCGGCCGGGTCAGCAGCGAGACCGGCGCCCACATCCGCGCTGTCGCCGACCGGCTCGGGTATCGCCAGGAGGAGATCTTCCGGCCCGCGACACCCCTGAAGCACAGCATCATCGGCCTCGCCGTCAGCGACATCACCAACCCGTTCTACTTCGGCGTCATCCGGGGCGCGGAGCGGGCCGCAGCGGAGGCTGGTCTGACGCTCGTGGTGGGCGACGCATACGAGTCGGCGGCGGCCGAACGCGAGATGCTGGACCGCCAGCTCCACCTCGTCGACGGCCTGGTCATCACCTCCTCCCGGCTGTCCGACACCGACCTGCGCGGGCTGGCCCGGATCAAGCCGGTCGTCGTCGTCAACCGGCACGTCAGGGGTCTGCCGTGCTTCGTTCCGGACAACACGCGGGGGGTCAAGCGCGCCGCCGAGCACCTCGGCGAGCTCGGGCACACCTCGATCCTCTACGTCGCCGGGCCCGAGGCCTCTTGGGCCGACGGTATGCGGTGGCGCGCCCTGCGCGAGGCCGCCCTCGAGCTCGGGCTGACCGCGCAACGGCTCGGCCCGGTGGCGCCCACCGTTCGCGGCGGCATGGCGGCAGCGCCCGACATCGTGCGCGGGGAGCACACGGCCGTGCTGGCCTACAACGACCTCGTCGGAGTCGGCGTCCTCAAGGGCCTGCGCGCCGCGGGAGTCGACGTGCCGGGCCGGGTGAGCGTCGTGGGGTTCGACGACACGCTGCCGGCCGACCTCGTCGTGCCGGGACTGACCACGGTCGCCTCGCCGGCCGTGCTCCTGGGCCGCAGCGGGGTGCAGACCCTGGTGGCGATGCGCCAGGGCGCCCAGCCGCGCACCGACCTGGCGACCGTCCTGCCGGTCCACCTCGTCGTGCGGGAGTCGACCGGGCCTGCGAGGACATGAGGGCTGAAGGTCGGCCCGTGCGGGGTGGCAACTTCTGGCAACCCCTGCTGGTCGACGCCCTCCTGCGGGTAGACAGGGGAGCAGCCCCCTCGCGGGCGCCGACCCGCCACGTCCCGCCCATCACACCCCGCCCATGACATCCTGCCCGTCTGGAGAGCACGTATGAGCACCGCGCCACCGGCCCGACCCGACCGGGTGGTCATCGGCGTCGACGTCGGCACCACGGCCACGAAGGTCGTCGCGTTCGGGCTGGACAGCACGTGGAGCCACGTCTCCTCGCGCGCCTATCCGGTCGAGCACCCCAGTCCCGGCTGGCACGAACAGGATCCGGCTCAGCTGCTGCACGCCGTCCTCGAGGGACTCGGTGAGTGCGTCCGGGCGGTCGGGGATGCGCAGGTCGTCGGCATCGGCGTCAGCACCGCCATGCACGGGCTGATCGGCCTGGACGGGGCCGGGGCCCCGCTCACGCCGCTGGTCACCTGGGCCGACACCCGGGCGGTCGACGAGGTCGAGGCCCTGCGCGAGTCCGGCCAGGACCGGGAGCTGCACCGGGCCACCGGGACCCCGGTCCACCCGATGTCGCCGTTGGCCAAGATCATGTGGTTCACCCGCAACGAGCCCGAGCTCAGTGCCGGCGTGGACGCCTGGGTCGGGCTGAAGACGTGGATCGTGCGCGGGCTGACCGGTCAGCTGGTGTGCGACCTGTCCTCGGCCTCCGACAGCGGACTGCTCAACCGGGCGTCCGGCACCTGGCACCAGGGAGCCCTGGCCTGGGCGGGGATCGACGCCGACCGCCTGCCGCCGATCGTGCCGACCACCCACTCCCTGCCGCTGCACGCGCAGGTGGCCGGGGCCAGCGGGCTGCCACCCGGGACCCCGGTCGTCGTCGGCGCCGGGGACGGCCCGATGGGCAACCTCGGCACCGACGCCATCCGGCCGGGCACGGTCGGGGTGTCGATCGGCACCAGCGCCGCCGCTCGGGCCGTGCTGCCCGGCCCGGTCCTCGACCTGCCCCGGGGGCTGTTCTGCTACGCGCTCGCCGACGACCTGTGGGTGGTCGGCGGGGCCGCGAGCAACGGCGGCTCGGCCAGCCGGTGGGTGGTCGACCTGCTCCACCAGGGCGACCGCGACGGCGACGACGAGACGCAGGCCCTGGCGGCGGCCGGCGAGGTGGCTCCCGGCAGCGACGGCCTGTACGTCGTGCCGTACCTGCGTCCGGAGCGGGCCCCGCTCTGGGACGTCGACATTCCCGGTGCCGTGCTGGGCCTGCGCCACCACCACACGGGCGCCCACCTCGTGCGCGCCACGGTCGAGGGCGTCGCGGTGCAGCTCGCGGCGGTGGTCGAGCAGATCCGCATCCTCGAGGAGGTCACCGAGATCCGCGCGACCGGCGGAGCCTT
>JBAUUB010000131.1:0-8933 GCA_049582485.1 Dermatophilaceae bacterium
ACTCGGGATCCGGCGCACCCGCCCCCGCCCCGGCCCCCGCGCGGAGCAGTGTCCTGACGTCGCCCTGCCCGAGCGGCTGCTGGGTCTCCTCGGAGTTCGGGATGCGGTTCCACCCGATCCTCAAGCGCTCCCAGCTGCACGCCGGTCGCGACTACGCGGGCAACACGGGCACCCCGGTCGTCGCGGCGGCGGGAGGCCGGATCATCTCCGCCGGCTGGGGCGGCGGCGCCGGCAACATGATCATGATCGACCACGGACTCGAGCGCGGCGTGAGCCTGGTGACGGTCTACAAGCACCTCAACGGCTTCGCCGTCCGCAGCGGCACCGTGCGCAAGGGGCAGGTCATCGGCTACCTCGGCACGACCGGGCTCTCGACCGGCCCCCACCTGCACTTCGAGACCTACGAGGACGGCGTCCCCAAGGACCCCCGCCGCTGGCTCTGACCGGCGACGCCCTGGCGAGCCGGAGAATGCAGGGGCTCGACGTCCCGCCGACGAGGTAGCGTTGTCGATCATGGCCAAGCAGCAGGGACACAAGCTCGTCGCGAGCAACCGCAAGGCCCGCCACGACTACCACATCGAGGACACGGTCGAGGCGGGTCTGGTCCTCATGGGCACCGAGGTCAAGTCCCTGCGCATGGGCCGGGCCTCGCTCATCGACGGCTACGCGACGTTCCGCGGGGACGAGCTGTGGCTCGAGGGCGTGCACATCCCCGAGTACGTCCAGGGCACCTGGACCAACCACACGCCGCGACGGCGCCGCAAGCTGCTGCTCCACCGGGCCGAGCTCGACAAGCTGATGGCCAAGACCCGCGAGACCGGCCACACCATCGTTCCCCTGTCCCTGTACTTCAAGGACGGCCGGGCCAAGGTCGAGCTCGGCGTCGCCAAGGGCAAGAAGCTGCACGACAAGCGGCAGGCCCTGCGCGAACAGCAGGACCGCCGCGAGGTCGACCGCGCGATGAGCGCCCGCTACAAGGGACGCTGACGGTGGTCGGGGGCGTGCGACGCGCCGTGGCTGCGCTCGGTCTGCCGTTCTCCCTGCTCCTGCTCGTGTTCGTGGCCCTGCCGGCCTCCGCCGTCGCGCTGCCGATGGCCGACCAGGCCACCTCCTTCGACGTCACGTTCGAGGTCGCCGACGACGGCTCGGTGCTCGTCACCGAGCGGATCACCTGGGAGTTCCCCAGCGACGAGGAGCGCCGGGGCATCGAGCGCCTCGTGACGACGTCGGTCGGCTACCAGGAGAGCGAGGAGGTCTACCGCCGCTACCGGATCAGCGACATCACCGCGTCGTCGCCGACCGGTGCGCCGGACGACGTCGGTGTCAGCGACTTCGGCGCGACGACCAGGATCCGGGTGGGCGACCCCAACCGCACGGTGAGCGGCACCCACGACTACGTCGTGACCTACCGGCTGGCCAAGGTCGTCAACGACATCGGCGACGGCACCGCCGAGCTCTACTACAACCTCATCGCCCCGTCGAACAACAGCGTCTACCAGGGCATCACGGCCAGCGTCACCGGACCCGTGCCGGCGACCCGCACCGCGTGCTTCGTCGGCGAGCTCGGGGCCACCGAGGAGTGCACGCACGAGGCGGGCGCGACCTCGACGTTCTCCTCACCCGACGTCGGGCCGGGCGAGGGCGTGAGCATCGTGCTGTCCTTCCCGCGCGAGGCCTTCGGCGACCTCACCCCCGACCTCGTCCCGTACGACTCCTCCGACGGCTTCGGCCCGGACGGCCAGTCCTCCCTGTCCCCGGCGACCCAGCGCGCGCTCGGCGGACTGCTCGTCGGCACCGGCGTCCTCTTGCCCCTGGGGGCGGCCGCCCTGATGGGTGCCCTCGTCCACACCCGGGGACGGGACGAGTGGTATGCGGGGCTCACCCCCGGCCTGACGCCCGGCCACGGCGAAGAGGCGCCGGTGCGCCGCGGTGGGACGCCGAGCGTCGTCGTGCAGTTCCACCCCCCGGACGGTGTCCAGCCGGGGCTGGTCGGGACCATCGTCGACGAGCAGGCCGACACCGTCGACGTCTCGGCGACGATCGTCGACCTCGCCGTGCGGGGGTTTCTCGAGATCGAGGAGATCGAGAAGGGCGGACTCTTCGGCCGGGACGACTGGGAGCTGACCTGGCTCCAGCCGCCGCCGGACGCCAAGCAGCTCACCGCATACGAGAACGCCCTGATCGACGGGCTCTTCGCGACCGGGTCCCCGGTGCGCCTGTCCGCACTGCGGGAGAAGTTCCGTCCCACTCTGGACCTCGTCCAGCGACGGATGTACTCCGAGGTGGTCGACAGGGGCTGGTTCCGCAGATCCCCGGATGTCATGCGGCAGTCCTGGCAGACCATCGGCGCCCTCATGTGCGGCGGAGCGGTCCTGCTGGGCTTCTTCGCGTTCGGGCCGGTCATGAGTGCCCTCGACAACAGCGGAATCCCGTTCCCACCATTCCTGGCCCTGGTTGTGGGCATGTTCATCGCCGGGCTCATCGTCATCGCCCTCGGTCGGCGGATGGCGTCCCGGACCGCCGACGGCAGCGCCGTGCTCGCGCAGTCACTCGGGTTCCGCCGCTATATGGAGACCGCCGAGGCCAACCAGATCCGGTGGGAGGAGGCCGAGCAGATCTTCTCCCGGTTCCTGCCCTACGCGATCGTGTTCGGCATCGCCGACAAGTGGGCGAACACGTTCGAGGAGGTCGCCCGCGCGGCCGCCGCGGCCGGCCAGAGCGTCGTGCTGCCGACGTGGTACATCGGCAGCGGCTCCTACGGCTCGATGGCCTCGTCGATGAACGACTTCTCCACGGTCGCCGCGGGCACCTTCGCCTCGACGCCCGGCTCATCCGGAGGTTCTGGCTTCAGTAGCGGAGGCTTCGGCGGCGGGGGGTTCTCGGGCGGCGGTGGCGGTGGATCCTCCGGCGGGTCCTGGTAGCGGACCGGGTCGCGAGAGGACGCGAGAACGGGGCGTCCGGGTCGAGCCGGACGCCCCGTCGTCATGCGTGCGGAGACGTCAGTTGCGGAAGGCGTCCTTGACGTTCTCGCCGGCCTGCTTCAGGTCGGCCTTGGTCTGGTCGGCCTTGCCTTCGGCCTCCATACGCTCGTTGTCGGTCGCCTTGCCGGTGGCCTCCTTGGCCTTGCCGGCCAGGTCGTCCTTGGTGTTCTCGAACTTGTCACCTGTGCCCATCGCGGTCTCCTTCCTCGCGGGTGGGTGACGGCGGTCGCCGACCCCCTTGTCACTCGAACCTAGCCGCTGTCCAAGGTCGAGCGGAACGAAAGCGCTGGTCAGAGGGGTGCGAAGGCGGCCAGGACGGCCGAGGACGCTGTCACGAGATGACGAGGATGAGATCGCCGCCCTCCACTTGCTGATGCTCGCCGATCGCGAGGCGCTCGACCGTTCCGCCGATGGCGGCGGTGATGTTCGCCTCCATCTTCATCGCCTCGATGGTCGCGACGACGGCACCGGCCTCGACCGCATCCCCCTCGCCCACGGTCGGCGTCACGACCCCGCCGAAGGGGGCGGCCACATGGCCCTGGTTCGAGCCGTCGGCCTTCGCGGCGGCCTTGGTCTCGACGCTCACACCGCGGTCGCGGACCTGGATCGGTCGGAACTGGCCGTTGAGCGTGCACATCACCGTGCGCATGCCGTGCCGGTCCGCCTCGCCGACCGAGGAGATCCCGAGGAGCAGGCGCTTGCCGGCCTCGATCTCGACCTCGTACTCCTCACCCGACCGCAGCCCGTGCAGGAACTGGCTCGTTCCGAGGACCCCGAGGTTGCCGAAGCTCTCCCGCGACGCCTCGAACTCCTTCGTCGGCCCCGGGAACAGGAGGGTGTTCAGGGTGCGTTGTGGGTCGTCCTCGAGAGACTGTTCCTGCTCGGGCGTCAGGTCGGTCACCCGCGGCTTGCTCGTGCGCCCCTGCAGCGCCTTGGTCCGGAACGGCTCCGGCCATCCGCCGGGTGGGTCGCCAAGTTCGCCAGCGAGGAAGCCGATGACCGAGTCGGGGATGTCGAACCGCGTCGGGTCCTCCTCGAACTCGGCCGGATCCGCCCCGAGCCCGACCAGCGCGAGGGCGAGGTCGCCGACCACCTTGCTCGACGGGGTGACCTTGACGATGTTGCCGAGGATCCGGTTGGCCGCCGCATACATGTTCTCGATGTCCTCGAAGCGGTCGCCGAGGCCGAGGGCGATGGCCTGCTGGCGCAGGTTGGACAGCTGGCCGCCCGGGATCTCATGGAAGTAGACCCGCCCGGTCGGGCTGGCCAGCCCGCTCTCGAACGCGACGTACAGCCGGCGCACGGCCTCCCAGTACGGCTCCAGGGAGAACACGTGGTCGATGTCGAGGCCGGTCGTTCGCTCTGTGCCGTCCGTGGCGGCCACCAAGGCCGACAGGCTCGGTTGCGACGTCGTGCCCGCCATCGAGGAGCACGCCGCGTCGACAGCGTCGACGCCGGCGTCGATGGCGGCCAGCAGGGTGCCGATCTGGCCCCCCGCTGTGTCGTGGGTGTGCAGGTGGACGGGCAGGTCGAAGTTCTCGCGGAGCGCGGTGACCAGCCAGCGTGCGGCGGGAGCCCGCAACAGACCGGCCATGTCCTTGATCGCGAGGATGTGGGCCCCGGTGTCGACGATCTGCTCGGCGAGCCGGAGGTAGTAGTCGAGGGTGTACAGGTCCTCACCCGGGTCGAGGAGGTTGCCGGTGTAGCAGAGGGCCACCTCGGCCACCGTCGTTCCGGTCTCGAGCACCGCCTCGACGGCCGGGCGCATCTGTGCGACATCGTTGAGCGAGTCGAAGATGCGGAAGATGTCGAGGCCGGTGGCGGCCGCCTCGCGAACGAAGACGTCGGTCACCTTCGTCGGGTAGGGCGTGTAGCCGACGGTGTTGCGTCCGCGCAGCAACATCTGGAGCGGCACGTTCGGCATCGCCTCACGCAGCAGCGCGAGGCGCTCCCAGGGGTCCTCGGACAGGAATCGCAGCGCGACGTCGTAGGTCGCCCCGCCCCACGCCTCGACCGAGAGCAGCTCCGGGGTGAGGCGGGCCACGTGCTCGGCCACGTGGAGCAGGTCGCGGGTCCGCATCCGGGTCGCGAGCAGGGACTGGTGCGCGTCCCGGAAGGTCGTGTCCGTCACCGGAACGTCGGTGCGCTCACGCAGCTGCCGGGCGAACCGGGTGGGACCGAGCTCGCGGAGCAGATCGCGTGAACCGCGGGGGAGTGCGGCATCGCGGTCGATCTCGGGGAGCTTGCTGCGAGGTCGGATCGTGGTGCGCGGCGGGCCGTACGGCTGGTTGACGGTCGCGTCGGCGAGGTAGGCCAGCAGCTTGGTGCCCCGGTCCGCGGGGATGCGGGCGTCGAGGAGCTCGGGACGCTGGTCGATGAAACTCGTCGTCGCCGCACCGGCCTGGAAGGTCGGGTCGGCCAGTACCGCCTCGAGGAACGGGATGTTCGTCGAGACGCCCCGGATCCGGAACTCGGCGAGCGCGCGCCGGGCTCGGCGCACCGCCATCTCGAAGGTCCGACCACGGCAGGTCAGCTTGACGAGCATGGAGTCGAAGTGCGGGCTGACCTGGGCGCCGACGAAGACCGTCCCGCCGTCGAGCCGCACACCGCTGCCGCCGGCCGACCGGTACACCGTGATCTGACCGGCGTCCGGGCGGAAGCCGTTGGCGGGGTCCTCCGTCGTGATCCGGCACTGCAGGGCGAAGCCGCGGACGTAGACGTCCTCCTGATGGAGGTTGAGATCGGCGAGACTCTCCCCGGAGGCGATTCGCATCTGGGCCACGACGAGGTCGACGTCGGTGACCTCTTCGGTCACGGTGTGCTCGACCTGGATGCGCGGGTTCATCTCGATGAAGACATACCGCCCGTCCTCACCGAGCAGGAACTCCACCGTTCCCGCGTTGACGTAGTCGATCGACCGGGCGAAGGCGACGGCGTCGGCGCACATCCGGTCCCGCAGGTCCGGGTCGAGGTTGGGAGCCGGAGCGATCTCGACGACCTTCTGGTGGCGTCGCTGGAGCGAGCAGTCCCGCTCGAAGAGGTGCAGCACGGTTCCCGTGGCGTCGGCGAGCACCTGGACCTCGATGTGCCGTGGGTTGAGGACCGCCTCCTCGAGATACAGGGTCGGGTCGCCGAAGGCGGACTCGGCCTCCCGCTGTGCTGCCTCGAGTGAGTCGCGCAGCTGACCTGGACCGTCGACCCGGCGCATGCCGCGGCCACCGCCGCCGGAGACGGCCTTGACGAACACGGGGAAGCCGATCTCTTCGGCCGCTTTGGCCAGGGCCTCGAGGTCTGTCGTGGGCGCCGCGCTGCGCAGCGTCGGCAGGCCGGCCGCCCGCGCGGCCGCGATGGCCTTGGCCTTGTTGCCCGCGAGGTGCAGCGCGTCAGCGGGTGGGCCGATGAAGGTGATGCCGTGGCGCGCACACTCCTCGGCGAGAAGAGGGTTCTCGGACAGGAAGCCGTAGCCGGGGTAGATCGCGTCCGCCCCGCACTCGCGGGCGACCCGGACGATGTTCTCGTGGTCGAGGTAGCTGCGGACCGGGTGGCCCTCCTCCCCGATCTGGTAGGACTCGTCGGCCTTGAGGCGGTGCTCCGAGTTGCGGTCCTCGTACGGGAAGACGGCGACGGTCTTCGCGCCCAGCTCGGTCGCCGCTCGGAAGGCGCGCACGGCGATCTCGCCTCGGTTGGCGACCAGGACCTTGCTGAACACGGCGTACCTCCGAAGGGGTGGCTTGCGGGCCGATCGGTGCCCAGCCTAGGGAATGCGTTTGGGTGGTGGGACGTTGGACGGCATACTGGACAGGCGCAGTCAGCGCCCGGATGAAGACAACTGAACAGCGTGGGAGCAACCCCCTCATGGGGGTGATCGGTTTCGACAGTGGTCGGCTGGTCAGGGGAAGCGGGTCGAGGATGCACGGTCATCTCGTCAACGCTCCGTGCAAAACAACAGGTGCCGATTCCAAGCGCACCGACTTCGCCCTCGCCGCCTGAGCGAGCCCGAAGTCCGTTGGCCTAAGTGTGATCTCGGCTTAGTCACCAGCGTCATCTAGAGATCTTGCTGCGTCGGCTCGTCGGGGGTCGGCGCGGGACTCCCACCCGACTGGGCCTGTCAGGGGACGTGTGCGTGCGAGCCCTGGGGCCGAGAAACTCCACAGCGCACTGCACCCGGAGAAGCCCTGGCTTCCCGTCATTGGACGCGGGTTCAATTCCCGCCACCTCCACCAATGCGGTCCGCTCCCACGCTGTTCAGTCTCGACCACCCGCACGAAACCACCGAATTCTGCTGTATAGCAAGGGGTCAGGGGTTTTGTGCCATCGGAGTGCGAGGTGGACGCAGGTGCACATGTCTAGTCACGAAGTGTTGGAAGCACTCACACATACCTGACACATGCCTGAAGTGGCCGACTGTCGGTCGTCACGTCCTCAACGGTTGGATCGACTGCTTCGGAGCGGGCGAGCAAATCGAGCCCAAGATGCCGACGGCTGAGGGGATGCGCCCGGCTCGCTCGGGTCTGCTGCACGGGGAGCTGACAACCGATTCTGTGGTGCCGGGAGGCGTCACGGGGAAGTCCCGGGAGGAGGGGGTGACGTGGGCGACTCGGCACGCTCGCCGCATAGGCGCGGGTCAGCGGCGGGCCAGGCTGTCCAGCGCCTCTGCGACGCTCACTGTGCCGTCACGGAAGCGGATCACGAGACCACCGAGGTCGCTGCGGCCGACGACACCCGCGATGACCTGGGCGACGTTGCCTCGCGAGGTGGCGCCCTCCTGGACGTGGTCGCCGTACTCGATGCACCCGGTCGGCTCCTCGAGGGTGAGCTGTCCGGGGCCGAGAATGGTCCAGTCCAGTGCCGTCCCGCGCAAGTGGTCGTCGGCGGCTGCCTTGGCTGTCGCGTACGCATGGAATGGGTTGTCCTCAGGGACGTGGTCTCGACCCGACCCGATGTAGGAGACCATGACGAATCGTCCGACACCCTCAGCGACCGCCGCGTCGATAGCACGGATGGCGGCGTCCCGGTCGACGGCGTACGTCCGCTTCGCACTTCCGCCACCGGCACCCGCCGACCACACGATGACGTCGCTGCCTCGCACCAGGGCACGAGTGGCCCTCTGGTCCAGGTGCTCGACGTCTGCCACGACCGCCGTGGCGCCAGTCGCCTCGACTTCGGGAACGTGCTCCGCGTTGCGCACCACGGACCTAACGTCGTGACCGCCTGCTGCCAGCAGCGGGGCAGCCAACAGGGCCACCTTCCCATGTCCTCCGATGAGCGTGACTCTCATCCGTGCAACCTACCCGGATCCAAGCGGTGACGCGGTGCTCGCCCGAGCCTGACCTCAATCCTGTGGCCGCCGGGTCAAGTCTGGATCCGTGGTGTACGTCGGTGATCGGTGAGGGGTGGTTTAGGAGGCGATCGCGGAGGCGTTTGGTGAGGCTGTCACCTCCTGCGGAGTGTGCTCGTCCTGGCGGGCGGTGAGGACGGCGCGGGCTTTGGCCAGGACTTCGAGGCCGAGGTAGCGGCGCTGTTCGGCCCACTCGTCGTGCTGCTCGGCCAGCACCGCGCCGACGAGGCGGATGATGGCGTCGCGGTTGGGGAAGATGCCGACGACGTCGGTGCGGCGGCGTACTTCCCGGTTGAGCCGCTCCTGGGGGTTGTTCGACCAGATCTGGCGCCATACCTCGCGGGGGAACTCGGTGAAGGCGAGGATGTCGCAGCGGGCGCTCTCGAGGTGGTCGGCTACCGCGGGCAGCTTCTCGTACAGGCCTTCGAGGACGCGGTCGAACTGGGCGTGCACGGCCTCGGCGTCGGGCTGGTCGTACACGCTGTGTAGCAGCGCCTTGACCCAGCCCCACTGCGACTTCGGGGTCACGGTCATCAGGTTGGCGGCGTAGTGGGTGCGGCACCGCTGCCAGGACGCGTTCGGCAGGGTGGCCCCGATCGCCTCGACCAGCCCGG
>JBAUUB010000132.1:0-2151 GCA_049582485.1 Dermatophilaceae bacterium
ACTAACCGGCCGGCAGTCGAAGCGAGTCGAAGCGAGAGGGGAACACTCCGGTCGCTAGCGACGGCCGATAGCCGTGAATCAGCCGCAGCTGCTACCAAGCCATGCCCGCCAACTCGAACAACATCCAATCTGCCAGTCCCCCCAGGGACCGTCTAGGACCACAGCGCACTCCGTCCTGAATCAGAACGCACTCCGCGATCCAACTACGGCCAGGCCAGTTCCGAACGAATGCGAGACGCCGGCTACCCGGCGGAGTGACTCACCTCCGGTCCTCGGCAGCGGGGCGGCTCGCGGCTGTATCAGACAGGCAAGGCGAAACCTCCTTCAGTTGTACGGCGCGTGATCGCGCGCACAACGGCAAAGGAGATCTCAGCGATGAGGGTTCAATTCGAGGAGGTGCCGCTGGATGTGCGTCGTCGGGCGGCCCGTGCTGTCGCGGCGATGGTCGGCGACCGGCTCTCACCGGGCAGGCTACGCAAGGCAGAGCCGCGGTTCGGAGAGGCTGTACCTGTGTACCGGCCGGACCTGGCCGAAATCGCGTACTGGGAGATCGAGATCGCCGGCCTCTCCACGGCACTGCCTGCCCGTGAGGGCGAGGCGGGCCGCGCGGAGCAGGGGTTCATCGTGGTCGCGACCGGTGGCCATGACGTGCCGGTGCCGCATTTCAGCCTCGACCTCGCGCCGCCGAGCCGACAGCTCGACCAGCTCGGCACCATCGACCGAGTCGTCAAGCTCGATGCGCTCTGCTACGCCGGACTCGATGAGCGCGGCGACCTGGTGGGCCACATCGGCACCATGCCGCCCAAGTTGACCGGTCTTCCGGACGAGCTGCCGAAACGCCTGCCAGCCGGGTACGCGACCACCGTCGCGGCGGTGAGCGGTGACACCGAGGACGGGGAGAAGACGGAACCCCAACGGATCCGCAGGTCCCGGACCCAGAGCATCGTCGAGCTCGAGGAGTGGCGCTCCTGGAACGAGCTGACCAAGGGGTACGCCGATACCTACCGATACCAACTCGCGACCCTCGCCGAACGGGCCCGGCCGCGCTGGGAGATCGAGGAGCTCAATGAGGAGTTCGGCGAAGGCATCCACTCCGGCACCACCCACACGCTCTGGCTGTTGGAGGAAGGTGACTTCACCCTTGAGGGCCCCGGCGCCGACCTGGTCAGCGCCGAGCTCAACCCGCAACCGCTCCCGCCGAAGCTCGTGCTGCGACCCCGCGCCGATGTCAGCGTCAAGGACACCAGCTTCGAGGTCCACCTGCGCTACAGCAGCGGCGAAGAACAGCTGCGGTACTTCATCGTGCCCGACCAGGCACCCTCGAACATCGTCACCCGCATCGGCCCGCTCGGAGAGGAGCTCTGACATGAGCTGGACCTACTTCTGGGCCGGCACCGCCGCCCAGCAGCCTCGCTACAACCAGTTCACCTTCGACGGATGCGCCGTCGGCTGCGGCCCCACCGCCTGGGGCATCATGTTCGGCTGGGGCGACCGCCAAGCCGCCAGCGGCAACGCGTACTGGGCCGGCCGCCACGGTCTCTACCGAGCCAACGGCGGACGCGGAGCCGACGCCCTGGCACCCATCACCCAGGACGGCGGCGTCAACAACATCATCGGCGAGCTCAACGGGCAGGTCGGCACGTTCTGCGCCTTCGGCTCCGGAGCGACGGCCCCCTGGGACATGCCCGGCGCGTGGCGCTACCTCAACGGCCGCAGCTACACCCGCATGGACACCCACTGGAACAGCGTCGGCATCCACGAAACCCGACTGGCGAACTACGCCGCCAACTCCATCGCGTACCGCCGCACCCCCGCCGTGATCGGCACAGGATGGTTGAGCCACTACCCCGTGGCCTGGGGCTACGCGTGGCAGAGGAGGACCGTCCGCAAGTCCTTCCTCTGGTGGGACTGGACCGAAACCGTCACCGACACCGCGTTCTACGTCAACAACGGCTGGGGCGGTGGCGGCAACGGCGAATGGATCGACGCCAGCACGTGGTTCGCAGGCGAGATCTACCCCTAACCCCGGATCCACCGATGAGTTGGGCTCGGTGAGCGTGGCGTAATGGCGAGATGCCCTGCCGTGGTGGGAGATTGGGACTTGCGACAGCTCCGATCGACCAACCCGGAAGGGCATCTCTGGGATGCAAC
>JBAUUB010000133.1:0-2228 GCA_049582485.1 Dermatophilaceae bacterium
CAGCGGGTACCCTGGGGAGGTTCGCCGCGCGCGATCGCATCCGCCTGCCCGAGGTCCGTCCCGGATCCCGATCGATCGGTATGCGTCGCACGGGTCTTGTGGATAACCGTCCCGCCCGGTCGGCGAACCATGCAACCCTCCTGTCACGGAAGGACCGTGACCGCGAAGACCGAAGGAGGCTGGGTTATCAGCATGCGTCAGTACGAGCTCATGGTCATCCTCGACCCGGAGACCGAGGAGCGCACCGTCGCCACCTCACTCGACAAGTTCCTCAAGGTCATCACGACCGATGGCGGCACCGTCGACAACGTCGACATCTGGGGTCGCCGCCGTCTCGCCTACGAGATCAAGAAGCGCGCCGAGGGCATCTACGCCGTCGTCAACTTCACCTGTGAGCCGGCCACGGCCAAGGAGCTGGACCGCCAGCTCGGCCTCAACGAGTCGGTTCTGCGCACCAAGCTCTTCCGCCCCGGCGCCTGAGCGGCGCTACAGCGCAAGTTCGACACCGCGCAAGATCAAACAGCGCCAGATCAACACGGCGCAGTCACACCGCAGATCAGTCCAGCACCACCACCCAGACCGACACCAGCAACCGACTCCACGCGTAAGGACCTCACATGGCTGGCGAAACCGTCATCACCCTCGTCGGGAACCTCACCGGTGACCCGGAGCTCCGCTTCACCCCTTCGGGTGCGGCGGTCGCGAACTTCACCGTGGCCTCCACGCCGCGCACGTTCGACCGGAACACGAGCGAGTGGAAGGACGGCGAAACGCTGTTCATGCGCTGCTCCATCTGGCGCGAGGCGGCGGAGAACGTCGCCGAGTCGCTGCACCGGGGCACCCGCGTGGTCGTCACCGGCCGTCTCGTCTCCCGCTCATGGGACGACAAGGAGAGCGGCCAGAAGCGCACCGTCATGGAGATGCAGGTCGACGAGATCGGCCCGTCCCTGAAGTACGCGACGGCGAAGGTCACCAAGAGCCAGCGCAGCGGCGGTGGCGGCGGTGGCTTCGGCGGCGGCCAGAGCCAGGAGGACCCGTGGGCCACCGGCCCGGGCGGGTCCGCCGGCGGTGGCGGCACCTGGGGCAACCAGGGCGGCGGCCAGGGCGGCTACGGGCAGGGAGCGCCGCAGGGTGCCCCCGCCGGTGGCGGTCAGGGCGGTAGCCAAGGTGGCCAGGGTGGTCAGGGAGGCCAGCAGGGCGGCGGGTGGAACGCCGCGCCGTCCTACGACGAGCCCCCCTTCTGATCCGCGGACCACGATCAGGGCGACCGGCCTGATCGACGCGAGCACCGCATACCGGAGTCCTCCGGCGCACCACGCGGATGCGAGCACAGCAGCACAACGAGACAAACCAGATTCACCACCATCCCGAGCAGCGCTCGGGCTCATCCGAAAAGGAGAGCACCACGATGGCCAAGCCCGCCATTCGCAAGCCCAAGAAGAAGGCGAACCCGCTCAAGGTCGCCAAGATCGACACCATCGACTACAAGGACACCGCGTTGCTGCGGAAGTTCATCTCGGACCGCGGCAAGATCCGCGCGCGCCGGGTGACGGGTGTGTCGGTCCAGGAGCAGCGCCTCATCGCGCAGGCCGTGAAGAACGCCCGCGAGATGGCCCTCCTGCCGTACTCCAGCTCCTCTCGCTGAGCCGTCACCGAAAGGACACTGCAGCAATGAAGGTCATTCTCACCCACGAGGTCTCCGGCCTCGGCACCGCCGGTGACGTCGTCGACGTCAAGCCCGGCTACGCCCGCAACTTCCTGATGCCGCGTCGCCTGGCGACGCCGTGGACCAAGGGCGGGCAGAAGCAGGTCGACGCGATCAGCAAGGGTCGCGAGACCCGCGCGGTCAAGACCCTCGAGGAGGCGCAGTCGATGAAGGCCCGCCTCGAGGCTGCCCCGATCACCGTCGAGGCGCACGCCGGCAAGGAGGGTCGCCTCTTCGGCGCCGTCTCCACCGCCGACATCGCCGAGGCCGTCAAGAACGCCGGTGGTCCCGAGCTGGACCGCCGCAAGATCGAGGTCCCCGGCACGATCAAGTCGGTCGGCGAGCACACCGCTCTCGTCCGGCTGCACCCCGAGGTCCAGGCGACGGTCACGCTGGCCGTCGTCGCCGGCTGACACTCAGCCGGTCACCTCACGCCGAAGCCGCCCCGAGTCGATCGGGGCGGCTTCGCTGTGTTCGGTATGCGGTGGTCACGTCCGTCCTGCACCGCGGTGCCGTTCTGAGC
>JBAUUB010000134.1:0-3905 GCA_049582485.1 Dermatophilaceae bacterium
GTGTAGTTCCAGTCGACGAGGAGCCGCTGCGCCTCGCGCGTGAACGGGTCGTCGCTGGTGTCGACGAGCAGCAGCGCCGAGACGAGGATCGGGGCGAAGGAGTTGCGCGTGTCCATCTGCAGCTCGGCCACGTCCTGCGGGCTGACGGTTCCGCGCTCCTCGAGCAGCTCGAGAATCCGGGTGGAGCGGAAACCCGGGTCGAACTCGGTGGTGAGGAACGGCCGCGAACCCGCCGTGACCGGCTGGTTGGCCGCGACGATCATCTCGTCCTCGGGGTTGTAGGCCCACGGCAACTGTGGGAAGGGGACGAAGCCACGCCAGTCGAAGCCGGGGTCCCACCCCGGTGCCGGCCAGAAGCCGGGAGGCGCGCCCTGGATCGCGGAGGTGCGGATGGGGATCGAGCCCGGGGTCTGGTAGCCGATGTTCCCCTCGACGTCCGCAAAGATGAGGTTCTGCGCCGGCACGGTGAACAGTTCTGCGGCATCGCGGAACTCGGCGAAGCTGGTCGCCGTGTTGAAGCCGATGAGCGCGTCCATCGCGTTGCCGGGGATCAGACCGGTCCACGACAGCGCCACGCCATAGCGTTCGCGGATCTCGCGACCCTCCACCGGCGCGTTGGCCCCCGCCTCACCGACCGCGGGCGACGCGTCAGAGAGCAGCGGACCCTGCGGGGTGCTGCGGACCGTGATCGTCACGTCCTCGCCGTCGGCCACGCGGATCGTCTCCGTGCGGGTCTCGAGCGGCTCGTAGGCCCCGTCGCGCAGGTAGGTGTCCTCACGGAGCCGGTGCAGGTAGAAGTCGGTGACGTCGGCGTTGAGGTTGGTCAGACCCCACGCGATCTGCTGGTTGTGCCCGATGACCACCCCGGGAACACCTGAGAACGAGAACCCGCTGACGTCGAACGGGCAGCTGCTGGTCACCGCGCGGCAGTGCAGGCCCACCTGGTAGAAGGTGCTCGGGATGCCCACCGCCAGGTGAGGGTCGTTGGCGAGGATCGGTGCGCCGGTCGAGGACTTCGAGCCCGTCACGACCCAGGAGTTCGAGCCGACGGCCTCGCCCCTGCCCACCGCGGCCGGCATGGCCTCCATGGCCACGGCGACCCGCGCATACGCCTGCTCGACCCGGTCGACGTCGGCCAGGTCGACGCCCAGCCGCTCCAGCGCGACCCGCGAGTCCGCCGGACCGTTGGAGGAGGGGTCCCACTCCTGCGCCGACAGGATCGGCGGACGGGTCTCGACGTCGAGCGGCGGGTAGAGCTCGAGGATCTGCCCGACCGTCATCCGCCCCGCGAGGCGCGCGCGGGTCAGCTCGCCCTCGTAGTTGCCCTTGAGGTCCCAGGCCATCGCCTTGAGCCAGGCGAGCGAGTCGACGGGGGTCCACTCGTCGACGGTGTAGCCACCGAACCGTTGACCGAGGACGACGTACTCGAACGCCATCGTGCTCGGGCTGGCGTGCCGGTCGATGTAGGCGTTGACGCCGTCGGCGTAGGCCTGTAGCAGCCTGCGGGTGCGCGGCTCGAGGAGCGGCAGCTCCTGTTCGGCGACGCGGCGCCAGCCGAGGGTGCGCACCACCCGATCGCTCTCCAGACCGTCCTCGCCGACGAGCTCCGCGAGTCGGCCCGAGGTGACGTGACGGCGCAGGTCCATCTCGAAGAACCGGTCCTGGGCATGGACGAACCCCTGCGCCATCGCCAGGTCGTCGGCGGTGTCCGCGAAGATGTGCGGCACGCCGCGCTCGTCCCGGAGCACCTCGACCGGACCGGACAGCCCGGCGATCTCGAGCTCGCCTTCCGTGGTGGGGAAGGGCCGGCGCACGCTCGAGGTCGCCAGCGCCACGCCGACCACGAGAGCGATCGCCACACCGATCGCGACCGCGATCAGGGCGAGACGAACCTGCTGGCGACGGGTCACCCTGCGAGACTAAGTCACACGAGGCATCGGACGGGAGACGACAGGGCCGTGACAGCGATCATTGCGCAGCGCTCCGCCGCGTGGTGCCCAGTCGTCGGACCGGGGGTGGGCGGATGGTGATGGCCGAGAGCGGCTTCACCGTCGCCGATCTCAATCCCGCCCTGCTCATCGGGAGCCTCGTCCTGCTGGCCGCCGCCGCGGCGGTCCGGCTCTCCGTCCGCTCGGGTATGCCCTCGCTGATCATCTACCTCGTCTTCGGCATGGTCCTCGGAGAGTCCGGACTGGGGATCCGCTTCGATGACGAGCTGCTCACCCAGGCGCTCGGGTATGCGGCGCTCGCCCTGATCCTCATCGAAGGTGGTCTGACCACCAGATGGTCGACGATCAGGGGGTCGATGGGGCCGGCCGTGTCGCTCGCGACGGTCGGCATCATCATCTCGGTCCTCGTCGTGGCCGGGGCGGCCCACCTGCTGCTCGACGTGCCGTGGGAGATCGCCCTGATCATCGGTGCGGTCCTCGCCTCCACCGACTCCGCCGCCGTGTTCTCGGTGCTGCGCACGGTCTCCCTGCCCAAGCGGTTGAGCGGCCTGCTCGAGGCGGAGTCCGGCTTCAACGACGCACCGGTCGTCATCCTCGTCGTCGCCTTCGCCGCGAACGCCGCCCGTCCCGACGAGTCATTGTCGGTTCTCGAGCTCGCTCTGGGCACCGTGCTCCAGCTCATCGGGGGTGTCGTCCTGGGTCTGGCCGTCGGATGGCTCGGGGTGCGGGTGCTGCGTCGGATCGCCTCGACCTCCTCGGGCCTGTTCGCCATCGCCGTCTTCGCCGTCGCCGTCTTCGCGTACGCGGCGGCCGCCTCGCTGAACGTCTCCGGGTTCATCGCGTGCTACCTCGCCGCCCTCGTCATGGGCAATGCCGGCCTCCCCCACCAGCAGTCCGTGGGAGCCTTCGGCACCGCCGTCGGATGGCTCGCCCAGATCGGCCTGTTCGTCCTCCTCGGACTGCTGGCCAGCCCGGCGAACCTCGTCGAGCAGATCGTTCCCGCGATCGTCGTCGGCGGGGTGCTGCTCCTCCTCGCCCGGCCGCTCTCGGTGGTCATCTCGGTGCTGCCCTTCCGGTTGCCCTGGCGGGAGCAGGCGTTCCTGTCCTGGGCCGGGCTGCGCGGCGCCGTGCCCATCGTGGTGGCCACCGTTCCCATCACGTACGGCCTCGCGACCGAGTGGATGTTCGACCTCGTGTTCGTCCTCGTCGTCGCGCTCACCCTGATCCAGGCGCCCACGCTGCCCTGGGTCGCTCGCCGGCTGAAGGTGACCGAGTCCTACCAGTCGCTCAGTCTCGGGGTCGAGCTCGTGCCGCTCGAGGAGATGGACGCCGACCTGCTGCTCGTCAGCGTGGGTCCGGGGTCGCGCATCGCCGGGGTCGAGGTGGGGGAGCTGAGGCTGCCGCCCGGCTCGAACGTCACCCTGATCATCCGCGACAAGGCCGGCTTCGTCCCTACCCCCGCCACCTCGATCCTGCGTGGTGACGAACTGCTCATCGTGACGACCACGCGGGCGCGGGACGCGGCGGAGCGGCGCGTGCGCGCCGTGAGCGAGGAGGGACGCCTGGCGGGATGGGCGGCCAAGCGCTGGCAGCGGCGTCCCCGGGGCGACTCCGGCGAATGAGGGAACACGTGGTGCGGGGAGTACGATCGAGGCCGATCCGGTCCCTGCGCCCATAACGGGGCGCGTCCCAGCGAGGTAAGAGTCCTGTGCCCACCTATGCATACGCCTGCACCGAGTGCGAGCACCGCTTCGACATCGTCCAGTCCTTCAGCGACGACGCCCTGACCGAGTGCCCGGAGTGCGGCGGTCGACTGCGCAAGCTGTTCAACGCCGTCGGGGTCGTCTTCAAGGGCGGCGGCTTCTACCGCACCGACTCCCGCTCCGCGGACAAGAGCGGTTCCGGCTCGGGCTCCGGTGGCTCGGGGTCTGGTGGCTCGGGGTCTGGTGGCTCGGG
>JBAUUB010000135.1:0-1561 GCA_049582485.1 Dermatophilaceae bacterium
ATCGACGCGGTCGTGGACCGCCTGGTCGCGAAGCCGGGGCTCTCCCCGCGCCTGACCGACTCGGTGGAGACGGCGCTCAAGCTCGGCCAGGGCACGGTCGTGGTCGCCGCCGAGGGGCAGCCCGACCAGGTCCTCTCCGAGCACCGCGCGTGCCACCACTGCGGGATCTCCTTCCCGGAGCCGACGCCGCAGCTCTTCTCCTTCAACTCCCCCCAGGGGATGTGCCCCGAGTGCTCCGGCCTCGGCACGCGCATGGAGATGGACCCCGATCTCGTGGTCCCGAACCCCGAGCTCTCGGTCAACGAAGGGGCGGTGAAGCCGCTCGGCGCGGTCGGCGAGGCGACCACCTGGGGCAGCGACATCGTGCGGGCGGTCGCGCGCGAGCGCGGGATCGACCTCAACAAGCCCTGGAAGGGGCTCTCGGCGGAGCACCGCCAGGTGATCCTGTTCGGCACCGGCGGCGAGCGGGTGAGCATCCGGGTGAGCAGCTCGTGGGGCTCGGGCGCCTTCAAGATGCGCTACGAGGGCGCCATCAACTCGATGATGCGGAGGATGCGGGAGACGAAGTCGGAGGAGATGCGGCAGTACTACCAGAAGTACCTCTCCTCCCGGCCCTGCTCGGCCTGCGAGGGGCGGAGGATCCGCCCCGAGGCCCTGGGCGTGAGGATCGCCGGCCGGGCGATCACCGAGATCACCGCGCTCTCCGTGGCCGAGGCCTTCGCCTTCTTCGACGGGCTCCAGCTCAAGGGGTCCGACGCGAAGATCGCCTCCGAGCTCCTCAAGGAGATCCGCTCCCGCCTGCGCTTCCTGCTCGACGTGGGCCTCACCTACCTGACCCTCGACCGCGCGGCGCCCAGCCTCTCCGGCGGCGAGAGCCAGCGGATCCGGCTGGCCAGCCAGATCGGGTCCGAGCTGACCGGCGTCATCTACGTCCTCGACGAGCCCTCGATCGGCCTCCATCAGCGCGACAACAAGAAGCTGCTGGCCGCGCTCAAGCACCTGCGCGACATCGGCAACACGGTGGTGGTGGTGGAGCACGACCACGAGGCGATGGAGGAGGCGGACTGGCTGGTGGACTTCGGCCCTGGCGCGGGGCGCCACGGCGGCGAGATCGTGGCCGCGGGGACCCCGGCCCAGGTCATGAAGTCGAAGGCGAGCCTCACCGGGCGCTACCTGCGGGGCGACCTGCGGATCGAGATCCCGGCCGAGCGGCGGAAGGGCGACGGGCGCAAGGTCACGGTGGCCGGCGCGCGGGAGAACAACCTGAAGGGGGTCACCACGTCCTTCCCCCTGGGCCTCTTCGTGTGCGTGACCGGCGTCTCCGGCGCGGGGAAGAGCACCCTCGTCAACCACATCCTCTACCCCGCGATCGCGCGGGCGCTGCACGGGAGCGACCTGCCGGTGGGGGCGCACGCCCGGATCGACGGGCTCGGGGAGATCGACAAGGTCATCGACATCGACCAGAGCCCGATCGGGCGGACCCCGCGCTCGAACCCGGCCACCTACACCAAACTCTTCGATCTCGTCCGCGACTTCTTCGCCTTTCTGCCCGAGGCGAGGA
>JBAUUB010000136.1:0-6398 GCA_049582485.1 Dermatophilaceae bacterium
GTGCTCCCGCGTAGAGCGTGAGCACGCCCGATGCGGTGAGAACGAGGAACGATCGGCGGCCGACGACCGGCCCGGACGACTCTGTCATGGCTCTGCTCCCTCGGCGCGCTGATGCCCCTGCCTTCGACGCAGGCTAGGACCGGGGGACTTGGGTGCGCGGCGGATCGGCGGGGGGATCGGCTGTTCGACCGATGCCAGACCTCAGGACGTGCAGGCCACAGGTCCGTTCCTCCACGGGCCGGTGCGAAGTCTCGCCCCGAACAGGGAACTACGCACCAAACGCGGGAGGCGGGAGGGGGCTCAGCGGGGGGCGTCGGGGTCGACGTGGTCGGCGACCTTGACGTCCTCGACGTCGATCGCGCCGTCGATGTCGCGGTCGCGGCGGTCGATGCCCGTGATGAGGACGAACGTCGCGCCCGCGATCGCCGCGCCGACGATCGGCGCGAGCCAGAACACCCAGAGCTGCGCCGGCGCCCCGTCCCCGTTGAAGAACGCGACGGCGGTGGAGCGGGCCGGGTTGACCGAGGTGTTCGAGATCGGAATCGAGATCAGGTGGATCAGGGTCAGACCGAAGCCGATGGCGATCGGGGCGAAGCCGGACGGCGCCCTGTCGTCGGTGGCGCCGAGGATGATGTAGAGGAAGACCGCGGTGAGGATGACCTCGGCCACGAGCACGGCCACGAGGCCGTAGCCACCGGGGGAGTTCTCGCCGTAGCCGTTGGCGGCCATGTTGCCGATCCGGTCCCAGCCGGGCTGGTCCCGGGCGATGCCCCAGATCGCGGTCGCGCCGAGGCCTCCGCCGAGGAGCTGCGCACCGATGTAGCCCGGCACGTCGCGCCACTCGAACCGGCCGGCGACCGAGAGCCCGATCGTGACCGCGGGGTTGAAGTGGGCGCCCGAGATGTGGCCCACGGCGTAGGCCATCGTCATGACCGCCAGGCCGAAGGCGAGCGCCACGCCGAGGAAGCCGACGCCGAGGAGCAGGCTCTGGCCGGCGACGATGTTGCCGGCGACGAAGCTCGAGGCGAACACGGCGGTGCCGCAGCCGGCGAAGACCAGCCAGAAGGTGCCGAGGAACTCGGCGCCGAGCTTCTGCCCGAGGGTTGTCTCGCGCATGGTGACCATCCTGTCGTGCGGGAGCCGAAGAGCTCACATCCCGGTCGCTGCTGCGGCCGGGGCCGCTGGACGACGCGGCGAGCCTAGCGTCCCAGATGTGCCAGCAATCTGGTGACGACACGCTCGATGTCGGTGTCGCGCAACCCGGCTCCGCTCGGGAGGGTCACGCCGTGGGCGAACAGCTCGTCGGCGACCCCGGAGACGAACGCGCGGGCCCCGGAGAGGGCCGGCTGTCGGTGCATCGGCTTCCACAGGTGGCGGACCTCGATGCCCGTCGCGTTCATCGCGGCGACGATCTCGTCGGCCGTGGTCGCGTGCTCGGTGGGATCGACGACGAGCCCCGTCAGCCAGCAGTTGTCCTCCTCGTCGCCGCGGCCCTCCTCGCGGCCGAGGAAACGGAGGCCGGGAACGTCGGCCAGCCCGGCCGCGTAGAGGTCGCGGATCTCGCGGCGACGGGCGATGAGGTCGTCCAGGCGCGCGAGCTGGGCCCGGCCGAGGGCCGCGAGCAGGTTCGAGAGCCGGTAGTTGTAGCCGGTCTCGGTGTGTTCGTACCACGGCACCGGCTGGCGGGCCTGGGTCGAGAGGTAGCGGGCGCGCGCGACGAGGTCCCCGTCGTTCGAGAGGAGCATGCCGCCGCCGGAGGTCGTCATGATCTTGTTGCCGTTGAACGACTGCGCCGCCGCCAGACCGAACGACCCGGACGGCCGTCCGCGAAAGCTCGCCCCGACCGACTCGGCCGCGTCCGCGATGACGGGTATGCGCCGGTCACCCGAGTGCGCCGCGACCACCTGGTCGATGACGTCGTAGTCGCACACGCGGCCGAAGAGGTCGACCGGAAGCACGGCGGCGACGTCGACACCCTCACGCCGCAGCGTCCCGAGGGCGTCGTCGAGGAGCAGGGGATCGATGTTCGCGTCGCCGGGGCGGGCGTCGACGAGAACGGGTGTCGCGCCCGTGTAGGCCACGGCGTTCGCGGTGGCAGCGAACGTCATCGAGGACATCACCACGGCCCGGCCCGGTGCGGCGCCGACCCCCTCGAGAGCCAGGTGGAGCGCGGCGGTGCCCGAGGAGAGCGCCAGCGCGTGCCCGACCCCGCACCGCTGTGCCATCTCGGTCTCGAACGCGTCGACGTGCGGTCCGAGGGGAGCGACCCAGCCCGAGCGCAGCGCGTCGAGGACGTACTCCTCCTCGAGATCGCCCACGGTCGCCTGCGACAGCAGGATGCGTCCGTGGTCGTCCCGGGCATCCGGGATGGGGGGCTGGGTGCTCACCTGCAGGAGCCTAACCAGCCGACGGGGTGAGCACCGCATACCGTTTGGGACTGGCGGAGCCGGGTGCGAGAATCGCGGCCATGTCCAGCGCCTCCCCCGACCCGACGACCACCGACCCCACACCCACCGCCGAGCGGCCGCGGATCCTCTCCGGCATGCAGCCGACGAGCGACTCGCTGCACCTCGGCAACTACCTCGGTGCGCTGGTCAACTGGGTCGGGCTCCAGGAGGAGTTCGACGCCTACTACTTCGTGGCCGACCTGCACGCCCTCACCGTCCCGACCGATCCCGCGGTGCTGCGGCGGCGGACCCGCATCACCGCGGCCCAGTTCATCGCCGGCGGGGTGGACCCCGAGCGGTCGGCGGTCTTCGTCCAGAGCCACCTGCACGAGCACCCCGCGCTCGGCTGGGTCATGGGCTGCCTGACCGCGTTCGGCGAGGCGGGCCGGATGACGCAGTTCAAGGACAAGACCAGCAAGGGCCAGAACGCCAACGTCGGACTGTTCACCTACCCGATGCTCATGGCGGCCGACATCCTCATGTACGACGCGGCCTACGTGCCCGTCGGCGAGGACCAGCGCCAGCACCTCGAGATCACCCGCGACCTCGCCCTGCGGTTCAACCAGCGCTTCGGCGACGGGCTCGTCGTGCCCGAGCCGTACATCCTCAAGGAGGGCGCGAAGATCATGGACCTCACCGAGCCGACGTCGAAGATGTCGGGCTCGACGTCCCCGGAGAAGGGTCTGATCCTGCTGTCCGACGAGCCCGGCCGGATCGCGAAGAAGATCCGGGCTGCCGTGACCGACACCGACGGCGAGGTCCGCTACGACCCCGACACCAAGCCGGGCGTCTCCAACCTCCTGGTCATCCACTCGATCCTCTCGGGGACGCGCGTCGAGCAGCTCGAGCGCGACTTCGTGGGCCGCGGCTACGGCGACCTGAAGAAGGAGGTCGCCGAGGTCGTCGTCACCGCCCTCGAGCCCTTCCAGACGAGGATGGCCGAGCTGCTCGGAGACCCCGCCGAGCTCGACCGGATCGTCGCGCGCGGCGCCGAGCGCGCGCATGAGGTCGCGCGACGGACCGTCGCCCGCGTCTATGACCGGATGGGTCTGCTGCCCCCGGTGACCCTCGCCGACGCGTAACGCCGCGGCGATGGCGCGCACCGCATACCCGCTTGCGTCCGACGAACCCATGGGCGCAGGTCGGGAGCGTGGTTACCCGTGGGTTAAGGTGCTGCGGTCATGGCGACCATCGGCGTAGCGATCGCGATCCCCGAGCCCCACGGCGCCGCGCTGCAGCGGTTCCGGGAGGACTTCGGGGACCCCATGGCCTGCCAGATCCCCGCGCACATCACGATCATGCCGCCGACCGAGGTGCTCGAGGAGGACCGCGCGGTCTTCGAGAAGCACCTCGAGTGGGTGTGCGCCGGCTTCGAGCCGTTCGAGGTGCACCTGCGCGGCACCGGCACCTTCCGGCCCGTCTCTCCCGTCGTCTTCATTCAGCTCGCCGCCGGGATCGCCCAGTGCGAGTGGCTCGAGTCGGCGGTGCGCTCCGGCCCCGTCGACCGGCAGCTCGAGTTCAACTACCACCCGCACGTGACGGTGGCCCACCACCTTGCGGACCGGGCCCTCGACCGGGCCTTCACCGAGCTCGCGTCGTACGAGGTGCGCTTCACGGTCGACGCCGTGCACGTCTACGAGCACGGTGGTGACGGGGTGTGGCGCCCCGTCACGCGGTTCGAGTTCGGGCCGGCCTGACCGCGGCAGCACTCACGCGGGGTCCGGGCCCTCGCCGAGCTCGTGCAGGATCCGGCTGCTCGAGTCGGCCTTGTCCTCACCGCCGACGCCGAAGGCCATCTCGATGCCGAGCTCGGCGCAGACCGTGGACTCGCTCGTCGGCATGGCGTCCGGGTCGCGCCGGTCGCCGCCGTTGCAGAACACCAGCTCGCTGTCCGGGTATGCGGCCCGCACCTTGCGCAGCGAGTCGGTGACGCTCCCGTCGGTGTCGACCGCGACGAAGGCGTCGTCGACCACCCGCAGGGCCCGCACGATCCGCAACCGGACGTCCTCGGTGAAGATGACCCGCCCCTTCTTCATCCGCTGCTGCTCGTCGGAGTTGACGATGACGACCAGGTGGCCGTCGCCGATCTCTCGGGCGGCCTCCATCATCTGGAGGTGGCCGATGTGAAGGGGGTTGAAGTAGCCGCTGACGATCGCGGCGCGAGCGGGAGCCGGCTGCATGCGCAGCAGGGTAGCCGGTGGGGTGACGAGGCGGCTCCGTCGGGCGGGGGAGCCGGGTCGGTGAGGTCGGCCACGGCCGCTGTTCGCGGTTCGGCGCGCCCCACTACGGTTGGACCCATGAGTGACACCGGTGCCCGCAGTGAGTCCGACCTTCCCATCAAGGCCGTCTACGGCCCGGACGACCTCGACGGGTTCGACGCCGGGGCGCGGCTGGGCGAACCCGGGTCCTATCCCTTCACCCGCGGTGTGTACCCGTCGATGTACACGGGTCGGCCGTGGACCATGCGCCAGTACGCCGGCTTCGGGACCGCCAAGGAGTCCAACGAGCGGTACCACGAGCTCGTCGCCAACGGCACGGGCGGGCTCTCGGTGGCCTTCGACCTGCCGACGCAGATGGGCTACGACAGCGACGAGTCGATCGCCAGCGGCGAGGTCGGCAAGGTCGGTGTGGCGATCGACTCGATCGACGACATGCGGGTGCTGTTCGGTGGACTTCCGCTGGACAAGATCTCGACGTCGATGACGATCAACGCCCCGGCCGCGCCGCTGCTGCTGATGTACCAGCTCGTCGCCGAGGAGCAGGGGGTGCCCGCCGACAAGCTGACCGGCACGATCCAGAACGACGTGCTCAAGGAGTACATCGCCCGGGGCACCTACATCTTCCCGCCGAAGGAGTCCCTGCGGCTGATCTCGGACATCTTCGCGTACTGCCACACGGAGATCCCGCGCTGGAACACGATCTCGATCTCGGGCTACCACATGGCCGAGGCCGGAGCGACGCCCGCACAGGAGATCGCCTTCACCCTGGCCAACGCGATCGCCTACGTGCGGGCGGCGGTCGACGCCGGGCTGCACGTCGACGACTTCGCCCCCCGGCTGTCGTTCTTCTTCGTCGCCCGCACCACGCTGCTGGAGGAGATCGCCAAGTTCCGCGCTGCCCGTCGCATCTGGGCGCGCATCATGAGGGAGGACTTCGGCGCCCAGAACCCGAAGTCGCTGATGCTCCGCTTCCACACCCAGACCGCGGGCGTGCAGCTCACCGCACAGCAGCCCGAGGTCAACCTCGTCCGCGTCGCCCTCCAGGGTCTCGGCGCGGTCCTCGGCGGGACGCAGTCGCTGCACACCAACTCCTACGACGAGGCGATCGCCCTGCCGACCCAGAAGGCCGCCCGCCTCGCGCTGCGCACCCAGCAGGTCATCGCCTACGAGACGGACGTGACCAAGACGGTCGACCCCTTCGCCGGCTCCTACGTCATCGAGTCGATGACTGACGACCTCGAGCGGGCGGCGACCGACCTGATCGAGGCGGTCGAGGACCGTGGCGGGGCGGTCGCCGCCATCGAGCAGGGGTTCCAGAAGAGCGAGATCGAGCGCAGCGCCTACCGGATCGCACTCGAGATCGACGAGGGCGAGCGGACCGTCGTCGGCGTCAACCGGTTCCGGATCGACGAGGAGGAGCCGTACGAGCCCCTCCGCGTCGACCCGCAGATCGAGGTCGACCAGTGCGAGCGACTCGCCGCCCTGCGGGCCGACCGCGACAACGAGGCCGTCCACGCCGCGCTCGAGCGACTCAAGGAGGCCGCGCGCGGCACCGAGAACGTGCTCTACCCGATGAAGGAGGCGTTGCGCGCCCGCGCGACGGGTGGTGAGGTCAGCCACGCGCTGCGCGAGGTGTGGGGCACCTACGTCCCGCACGACGCCTTCTGACGGGATCGCGGAGGCCGCGCGCCGGCGCTGACCACACGTCGGCACCGACCGCGTCATGCCCATC
>JBAUUB010000137.1:0-32558 GCA_049582485.1 Dermatophilaceae bacterium
GCCTGCCAGGGCCGCAGTGAAGTCCTTCTTCATCAGCGCGCGGGCGAGCTTCGGCAGCATCTGCATGTGCGCCTCCCCGCCGGCCTCGGGGGCGGCGATGAGGAAGACGAGGCGGGCCGGGCCGTCCTTGGCGCCCCAGTCGATGCCGTCCGTGGAACGACCGAAGACCAGTGAAGGCTCCGTGATCGCCGCGCTGCGGGCGTGGGGGATGCCGATGCCGCCGGGCAGGCCGGTCGCCATCTTCTCCTCGCGAGCGCGCACGTCGGCGATGAAGGTGTCGATGTCGGTGCAGCGACCCGTGGCGACGAGGCGTTCGGCTAGCAGCCGGGTCGCCTCGTGCCGGTCGGGGGCGGTCAGGTCGAGGATGACCTGGCCTTCGGTGATGAGCGCCATGTGGGGTCCTTTCAGAGGGTCAGCGCGGGGAGTGTCAGCGTCGGAGGGTTCGGGAGAGGTCGGGCGAGGTGTCCACGTGGGCGGTGATGCCCGCGAGATCGGCAGGACCGGGGACCCGGCTGCCGGGGAGGGTCACTGCGGCGGCACCCCAGGTGACCGCTGCGGCGAGGGCGTCGGCGGGGGCGTCCCTGCGCGACAGACCGTGGAGCAGGCCGGCGAGCATGCAGTCGCCGGCGCCCACGGTGGATCGGGGAGTGGTGATCGCCGCGCCGGCGTGCACCACGGTGTCGGCGGTGACGAGCAGGGCTCCGTCACCGCCGAGGCTGACGGCTACGGTCTCGATGCCTCGGTCGATGAGTCCGCAGGCCGCGTCCCGGACGTCGCCGACGGTGTCGAGCCGCCGCCCCACGAGCTCTTCGAGCTCCTCGTGGTTCGGCTTGATGAGGTTGGGCAGGGCTGCGGCCGCGTGCGTCATCGGCTCGCCGGATGAGTCGATGGCGACCGAGAGGCCGGCGGCGTGGGCCGCGGAGGTGAGCGTCGCATACAGGTCGATCGGGGCACCGGGCGGAAGGCTCCCGCATCCGACGACCCAGCCCCCGCCGCGGGCGGCGTCGAGGGTGGCCTGGAGCAGGGCGGAGACCGTCTGGTCGGTGAGCGTCGGGCCTGGCTCGTTGAGCTTGGTCGTCGTGCCGTCCGGCTCGAGAACGCTGATGTTCATGCGCAGGGAGCCCTCGACATGCGTGGTCACCACGCGGACGCCGGCCTTGGCGAGCAGCTCCTCCATCATGTGCCCCTCGGGGCCGCCGCTCGGCAGGACGGCCACGGTGTCGGCGCCCTGCGCGGCGAGGGCGCGTGCGACGTTGACGCCCTTGCCCCCCGGGTCGACGCGGCTCGAGCTCGCGCGGATCACCTCGCCACGACGCAGCTCCGGGATCGTGATCGCCCGGTCCAGGCTCGGGTTGGGGGTCAGGGTGACGATCATGCGAGCACCACTTCCGGTCCGTAGGTCCTGATCTCGGCCGCGACGTCGGCGTCGAGGCCCGTGTCGGTGATGACCAGTTCGAGGTCGGCGAGGTCGGCGAAGCGGTGCAGGTGGTCGTCGGCCGACTTCGTCGAGTCGCTGACGAGGACCCGGCGCCGGGCCGCACCGACCATCGCCCGCTTCACGAGCGACTCGGACTGGTCGGGGGTGGTCAGGCCCCTCCCGGTCGAGAAGCCGTTGGTGCCGAGGAAGGCGACGTCGACGCAGATGTCGCGCAGTGCGGCCAGGGCCCATTCCCCGACGGCCGCGCCGGTGACGCCGCGGATCCGTCCGCCGATGAGATAGAGCGTCACGCCGGGGTTGGCGGTCAGGACCGCCGCGGCGGCGACGCTGTTGGTCAGGACCGTCACGTCGACGTTGCGGGGGAAGAGCTCGGCGACCGCGAGTGTCGTCGAGCCCGCGTCGAGGATGACGGTGCCCTCGGTCGGTACCTGCTCGAGGGCGGCGACGGCGATGCGCCGCTTCTCCTCGGTCAGGCGACCGGTGCGCGTGGCGAGGGTGGGCTCGAGCTCGAGCCGGTCGACCGGGATCGCGCCGCCGTGGACACGGCGCAGGGTGCCGCGTCGCTCCAGCGCGGTGAGGTCGCGCCGGACCGTCTCGGGCGTGACGTTGAGTTCGTCCGCGAGAGCTGCCACCTCGACCCGGCCGTCACGACGGGCATCGGCCATGATCCGCTGTTGTCGTTCGGCTGCGTACACGGCGCTCCTTCGTGGGAGAGGGATGCCCGTCGCATCCCGATACAGACATAAAACCACACAAACAAAACTGAGTAAACGGTTGTCCGCAGATTTCTCTGCCCGATCCCAGGATGTGGGCGAAGGCCTGACCGCTGGGCCGGCCATCGCATACCCGCAGGTCGGACCGCTGTGCGGAACCGTTTCGACGTCCTGAGACGGCTTTGGCACAGTGAGGACATGCCCTACGACGCCCTTCACCCCAGCTTCCGCGAGCACTTCGAGGCCGTCCTACGGCGCAACCCGGGTGAGACGGAGTTCCAGCAGGCGGTCTACGAGGTGATGGTCAGCCTCGCCCCGATCGCCGGCCGGCACCCGGAGTACAGCGAGTGGGACGTGCTCATGCGGATGATCGAGCCCGAACGGCAGATCATCTTCCGGGTCCCCTGGGTCGACGACGACGGCCGCGTGCACGTCAACCGCGGCTATCGCGTCGAGTTCTCGTCGGCGCTCGGGCCCTACAAGGGCGGGCTGAGGTTCCACCCGAGCGTCAACCTGTCGATCGTGAAGTTCCTCGGCTTCGAGCAGATCTTCAAGAACGCGCTGACGGGGATGCCGATCGGCGGCGGCAAGGGCGGGTCCGACTTCGACCCCAAGGGACGCAGTGACGGCGAGATCATGCGCTTCTGCCAGTCGTTCATGACCGAGCT
Source organism: Dermatophilaceae bacterium (assembly GCA_049582485.1). GTDB lineage: Bacteria > Actinomycetota > Actinomycetes > Actinomycetales > Dermatophilaceae > F2B08. The sequence goes on from JBAUUB010000137.1 coordinate 2,820, forward strand.
GCACCGCCACCTCGGCGAGTACACCGACGTGCCGGCCGGCGACATCGGGGTCGGCCGCCGCGAGCTGGGGTACCTCTTCGGGCAGTACAAGCGGATCACCAACCGGTACGAGTCCGGTGTCCTCACGGGCAAGGGGCTGTCCTGGGGCGGGTCGCAGGTGCGGACCGAGGCCACGGGCTACGGCACCGTCTTCTTCGCCCAGGAGATGCTGCGCACCCAGGGGCAGGACCTCGAGGGCAAGAAGGTCGTGGTGTCCGGTTCGGGCAACGTCGCGATCTACGCCATCGAGAAGGTGCACCGGCTCGGCGGGACCGTCATCGCGTGCTCGGACAGCGGTGGCTATGTCGTCGACGAGGCCGGCATCGAGGTCGAGCTGCTCAAGGAGGTCAAGGAGGTCCGGCGCGGGCGGCTGACCGAGTACGCCGACCGGCGCGGTGGGCGGGCCCGGCACGTCGCCGACTCCTCGATCTGGGAGGTGCCCTGCCACATCGCGCTGCCCTGCGCGACCCAGAACGAGCTCGACGACACCGGCGCCAAGCGGCTCGTCGAGAACGGCGTCGAGGTCGTCGCCGAGGGCGCCAACATGCCCTGCACCCCGGGCGCCGTCGGCGTGTTCCAGGAGGCGAAGGTGCTGTTCGGTCCGGGTAAAGCCGCCAACGCCGGCGGGGTCGCGACGAGTGCGCTGGAGATGCAGCAGAACGCGAGTCGCGACTCGTGGACGTTCGAGCGCACCGAAACCCGGCTGGAGGAGATCATGGGCGCGATCCACACCCGGTGCGTCGAGACGGCCGAGGAGTACGGCGCGCCCGGCGACTACGTCACCGGCGCCAACCTCGCGGGGTACATCAAGGTCGCCGACGCCATGGTGTCGATGGGCGTGATCTGAGTGGGCCGACGCTGCCGCGGCCGTCCGTGCTGCCTGGACTACCCTTGACGCTCGGGTCCGCACGGGCTCGTTCCCCGGTTGGTCTGCTGGTAGGGCCCGCCTGACTTTGAATCAGGATTAGCGACGTAGGTTCGATTCCTACCCGGGGAGCCGAGCATCCGAGCTTGCGAGGACGGTCGGCGACCCGGGGAGGAATCCCGGGAGCGGCGGCGGCCGGCGAGGAACGAGCCGGCCGTGAGCCGCGGGCCCTACCCGGGGAGCCCTGCCCGCAAGCCGCGGCGCCCTACCCGGGGAGCTCGACGTCGCGAGGTGTCAGACCACGCGTCCCTTGGGGGCGGTCTCGGCGGTCTTGCCCGGGTCGCGCTCGACGACGTCGCCGAGGACCTCGTCGATCCGCGCCATGAGCTCGGGCTCGAGCCGCACCCCGGCGGCCTTGACGTTCTCGCCGACCTGCTCGGGCCGCGACGCACCGACGATCGCCGCGGAGACGTTGGGGTTCTGCAGGACCCATGCCACGGCGAGCTGCGCCATGCTCAGGCCGGCTTCGTCGGCGACCGGCTTGAGCTGCTGGACGCGTCCGAGCACGTCGTCGTTCATGAACCGCTTGATCATGTCGGCGCCCCCCTTCTCGTCTGCCGCTCGCGACCCTTGCGGCGGGGCCTGACCCGGCACGTACTTGCCGGTGAGCACGCCCTGAGCGATGGGGCTCCACACGATCTGACCGATGCCGAGCTCCTCGGACGTCGGGACGACCTCGCCCTCGATGACGCGCCACAGCATGGAGTACTGCGGCTGGCTCGAGATGAGCTGGAGACCGAGCTCCTCTGCCAGCGCGTGGCCGGAGCGGATCTGGTCGGCGGTCCATTCGCTCACGCCGATGTAGAGGGCCTTGCCCGCTCGGACGACGTCGGCGAAGGCCTGCATCGTCTCCTCGAGTGGGGTCTCGGTGTCGTAGCGGTGGGCCTGGTAGAGGTCGACGTAGTCGGTGCGCAGCCGGGTCAGTGAGCCGTTGATCGACTCCATGATGTGCTTGCGGGACAGGCCGGTGTCGTTCTTCCCACCCGGACCGGTCGGCCAGTACACCTTCGTGAAGATCTCGAGGCTCTCGCGGCGCTCACCCGCCAGGGCCTCGCCGAGGACACTCTCCGCCCGGGTGTTGGCGTACACGTCTGCGGTGTCGAACGTGCTGATGCCGTGGTCGAGCGCGGTACGCACGCACTGGGCCGCCACGTCGTTCTCCACCTGGGAGCCGTGCGTGAGCCAGTTGCCGTAGGTGATCTCGGAGATCTGCAGTCCACTGTTGCCGAGGTAACGGAATCTCATGGTTTCACCGTACGACGACGTGCGGCGCTGCGGCGTCCGGTGGGACCGGGCCCGCGCAGGGCCGCACGCTGTAGCCCGTGCCGCAAGGCATGATGGACGACATGACGGCGAGCCCGACCCCCACCCGCGCAGCGGTGGCCCGCGCCCGGATGACCGGCCAGCAGCGGCGTGAGCAGCTCGTCCAGGTTGGCCGCCGGCTGTTCGCGCAGAAGGGGTTCGAGGGCACCTCGGTCGAGGAGATCGCCGCAGCGGCAAGCGTGTCGAAGCCGGTCGTCTACGAGCACTTCGGGGGCAAGGAGGGTTTGTATGCGGTGGTCGTCGATCGCGAGATCGAGGCCCTCCTCGCGGCGATCCAAGGAGCGCTCACCTCGCCCGGCACCTCACGACAGATCATCGAGCGGGCCGCCCTCGCGCTCCTGGACTACATCGAGGGATCGACCGACGGGTTCCGGATCCTGGTGCGGGACAGCCCTCCCGGACAGTCCACCGGCACGTTCGCGAGCCTGATGTCCGATGTCGCGAGCCAGGTCGAGCACATCCTCGTCGCCGCGTTCAAGCGACACCGGCTCGACCCCAAGGCCGCTCCCATGTATGCGCAGATGCTCGTCGGCATGATCGCCATGACCGGCCAGTGGTGGCTGGACTCGCGCAAGTTCAAGAAGCACGAGGTGGCTGCCCACGTCGTCAACCTCGCCTGGAACGGCCTCACCGACCTCGAGCGCAAGCCGACCCTCACCGAGCCCTTCGAGGACTGAGCCCCACCCTGTTGCCGACCGGGTCACGGGTGTGGGACCTGCGCACGCCGGGGATCTCGTCGGCCCGGACGACCTCTCCTCCCGACGCGCTCACGGCGGATGCCAACGCGTCGAGGTCGTCGACGACCAGGCACGGGTGATCTCCGGCAGACCGACGATGTCGGTGTCGAACTCCCGCATGAGGTCCTCTGAGCCCGCGGGGCAGCCGATGAGCACATGGTGCAGGCCGATGGCGGCCATCACGCCTCCCTGGTCCGGGCGACGGCGAAGGTGCGACGGAACGGCATGACGACCCCGGCGGCAGTTCGTGGGTACGCCTCGCGCAGCCGAGCGCGGTAGTCGGTCAGGAAGTCCTCACGCTCGGCAGGGTCGGTCAGCACGGCAAGCACGGGCCGCAGCCCGGTGCCCCGCACCCACTCGAGCACCGGATCCTCGACCTCGCCGGCGGGGTCGAGCACATGCAGGTAGGTCGTGCTCCAGACGTCGACCTCGCACGCGGGGCCGGCGAGCACCTCGAGATAGCTCTCCGGGCGCTCGACGGCCAGACGCGACACCGCCGGCAGCAGGTCCGCCGCCCGGCGGTGTGCCGCAGCCGTCTCGCGCATCAACACGTGCGACGGCGCGCCGAAGTTGTCCGGCACCTGCATCGCGAACCAGCCGCCGGGGGCCAGGGCCGAGACGACCCGCGTGATCAGGTCGGGGTGACCGGGCACCCACTGCAGGGTCGCGTTCGACACCACGACGTCCGGCGCGGCATCCAGCGCCGACGGGTCCCACTCGCGCAGGTCGGCCTGGACCCACCGGACCGAGCCGTCGGTGTCGAGTCCGCGGGCCGCCTCGAGCATCTCGGGCGAGGCGTCCAGGCCGATCACCTCCGCGCGCGGCCACCGCCGGAGGAGGGACAGCGTCAAGGGCCCGTTGCCGCAACCCAGGTCCACCACCACGGCCGGTTCCGTGGCGCCCACCCTCGCCAGCAGGTCGCGGAAGGGTCGTCCTCTCTCGTCGCCGAACCGCGCATACAGCGCCGGGTCCCAGCTCGCCTCGACCATGCCGCCTCCTCGGTCTCTAACTGTCTTGACGTCAAGATACTTGACGGCGGCTAGACTGTCCACATGTCCGAGGCCAGCGCGCAGTCCGAGGGTCCTGCACCCCAGCAGGGCAGCCGCGACGACGTCGACCGGCTGGTGGCCGCATGGCAGCGTGAACGACCCGACCTCGACGTCGAACCGCTGCATGTCCTGTCCCGCATCGCCCGGATCGCCAAGCAACACGCCCGGATCCGCGCCGCGGCCTTCGCCGAGCACGACCTGGACGCATGGGAGTTCGACGTGCTCGCCGCCCTTCGCCGAGCCGGGGACCCGTACGAGCTCTCCCCCGGCCAACTCGTCGCCGAGACCATGGTGACGAGCGGCACCATGACGACCCGGGTCGACCGTCTCATCGGCCGTGGGCTCGTCGAGCGGCGACCCGACCCGAGGGACCGACGCGGCGTTCTCGTGCGGCTGACCGCCCCGGGCAGAGGCGTCGTAGACGGCGCCATGAGCACCCTGCTCGATCACGAACACGCACTGGTCGCCACACTGGACCCAGGTGACCGCGCGGCACTCCCGCGAGTGCTGCGTCGCCTCCTGACCACCTCATCGGACCACCTCATCTCCTAGACCGGACCACCGCATACCTCATGACTCCCGACCACCGCACTCCGCGCGCGCTCGCCTGGCTCTACGTCGTCGGCGGCCTGATCGGCCTCGTGGCCTCCGCCGCCCTGCTCATCGAGCGGATCGAGCTGCTCAAGAACCCCGACTACATCCCCACCTGCAGCTTCAACCCCGTCATGGCCTGCGGGTCGGTCATGACCAGCTGGCAGGGCCAGCTGTTCGGGTTCCCGAACCCGATCCTCGGCGTGGCCGCGTTCGCGGTCGTCGTGACGATCGGAGCCGGCCTGCTGGCCGGCGCTCGGTTCGCTCGCTGGTTCTGGCTGTCGCTGCTGGGCGGGACGGCGCTCGGGTTCGTCTTCGTCACGTGGCTGGCCCATCAGAGCCTGTATGCGATCAACTACCTCTGCCCGTACTGCATGGTCGTGTGGGCGGTCACCGTTCCGATCTTCGTCTTCACGGCGGCCCATGTCCTGGCCGGGCGGGACCAGGACCCCGACGCCGCTCCGGAGACCGGTCTCGGCGGGTTCTTCCTCACCTTCCGCTGGGTCATCCTGCTGTTCTGGTTCGGGCTGGTCATCGCCCTGATCGTCGTGCGGTTCTGGAGCTACTGGAGCACTCTGCTCTAGAGCGGCCCGAGGGTCCGCTACTCGACGACCTCGGCAGCCTCGAGCCATTCGAGCTCGAGCGCCTCGCGTTCATCGACGATCTCGCGCAGGTCCCGGTTCAGCTCGAGCACCCGCGCATGGTCGGCGGCCGCCTGGGCCATCGCATCGTGCACCCGGGCCTCACGCTCGGCCAGTCGGGCGAGCTGTCGCTCGACCCGGGCCATGATCTTGCGGGCCTCGCGCTGCTCGGCCGGGCTGACGGCACTGGGTCCGGCCGAGGGAGTGCCGCCGGAACGGCCGGTGAGGGTCGTCGGCTCGGCGGCCTCGAGGGCCGTTCGCCGGAGACTGAGGTACTCCTCCACGCCCCCGGGCAGGTCGCGGACGCGACCGTCACCGAGCAGGGCCACCTGACGGTCGCACACCCGCTCGAGCAGGTAGCGGTCGTGCGAGACGACGAGGAGGGTGCCGGCCCATCCGTCGAGCACGTCCTCGAGCGAGGTGAGGGTCTCGATGTCCAGGTCGTTGGTCGGCTCGTCGAGGAGCAGCACGTTGGGTTCGGCCATGAGGATGCGGGTCAGCTGCAACCTGCGGCGCTCACCGCCCGACAGGTCGCCGACCCGGGTCTGCTGCGCCGGCCCGGTGAAGCCGAGACGCTGGGCGACCTGGGCCGCACTCAGCTCCTTGGCGCCCAGGCGGACATAGGAGCGGACGTCCTCGACGGCCTCGATGACGCGCCAGCCGGCGAACCGCTCGAGCTCGCTCACATCCTGGGTCAGGTGGCCGATCGCCACGGTGACGCCCTGCTTGCGCCGGCCGGAGCTCAGGGGCTGCTCTCCGGCGATCACCCGCAGGAGGGTCGACTTGCCGGCCCCGTTGACGCCCACGATCCCGACCCGCTCCCCGGGGGCGAGCTGCCAGGTGACGCGGTCGAGCAGGGTGCGCCGGCCGCCGTCCTGGACCGGCACGACCACGCTCGCGTCGTGCAGGTCGATGACGTCCTTGCCCAGACGGGCCGTCGCGAAGCCCAGAAGCTCTGCGTCGTTGCGAGGCGGCGGCTCGGTCGCGATCAGGGCGTTGGCGGCGTCGATCCGGAACTTGGGCTTGCTCGTACGCGCCGGCGGTCCTCGGCGCAGCCACGCGAGCTCCTTGCGGAGCAGGTTGGACCGGCGGTCGGCGACCACCCCGGCCATCCGCTCCCGTTCGGCCTTGGCCAGGACGTATGCGGCGTAGCCCCCGTCGAAGGGCGTCACGCCTCCGTCGACCACTTCCCACGTCCGGGTCGCGACGGCGTCGAGGAACCACCGGTCATGGGTGATGACGGCCAGCGCGCGATCGGGCCGGGCGTAGCCGCTGACCAGATGGTCGGCGAGCCAGGCGACGCCCTCGACGTCCAGGTGGTTGGTCGGCTCGTCGAGGAAGAGCACGTCGGGCGCCCGCACCAGCTCACGGGCCAGGGCGATCCGGCGGCGCTCCCCGCCGGACATGGTCGCGATCGACGCATCGAGGTCGACCGAGCCACCGCCGAGCGGTCCGAGTAGCCCGGTCACCACCTCTCTGGCGGCCGGGTCACCGGCCCAGTCGTGCTCGGCGACGTCGCCGAGCACGTTGTCACGGACGCTGCCGCTCTCGTCGAGACCGTCGTCCTGGCGGACGACGCCCACGGACACCCCGCCGGTTCGTGAGACCCGTCCGGAGTCGGGCTCGCGGAGACCGGCGAGGATCGCGACGAGAGTGGACTTGCCGCCGCCGTTGCGACCGACGACTCCGATCCGGTCCCCCCCGGAGATGCCCAGCGAGACCTCTTGGAGCACGGGGTCGAGGCCGAAGCCGACGGAGACACGCTCGGCGTTGACGAGGTTGGCGGGTGGGGATACGGCCATGGATACGGGTCTTCTCGAGGTTCGGTCGGAGGGAGTCCGGTCAGTCGACGCGCGGAACGCCGCGCAGACTCGCACCGTGGGCGGGGCCGGTTGCGCGGTAGGCGTCCGTGACCACCCCGGACGCGGTCAACGCGACTGCGAGGTCGATCGCGCTCTCATGCCCGGCCGCCAGGAACGCGATGGTCGGGCCCGACCCGGACACGATGGCGCCGAGCGCGCCGTAGGACAGTCCGTCGGTGAGCACCTCCCCGAGCTCGGGACGCAGCGCGAGAGCCGCCGGCTGCAGGTCGTTGCCCAGCCGGGCACCGAGCGCGGACGGGTCACCCGAGCGCAGTGCACTCATCAGCTCCGGCGACGTGGCGGGCTCCGCGACGTCTCCGTCGGCGGCGAGCCGGTCGAACTCCGCGTAGACCGCCGGAGTCGAGAGACCGACATCGGCCACGGCGAAGACCCAGTGGTAGGTGCCACGGGTGAGCACGGGGGTGATGACCTCGCCCCGGCCGGTGCCGATCGCGGTGCCGCCGTGGATGAGGAAGGGGACATCGGACCCCAGCTCAGCGCCGATCTCGGCCAGCTCCTCGCGCGAGCTGCTCAGACCCCACAGCCAGTCACAGGCCACCAGGGCCGCAGCGGCGTCCGCCGAGCCACCGGCCATCCCGCCGGCGACCGGGATGTCCTTCTCGATGACGATCTCGACCGGCTCCTCGATTCCGTGCACCGCGGCGAGCGCCCGCGCGGCCCGCATCGCGAGGTTGGACTCATCAGCGGGGACGCCGAGAGCCCGCGTGCCCTCGACCGTGACGGACCACTCCTCGGCGGCACGGACCGTGACCTCGTCATAGAGCGCGACGGCCTGGTACACGGTGGCCAGGGAGTGGAAGCCATCGGCACGCAGCGGCCCGACACGCAGCTCCAGGTTGACCTTGGCCGGCGCGCGTACCGTCACGGACGGAGACGTGAGCATCGCCGAGGTCATTCCCTCACCCTAGACGGGCACTCGGCCCGCCACGGCCCGGGTGCCGCCACGGCCCGGGTGCCGGCACGGCGCGGGTGATCGTGCCCACCGTTCGTCGGATGCCGGTGGCCCACCCGGGACCGAGCCGATACGCTGACCGGGCCTGACGGGAGGATGGATGACTACTCGAGTTTCACGGGGGCGGCCACGGAGCGTCGTCGTCGGGGCCCTGAGCGCGGTGACGGCCCTGGTCGTCGCGGCGGCGACCGCTGTCGTGCCGGCGCATGCCGAGGTGGCGACGCCCGAGCCGACAACCACCTCGGCCCCCGCCCCCACCTCGGACCCGCAGCCGACCGAGGCCACGCCGACCTCGCCCGCAGCCGGCACCTCGGACCAGACTTCCGCCGAGACGACGGCGCCCACCGACCCGCCGACCGTGACGCCCGCGCCGACCCGACCCTCCAGACCCCGCGCGAGCGACGTCCCTCAGGTGACCATGGGAGCCCAGGTGGTCCTGCGCACAGGCGTCACCAGCGGGCGGGTGGCGGATCTGCAGCGACTGCTCGACAACAACGGCACCCGGGACTTCTTCGGGTCCAGCGCCGTCGGTCCCTACAGCACGACCTTCCTCGCGGACACCGAGGCCGCAGTCAAGGCGTGGCAGAGTGCACGCGGACTGGTGGCCACCGGTGTCATCACGACGGGCAGCCCCCAGTGGCGGCTGCTCGAGCGTGGGGCCACCGCGTCCCGGACCTCATCGCTGGGCGCGACGCTCTCCCGCGGCACGAACAGCCCCTTCGTCCGGTCGCTCCAGGCGGCACTGCACAACGACAGCCGCGGCAGCCGGTCGGCGATGTTCACCGCGGGTATCTACGACACGTGGTTCGGACCCGAGGTCGAAGCCGCCCTCAAGCGGTGGCAGGCGGCGAGCGGCTACGCCGCCACCGGCACGGTGCAGGTTGGCTCGCCTCAGTGGGATGCGCTGCTGAGGAGCCAGAGCACCCTCGGGGTCGCGCTGCGCTCGGCATCCCAGCTGATCCCCGGTCGAGGCGCCGACGCAGTGCGAACGCTCCAGTCCTTCCTCGACCGCAACCGGCTGCAGGACTACCAGCCGTACACGAACGGCGTCTACGACACCTTCTTCGGACCCTCGACCGCCTCGGGCCTCAAGCAGCTCCAAAGCCGACTGGGGTATCCGGCCGACGGCGTCATCGAGGTCGGCTCGGTCGAGTGGGGCCACCTGCAGTCGCTCGCCACGGTCTCCAAGACCGGTGTCGCGGGCAAGTATCTGCGCTACGGGACCGTCCACAACGACGTCATGATCGCTCAGCGGCTGCTCGACCAGAACCGGGTCAAGGACTACTTCATCTCCGGTTCCGTCGGCGGCTACACACGCAACTACCTGTCCGTCACCGTTTCGGCGATGAAGGCCTGGCAGGGCGACAACGGCTACCCCGCGAACGGTGTCATCACCGTCGGCTCGATCCAGTGGGGTCATCTGTTGTCCCAACAGCTCGCCACACCCCGCCTCGATCCGCGCTGCTACACGAACGGCATCGTCCTGTGCGCATCCAAGAGCCTGCGCAAGACGTTCTACGTCAACAAGGGTGTCGTCATCCGTCAGCTCGACGCGCGCTTCGGCGGCCTCGCCTACAGCACCACCGGGGTGCTCCGCACCTACAACACGGCAGAAGGCACCTTCTCGATCACGCGCAAGATCCGCGACGAGGTGAGCTACACCTACAACAACACACCGATGCCGTTCGCGATGTACTTCTACGGCGGGCAGGCCTTCCACTACAGCTACGGCTTCGCGGCCAACGGCTACAGCGGCAACATGGGCAGCCACGGGTGCGTCAACCTGCGGGACTGGGCGGGTGCGGAGTGGCTCTTCAACAACACTCCGATCGGCACCAAGGTCGTGATCTACCCCTAGGAGTGGCCCTTGGCGCGGGCGACGGCGGCGAACTGCGTGATGGTCAGCTGCTCCCCCCGCATACGCGGGTCGATGCCGGCGGTTCGAAGCGCGACCTCGGCGGCAGCGGCGCTGCCGGCCCATCCGGCGAGGGCGGCGCGCAGTGTCTTGCGCCGCTGGGCGAACGCGGCGTCGACGCAGGCGAACACCTCCGCCCGGTCGACGTCGTCGACCGGGGCCTCGCGACGGTCCAGGCGCACCAACCCCGAGTCGACGTTCGGCACCGGCCAGAACACGGTCCGCGGGACGGTGCCGACGAGCCGGACGTCGGCGTACCAGGCCGCCTTGACACTCGGCACGCCGTAGATCTTCGACCCCGGAGACGCTGCCAGCCGCTGGGCGACCTCCAGCTGCACCATGACCAGGATCGTCGTGATGCTGGGGAACCGCTCGAGGAAGCGCAGCACCACGGGAACAGACACGTTGTAGGGCAGGTTCGCGACGAGAGCCGTCGGAGCCGGGCCGGAGAGGCGGGTGACCTGCAGGGCGTCCTGGTGCAGGACTTCGAGACGGTCCCGGTATGCGGGGGCCAGCTCCGCGATCGTCTGCGGCAGCGCAGCGGCCAGGACGGGGTCCACCTCGATCGCGACGACGCGGGAGACGCGCGGCAGGAGGGCGAGGGTCAGCGAGCCCAGCCCGGGTCCGACCTCGACGACGACGTCGTCCGAGTCGACTCCGGCGAGCCGGGCGATCTTCTCGACGGTGTTGGCATCGATGACGAAGTTCTGCCCCCACTGCTTGGTCGGGCGGATGCCGAGCTCGGCCGCGCGGGCTCGGAGGTCGCGGGCGGACAGCATGACGGCCAGCCTAGAACAGGCTGGCCGTCGTGCTGTCAGCGTCGATGCGCCGGTCGTACTCCTGCTCAGGCGGCGTGGGCACAGCCCCAGGGCTGCAGGCCGCGCTGGGCGTAGAGGCGGTTGGCGACGGTGATCTGCTCAGCGCGCGTCGCGAGGTCAGCGCGAGGGGCGAAGTCCGCTCCGCCGACGCCGAGCCAGGTCTGCGTGTTGAACTGCAGGCCGCCGTAGTAGCCGTTGCCGGTGTTGATGTTCCAGCGACCGCCGGACTCGCACTGGGCGATCCGGTCCCACATCGCCTCGTTGGCGAGGTTGAGGCCCGCGCCGGAGGTGTTGCCGGCGCTGCGCGACGTGCTCGAGGAGCTCGAGGAGCTCGAGGCGGGAGCAGCCGGGCGCTCCTTGGTGCCGACGAGGACGACGCGGGCTGTCGGCTTCTTGGTGACCTTCTCCGAGAGAACCTTCTCGGCGGTGACCTTGCCGTCGGTGTACGTGTACTCGGTCGTCACGGCCTTGTTGCCGTTGACGCCCTTGGTCTTGGTCTTGGTCTGCCCCTTGAACAGGTCGCTGCTCTTCTCCTCGACCGTGGTGAACGGGACGGCGACGGTCTCGGTCTTCTCCTCGATCTTGACCCGCTTGACGGTGACGGCGAGTCCAGGGGTGATGACGGTGCCGAGCGCGGGTGCCACGATGTCGTCCTCGCCGAGGGTGATGCCCTCGTCGCGGAGCATGGCGGCCACCGTGCGCTCGGTGGAGCTGATGTCGACGGTCTTGCCGTCGGCGGTCAGGGTGAGTTCCTTCGGCATGGAGATCCTCAGTGCGAGTCCCTCGCGGCCCAGGCTCTGCGAGCGACTGGCCGAGAGCTCGGCACCCTCGACCCGAAGGCCCAGGTCGCGGATCGCGGCGTCGAGTGTGGTGGCGGTGGTCCAGTACGACGTGACCTCGCCGTCGACGTTGACCGTCAGTTCGCGGCCGAAGCGGACGACCACGTTCTGCCCGTCACGGACCTCGGTGGTCGGTCCGGGCTGGACAACGTCGTGCTCGCCGATCTCGATGTCCTCGCTCGCGAGGACATCGGCGACGGTGGCGTGCATGCCGCGAACGTCGGTGACCTCACCGTCGACGGTGAGGGTGACGTCCTTGACGAGGGTGGCGTAGCCGACTCCGGCGCCGGCGGTGGTGAGGAAGATGAGGGTGGCGGCGACGGCCGCGAGCTTGCGGGAGGCAAGCAGCTTGGTGAAGAACAACAGATACTCCGATGTGTGCACGATCCGGTCCGCGAGTCTCCGGAGAGGGCCAGGACGGTGGGCAGCACCGGACCCGCGGGGGCGTGTGGCGCGACCGACCATCGACCGCCGGACAGCGTGCACGGCACTGAACGCGCTACCCGTCGGGACTGGTGTGCCCCGCAGGGGTGGGGCACTCGGCTCGGTCCCGGCGTCTCATACTCGCCAGGTCTCGATCCGACTCTCCGGGGCACGACGCCTCCGGCTGTCCGTGTACCAGGCTGCCCTGATCGGGCCCCAAAGGTCAAGTTTTGATAACGGGCGGGCGGGCGACGTGACTCGTCTCACCCCGAGGCGGGCTCCTCGGCCTGCCCGTCCGGGTCCCAGGAGCCGTAGACGCGTTCACTGTTCTCGCTGAGAGCCGCACACAGGGTCGCGACGGCCACGCCCAGGACGTCGGCCATCCGGCGCACGGTCAACGGGACGAGGTAGGGCGCATTCGTCGAGCCGCGCCAGGGCATCGGGGTGAGGTACGGAGCGTCGGTCTCCACGAGCACCTGAGATAGCGGCACGACGGCGAGAGCGTTGCGCAGATCCCGGGCGTTCTTGAAGGTCACCGTGCCGGCGAAGGACAGGTAGTACCCACGCTCGACGCACACCCGGGCCATCTCGACGTCCCCACTGAAGCAATGCAGGACGGTGCGGTCCGGGGCACCCTCCTCCTCGAGCGTCCGCAGGACGTCGTCGTGGGCGTCCCGGTCGTGGATCTGCAGCGCCTTCCCGAGCCGCTTCGCCAGGTCGATGTGCCACCGGAAGGCCTCCTGCTGGATCTCCACCCCGTCCGGGCCGGTGCGGAAGTAGTCCAGGCCGGTCTCACCGACGGCGCGCACCCGGGGGTGGGCCGCCAGATCGGCGATCTCCGCGAGTGCGTCGTCCAGCTCGCCCCGAGCGGCCAGTCGCGGAACCTCGTTCGGATGCAGCGCCACTCCCCCGAGCACGGCCGGGTATGCGTCGACCGCCTCGATCGTGTACCTCGCCCCAGGGAGGTCGCACCCGATCTGCACGACGCGGTCGACCCCGACGGCGGCCGCCTCGCGAAGGGCGCGGCTCAGGTCCGGTCGAGGCTCGTCGCCACGACCCATGTCGAGGTGGGTGTGGTTGTCGACCACGGGCAGCGGCAGTGGATCGGGAGCGGGTGGCCTGTCTCCGTAGCTCATCGGACCGACGACGGCTCGGCCGTGGTTTCAAAGGCGTCGGGCTGACGCATCAGGACAGTCCCCACTCGGATAGCACCTCGTCCTCATCCAGCTTGGCGAAGACCGGTGCGGGTTTGACGACCGGCGTGCCGACGACCACCGGCACCGAACGCCACGGTGGGGTGGCCGTGTAGTCACCGGTGATCACGGGGTACCGCTTGCCCTGGTCCGCCTCGTCGAGGCCGGCCACCTCGGTGAGCATCGGCATGGGCATGAACTCGCCGACCCCTCCGAGAGCCGCGTTGACACGGTTCGCCGCGTGGGGCAGGAACGGCCCGAGCAGGGTGTTGAGGTCGCTGACGCACTGCACGAGCGTGTGCAGCACGGTGCCGAGCCGCTCTCGCTCGTCCTCGCCCTTGAGCTTGAACGGCTCCGTCTTCGAGACATACGCGTTGACCTCACCGACCACTCGCATCACCTCGGCCAGCGCGGCCTTGACCCGGTTGCGCTCGAGGAGGGGCCCGGCGGTCTCGAAGGCGCCGAGCACCGTAGAGCGGATGTCCTCGTCCACCGGCTCGAGCGGGCCCGGTTGCGGGATCTCGCCGAAGCTCTTGGCGACCATCGCGGCCGTACGCGAGACCAGGTTGCCCCAGCCCGCGACGAGCTCGGAGTTGTTGCGCTGCACGAAGTCCCGCCACGTGAACGCCGAGTCCTGGTTCTCCGGACCGGCCGCGCAGATGTAGTACCGGATCCCGTCGGGCCCGTACTTGTCGAGGACGTCGCGAACATAGATGACGTCGCCGCGACTCGTGGAGAACTGCCGGTCGCCGAAGGTGAGGAACTCGCTGGAGACGACCTCGGTCGGCAGGTTGAGCTCACCGAAGACCCCGGGCTCGCCGCCGCGGCCCCCGCGCCCCGCATACCCGAGCAGCTCCGCCGGCCAGATCTGGGAGTGGAAGGTGATGTTGTCCTTGCCCATGAAGTAGTAGGACACCTGGTCCGCACCGGGGTCGGCGCCGTTGCCGCTGAGTGGGTTCCACCACTTCCGCCACGCCTCGGGGTCACCGGTGCGCCGGGCCCACTCGATCGACGCCGAGAGGTATCCGATCACCGCGTCGAACCAGACGTACAGGCGCTTGGTCGGCAGGTCACGCCAGCCGTCGAGCGGGACCGGGATGCCCCAGTCGATGTCCCTGGTCATCGCGCGGGGCTTGATGTCGTCGAGGATGTTGAGGCTGAACTTGATGACGTTGGGGCGCCACGTGCCCGAGGCTTCGCGGCCCTCCAGCCATGTGCGCAGGGCGTCGGCGAGAGCCGGCAGGTCGAGGAAGAAGTGCTGGGTCTCGACGAACTCGGGGGTCTCGCCGTTGATCTTGCTACGCGGGTCGATGAGCTCCTCCGGCTCGAGCTGGTTGCCGCAGTTGTCACACTGGTCGCCGCGCGCCTCGCCATAGCCGCAGATCGGGCAGGTGCCCTCGATATAACGGTCCGGCAGCGTGCGGCCCGTGGTGGGGGAGATCGCGCCCTTCTGGGTTCGCTCGACCATGTAGCCGTTCTCCCAGACCCGGTGGAACAGCTCCTGCGCGACCGCGTAGTGGTTGGCCGTCGTCGTCCGGGTGTAGAGGTCGTAGGTGCAGCCGAGGTCGGCCAGCTCACCGGCGATGACAGCGTGGTTGGCGTCGACGAACTCGGTCGGGCTCACGCCGGCCTTGTCGGCGAGGACGAGGATCGGCGTGCCGTGCTCATCCGAACCGCTGACCATCAGGACCTCGTGGCCCGCCATCCGCATGTAGCGGCTGAACACGTCGGAGGGGACGCCGAACCCGGCGATGTGACCGAGGTGCCGGGGACCGTTGGCGTACGGCCAGGCGACGGCGGAGAGGACGAACATGGCGACCATCCTAGGTGTCGGTTCGAAGCAGACTTCCTCCGTCGTGCAGCGGCGGACCGGCCGATGGGTTACCGTCTCCCAGGAGTCTTGGACGGGTGGGTCCCAGCGCCTCCAGCAGCCGGGAGGGGACCATGCGCCGGACTCCGGCGTGGCTTCGGACGATTGGGGCACGCCAGGCAGGACACCCCGACATGAAGGACACCCCATGAAGCACCGACTCCCCGCCCTTACCCTCGCCACGGCCCTGGCCGCCGGACCATTGGCGATGACCGCGACGGCCGCGGCCGCATGGACCCCGGCGTCGAGCGCGTCCACCGCGACCGCAGCACTCACCGCGGACACCACCGAGATCGACTCGGTCGAGACCGGCCGTGAGATCGTGCCCGAGATCCTCGAGCGCACCAAGGAGCGTCGGGACCGAGCGCGCGCCGGTCTCGCCGCGGACACCCCGCAGGGTGCCGAGCGGCTGAGCGCCCAGAGCGCCGAGTCCATGACCGCTCTCGCAACCGGACGGATCGCCGGGGACAACCGCTTCGAGACCTCGGCACTGATCTCCCAGGACTCCCATCCCGACCCGGCCAGCGACTTCGGCGGCATCGTCTTCATCGCCAACGGCCTGAACTTCCCCGACGCCCTCGCCGCCGGACCGGCTGCGACCTCGATGCTCGGACCGGTCCTGCTCGTGTCCCCCACAGGCGGCCTGCCGGAAAGCGTCCGCGACGAGATCGTCCGGCTCCAGCCCGACTCTGCGGTCATCCTCGGCCAGACCGACAACGTCGGCGTCCAGGTCGAGACCGAGCTGCAGCAGCTGATCGACCCGACGGGCGTGTTCCGGGCAGCGGGCACGAACCGCAACGAGACCTCGGCGATCCTCTCGCTCTTCGTGACCAACTACGACGACGCCTTCAACCCGATCCCGCTTGACACCGCGATCATCAGCACCGGCGCGACCTTCGCCGACGCCCTGGCCGGCGGCGCCGCAGGCGGGTGGGAGTACGCCCCGCTCTTCCTGACGGGGGCCGCCTCCCTCGACCCCGCCGTCGCGGCCGCGCTGGCCCCCATCCCCGCCGATCCCGCGAACGACTACCCGGGCCAGGAGATCACGACGGTGCGGATCCTCGGCTCGACCGCGACCCTGTCCACGACCGTCCAGAACCAGATCCAGGCGCTGCTGCCCAACGCCGATGTCATCCGCTACAGCGGCGCGAACCGGTTCGACACCGCGAGCCGGCTCAACGCCGACGTCTTCACCGCGCCGTCCTTCGAGATCACGATGGCCAACGGCCTGCGCTTCCCGGACGCCCTCGCCGGAGCCCCGCGGGTGAACAAGACCGGTGGCCCCACCGTGCCCGTGCTAACGGCCTGCGTGCCCACCGAGAGTGTCGCGACCCTGACGACGTTCACGCCGACCAACATCACCGCCCTCGGCAAGACCGACGCCGTCTCGGACGCCGCGCTCAGCGGTGCCTCCTGCGGCTGACGCATCCCGCGTCGCCGACCGATCTATCGGCCGGTCCGTCCCTCGCGACGGACCGGCCGAGGTCTGTCGCCCGCGTCTCCACCGCATACCCCCTGACCCGATCAGCACAACGAACGCAGGAAACCATGAGAACCACCATCCCCGTCGCCGTGGTTCTTGCCGCCGCCCTCGTCGGCGCAGCGGCCCCGACCACCGCTGCTGGAGCGTCCGCCGCGGCAGCAGGCGACGCCCTGGAGCGCATCCGCGCCAGCTCGGTCGAGGCGATCCAGGACGCTGGTGAGCTGCGCGACCCCACAGGATCGACAGCCGCGGGATCGACCGCCGCGCCGCCCGGCTACGAGACCGACCGGATCGCCGGCGCGAACCGGTACATCACCTCCGCCCTCATCTCGCGGGCCACCTACCTGGACGCCTCCACCGTGGACGACCGGTTGTACTTCGGCCAAGTCGTGTTCGTGACGACCGGACAGAACTACCCGGACGCGCTCGCCGCCGGGCCCGCCGCGGCGAGCCTCTTCGGGTCGATCCTGCTCGTGCCCTCGCGCGGAACCGTCCCGACCGAGGTCCTCGACGAGATCTCTCGACTGCACGGGGAGTCGCCACCGGCCGGAACGGCGGTCGTCGTCCTCGGCAGCGAGGACGCGGTCAGCGACGAGGTCGCCTGGCAGGTCTTCGCCGCGGCACCGGGGTCGCCGGAGAAGGTCCGACTCGCCGGGAAGAACCGCTACGACACGGCGGCGAAGCTGGCCGAGTTCGTCGTGGCCTGGGATGAGAGCGGCGACACTCCTGTCCCCGTCGATCCCGACACGGTCTACCTCGCGAGCGGGGAGACGTATGCGGACGCACTCGCTGGCGGAGCCGCGGCCGCCTGGGAGTATGCGCCGCTCCTGCTGACGCAGTCCGGCCGTCTGCCGGCGGAGACCGAGGCGGCGCTGCGGTCCGGCCGCTACTCGACGGTCAAGATTCTCGGGAGCCCGGCGACGATCTCCGACGCCGTGGAGTCGCGGGTGCGTTCGGTCCTCCCGGGGGCAGACATCGTGCGCTACGCCGGCACGAACCGCTTCGAGACCGCAGCCATGATGAACGCGGACGCGTTCGGTGAGCCGGACGCGGAGATCCACCTGGCGAGCGGCATCAACTACCCCGACGCGCTGGCGGTGGCACCACGGGTGAACCTCACCTGGGGTCCGACCGTCCTGACCCTCCCGTCGTGCCTCCCGACGGCCTCCGCCGACACGATCGATGCCCTGACGCCCTGGATGGTCACAGCCCTCGGCCGCAGTCAGACGGTCTCCGACGCTGCGCTCGCCGGGACCGTCTGTCCCTGACACAGCGGGAATCGGCTAGTGCGGCACAGCGTTGAGGCACTGGATCGACCGCGCATCGGTAGGGTCGGTCCAGCCGAATGCAGGACCCGAGGTCCTCGCCGGTGCACGACGTCGAGAGGACCCCGCCGATGCTCGCAGCCCTGACCGGGATGGGACTGTCCGCCGCGGCGGGCCTGAACGCCTACATCCCCTTCCTCATCGTCGCGCTCATCGCGAAGTTCACGGACATCATCGTGCTGCCCGCGAACTTCACCTGGATGGAGAGCTGGTGGGCGATCGGCATCGGGACGATCCTGCTCATCGCCGAGGTCACCCTCGACAAGATCCCCGCCATCGACACCATCAACGACACGATCCAGACGGTGATCCGGCCTGCGATGGGTGGTGTCATCGTCGCCGCGACCCAGGCGGCCGAGAACCTCGAGTCCGGGCCCTGGATGCAGGAGAACTCATGGGTCGGCATCGTGCTGGGCATCGCCATGGCCCTGGTCGTGCACAGCGGCAAGATGGCGGCACGCCCCATCATCAACGCCGGCACCCTGGGGGCCGGCGCGCCGGTCGCATCCACGGTGGAGGACGGCGCCTCGGTCGGGCTGAGCCTCATCGCCATCTTCCTGCCGATCCTCGTCATCGCCGTCCTCGCCCTGATGGCGTGGTTCTTCGTGTGGATCTGGCTCCGGGTCAGGCGACGCGGGCGACGGCGGGACAGCAGCGCATACGCCTAGCCTTGGTCGGGTGAGCACCCGGCCGAACGAGACGACGGAGGCAGTGCCCGCGCCGGACCTGTCCCGCGGCACACTCCTGCGCGAGACCGCTCTCGTCCTCGGGGTCTCCCTGGGTGCCTCGGCCATCTGGTCCGTGCTCTCGATCATCCGCAAGGTCACCGCCGAGACGGCACTGTCGGCCCAGACGACCGCGATGAACAGCGCGGTCACCCCGGACCGGCCATGGCTCGACCTGGCCTACCAGCTGGCCGGCATCGCCCTCGCCCTCGTGCCTGTCCTCCTGGCCCTGCATCTGCTGCACCGGGACGACCCGCACCCGGGGGCCACGATGGGCTTCGACCTGCGACGTCCCGCGCAGGACGTTCTCGCCGGGCTCGGACTCACCGCCCTGATCGGCATTCCGGGACTGGGCCTCTACGTGGTCAGCCGAGAGCTGGGCATGAACACGACCATCGCGGCGGCCAACCTCGCCGATGTCTGGTGGGCGGTGCCGGTGCTCATCCTCGCGGCCGCGCAGAACGCGGTGCTCGAGGAGGTCATCATGATCGGCTACCTCTTCCGCCGCTGGGCACAGGCGGGCTGGGGCACCTGGCAGATCATCATCACGAGTGCCCTGATCCGCGGGACCTACCACCTGTACCAGGGGTTCGGCGGCTTCGTCGGCAACGCCGTCATGGGTCTGATCTTCGGGTGGATCTACAGCCGCACCCGCCGCGTCATGCCGCTGGTCATCGCGCACACCCTCCTCGACGTCATCGCCTTCGTCGGGTACGCCCTCCTCCGCGACCGGGTCGGGTGGCTCTGACGTTGGTGAGGAGTCCGCTCAGCGGCCGACGCGCAGCGCGTGGCGCAGGTCGTGGTTGAGCGTCGAGATGACGTCCTGCGGGATGCCCTTGGGGCAGGCCGCCGAGCAGGCACCGATGTTCGTGCAGCCGCCGAATCCCTCGTGATCGTGCTGGTTCACCATGCTCACGACCCGCGCGTCCCGCTCGGGCTGACCCTGCGGCAGCTCGCCGAGGTGGGTGATCTTGGCACCCATGAACAACATCGCCGACGCGTTGGGGCAGGCCGCCACGCAGGCACCGCAGCCGATGCACTCGGCGCCCATGAACGCCCGGTCCGCGTTCTCCTTCGGCACGGGCGTCGCGTGGGCATCCGGCGCCGCACCGGTGTTGACGGAGATGAACCCGCCGGCCTGGATGATCCGGTCGAAGGCGCCCCGGTCGACGACCAGGTCGCGGATGACGGGGAACGGGTCGGCACGCCACGGCTCGATCGTGATGGTCTCGCCGTCCGAGAACGAGCGCATGTGCAGCTGGCAGGTCGTCGTGCGCTCCGGCCCGTGCGCCTCGCCGGAGATCATCAGACCGCAGGTCCCGCAGATTCCCTCACGACAGTCGCTGTCGAAGGCGATCGGCTCGGTCCCCTCGGCGAGGAGCTGCTCGTTGAGCACGTCGAGCATCTCGAGGAACGACATGTCCGGGGAGATGTCGTCGACGTGGTAGGTGACGAGGTCGCCCTTGTCCTTCGGTCCGGCCTGTCGCCAGATCTTCAGGGTCAGCTTCATTACTTGTAGCTCCTCTGCTTGACCTCGATCGATTCGTAGACGAGGTCCTCTTTGTGCAGCACGGGCGGACCCATCACCCCGAACGCCTCGCCGTCCGTGGCAGCACCGCCGTTGAACTCCCACGCCGCGACATAGAGGTACTCGTCGTCGTGGCGCAGCGCCTCACCGTCCTCGGTCTGGGACTCGGCCCGGAAGTGACCGCCACACGACTCGCGACGGTGCAGGGCGTCGACGCACATGAGCTCACCCAGCTCGAGGAAGTCGGCGACCCGCCCGGCCTTCTCGAGGCTCTGGTTCAGGGTGTCGGCGCTGCCGAGCACCCGCACGTTGCGCCAGAACTCCTCGCGCAGGCTGCGGATCAGCTCGATCGCCTTGTTCAGGCCCTCCGCCGTGCGCTCCATGCCGCAGTACTCCCACATGATGTGACCGAGCTCCTTGTGGAAGGAGTCGACCGAGCGCTCGCCGTTGACGGACAGCAGCCGCTGGGTGCGCGCCTCGACCGACTCCCGTGCCTCGACGACGGCCGGGGCGTCGGCGGACAGGGGCTCGAACGGCCCCTTGGAGAGGTAGTCGCGGATCGTGTTGGGGAGCACGAAGTACCCGTCGGCCAGACCCTGCATCAGCGCCGAGGCGCCGAGGCGGTTCGCCCCGTGGTCGGAGAAGTTGGCCTCGCCGGTGACGAACAGGCCAGGGACCGTCGACTGCAGGTCGTAGTCGACCCAGAGCCCGCCCATCGTGTAGTGCACCGCTGGGTAGATCCGCATCGGCGTCTTGTACGGGTCCTCGCCGGTGATGCGGGCATACATGTCGAAGAGGTTGCCGTACTTGGCCCGCACGGCGTCCTCGCCCATCCGGGCGATCGCATCGGAGAAGTCGAGGTAGACACCGCGGCGGAAGTCGCCGACCACAGGGCCGACGCCGCGACCCTCGTCGCAGACGTTCTTGGCCTGACGGGATGCGATGTCACGGGGCACGAGGTTGCCGAAGGAGGGGTAGATCCGCTCCAGGTAGTAGTCCCGGTCCTCCTCGGGGATGTCGCGGGGGTCCTTGTCGCAGTCCTCCCGTCGCTTCGGCACCCAGATGCGGCCGTCATTGCGCAACGACTCCGACATCAGCGTCAGCTTGGACTGGTAGTCACCGGAGACCGGGATGCAGGTGGGGTGGATCTGGGTGTAGCAGGGGTTGCCGAAGTAGGCACCCTTGCGGTGTGCCCGCCAGATCGCGGTGACGTTGGAGCCCATGGCGTTGGTCGAGAGGAAGAAGACATTGCCGTAGCCGCCGGTCGCGAGCACGACCGCGTCGGCGAGGTGGGTCTCGACCTCACCGGTGACGAGATCACGCGCGATGATGCCCCGCGCCCGCCGCTGCCCGTCGGCGCCCTCCGTCACGATCACCTCGAGCATCTCGTGCCTGGTGTACATCGCGACGGAGCCTTCGGCGACCTGGCGCTCCAGGGCCTGGTATGCCCCGATCAGCAGCTGCTGACCGGTCTGGCCGCGGGCATAGAACGTCCGCGAGACCTGCACACCACCGAAGGACCGGTTGTCCAGCAGTCCGCCGTACTCACGGGCGAAGGGGACACCCTGTGCGACGCACTGGTCGATGATGTTGGCGCTGACCTCGGCGAGACGGTAGACGTTGGTCTCCCGCGCTCGGTAGTCGCCGCCCTTGACCGTGTCGTAGAACAGCCGGAAGACGGAGTCGCCGTCCTCCTTGTAGTTCTTGGCGGCGTTGATCCCGCCCTGGGCGGCGATCGAGTGTGCCCGCCGCGGGGAGTCCTGGTAGCAGAACGACTTGACGTTGTAGCCCGCCTCACCGAGCGTCGCAGCCGCAGCCGCACCGGCCAGCCCCGTGCCGACGATGATGACCGAGAGCTTGCGCCGGTTCGCCGGGTTGACCAGGGCCGCCTCGAACTTGCGCGTGGTCCACATCTGATCGATCGGAACGCCGGGCGCCTTGGTGTCGGCGATCTTCTCGCCCTCGGTGTAGAGGCCGTCGATGAGTGCCATGGGTGCTGTTCTCCTTGCGTGGTCTGGCGGAGCGTTCGTCACTCGACGATGCCGAAGAGGATGGCGAGCGGAGGCAGAGCGAATCCGATGACGACGATGGCGGCGATGGCCTGCGCGCTGACGCGGGCCCGCATGTAGGCCGCCGGGCTCTGGGTCCAGCCGAGCGTCTGCTGGGCGCTGAAGACACCGTGCATCAGGTGGAACCCGAGGGCCACCAGGGCCGCGAGGTAGATGAGCGTCATCCACCAGAGCTGGAAGCTGGCCACGACCATGACGTAGGGCGACGCGGCGACTTCACTGGCGGACACCGACGAGTTGATGGCCGGCTTGCCGATCGTGAAGTGGAAGAGGTGCCAGAGGATGAAGACGAGGAGTGCGACCCCGCCCCACCGCATGGTGCGGCTGGAGAGACTGACGCCCACGGCCTTCTTGACCGAGTACCGCTGTGACCGGGCGGAGTTCGCGCGGCTCCAGAGCGTGAAGGCGGCGTACAGGTGACCGATGATCGAGGCGATCAGCAGGATCCTGACGATCCACAGCAGCCCGCCGTACGGCAGCAGCGGGTCACCGAAGGTCCGCAGCCCCTCCGCGTAGTGGTCGAACGCCTCCTGGCCACCGAAGACCTTGAGGTTGCCGTACATGTGCAGGAGCACGTATCCGATGAACACGATGCCCGTCGTCGCCATGATGAACTTCAGGAAGACGGTCGTGCCTCGGGCCGTCGTCCCCCGCCTCGCGGGTGCTGTCGTCGTTGCCACGGGTCAAAAGTACCCCGTGGTGCGGATCACGCCGCAGGTGGATCCTGGCCGTTCCGTTGTGACATTGGCCCGGTTACCCGCGAGTATGCGGTGGCCACCTCAGCCGCGTGACGCGAGGTAGGCGTCGTACAAGGACTTCCGCGACAGCCCCGTGTCCGCGGCGATCTCCGCACAGACGGACTTCAGGCGCTCGCCGGCGGCCACCCGTGCCGTGATCACAGCAAGATGGTCCTCGACGGAGGAGACGACGGGCTCGGCCCCTGCGACGACGACGGTGATCTCGCCGCGGACGCCGTCGGCCGCCCACGTCGCGAGCTCGGTCAGAGCCCCCCGGCGCACCTCCTCATAGGTCTTGGTCAGCTCCCGGCACACCGCGGCGGGGCGGTCCGGCCCGAATGCACCGGCGAGGTCGACCAGTGACTCGGCGAGCCGGTGCGGAGCCTCGAAGAAGACCATCGTGCGCCGCTCCGCCGAGAGGTCGGCGAGGACCCGGCGGCGGTCCCCCGGGCGGCGTGGCAGGAATCCCTCGAAGCAGAAGCGGTCGACGGGCAGGCCGGAGACCGCGAGTGCGGTGAGGACAGCGCTGGGACCGGGCACGGCCGTGACCCGGTGCCCCGCATCGACCGCCGCGCGGACCAGCCGGTAGCCGGGATCGGAGACGCTCGGCATGCCGGCGTCCGTGACGAGGACGACCCGCTCGCCGGCATCGAGTCGTTCGACGAGCTCGGCCGTGCGGGACGCCTCGTTGTGCTCGTGATAGCTCAGGATCGTCCCCCTCGGCGAGACGCCCAGGTCGCGGAGCAGGCGGGCGAGCCGGCGGGTGTCCTCCGCGGCGATGACGTCGGCTCCGGCGAGCTCCTCGACCAACCTGGGCGGCGCGTCCCCGACCCGGCCGATGGGCGTCGCAGCGAGCACGACGACCCCCGCTCCGGCTCCGCTCATGACCGCGATCCTGCCACGCCGACCACGTGCTCACCGGTGGCGATCGCTCACGGGACCGCCGCATACGATGGCGCGCATGACCCGGACCGAGGAGCTGCGCCTGCGGCTGCTCGGCCAGGGGTACGACGCGCGGTCGCCGGCGGACCGGCTCTGGGGCTGGCTCGGTCCGCTCCTCATGGCCGTGATCGGCGGCGGCATCCGGTTCTGGTCACTGGGGCGGCCCGACCAGCTCGTCTTCGACGAGACCTACTACGTCAAACAGGGTGTCTCGCTGCTCGACCACGGCGTCGAGCTGCGGGTCCGAGACGGCCTGGAGACGCCCGACGCACTGTTCACCAACGGGACCACCGACGTCTGGGGCACCACCGGTGACATGGTCGTCCACCCGCCGGTCGGCAAATGGGTCATCGCCTCCGGCGAATGGCTGTTCGGCCCGACCTCGTCGTTCGGCTGGCGGTTCGGGGTGGCCGTCCTGGGCACGCTCTCGATCCTCGTCGTCGGCCGGGTGGCACGGCGACTGTTCCGCTCCACCCTGCTGGGCACGGTCGCCGCCTTCCTCCTCGCCTTCGAAGGTCACCACTTCGTCCATTCCCGGACCGGCCTGCTCGACCTGACGGTCATGTTCTTCACGCTCACCGCGTTCGCGGCGCTGCTCGTCGACCGCGACGCCGCGCGCGAGGTGCTGGCCCGCAAGGTCGGGGCGCTGGACGCGGGGGCCCGCCTCGCATACGGTCCCTGGCTCGGTCTGCGACCGTGGCGGTGGGCCGCCGGGATCAGCCTCGGTCTCGCGGTCGGCACCAAGTGGTCGGGACTGTATGCGCTGGCCGTGTTCGGGCTGATGACCGTCTGGTGGGACATGGGCGCGCGCCGGGCGGCCGGTGTCCGCCACTGGGCGCGCGCCGCGGTTCTCAAGGACGGGCTGTATGCGTTCGTCACCCTCGTGCCGACCGCACTGGTGGTCTATGTCGCGTCGTGGACCGGATGGTTCCGCAGCGAGAACGGGTACCAGCGCGACTGGGGCGCCCAGAACCCCTCCGCCGACTTCGGCTGGGTCCCCGACTCGGTGCGGTCCCTGTGGCGGTACCACCAGGACGCCTACGCCTTCCACATCGGTCTGCGCAGCGAGCATCCCTACGAGACCAACCCGTGGGGGTGGCTCGTCCAGGGCCGGCCGACCTCGTTCTTCTACGAAGGGCCGAAGCAGGGCGAGGACGGCTGCACCGTCACCCTGTGCAGCAAGGCGATCAGCTCGGTGGGGACCATCCCCATCTGGTGGCTCGCGACGATCGGCATCGTGTTCCTGCTCTACCACTGGGTGCTGCGCCGCGACTGGCGCGCCGGCGCGATCCTCGCCGGGTTCGCTGCGCTCTACCTGCCGTGGTTCTTCTACCAGGAGCGCACGATCTACACGTTCTACGCCGTGGCCTTCGTTCCGTGGGTCGTGCTGTCCGCGACGTTCATGCTCGGACTCGTCCTCGGCCCGTCGACGGCGCCGTGGTGGCGGCGGCAGGTGGGACTGCTCGCCGTCGGCGGGTTCTGTCTGCTCGTGCTGCTCGTCTTCGCATTCTTCTGGCCGGTGTACACGGCGCAGGTCATCCCCTACGCCGAGTGGCGCTGGCGGATGTGGTTCCCGAGCTGGATCTAGGTTGAGTCGGCGCCGGGCTCTGTCGACCCGAGCCGTCGCGGCTGGTGGGCATCGTCCGTGTGGCCGAGGTCTCTTGTGGTGGACCCACGGCGGATCTACCGTCGAAGTATGAGGATTCCGAGGATCCGTCCTCTCCTCGTAGCCGCGGTGATCTCGCTGGTGGGCCTCGTTGCGCCGGCGATCGCCTCTCCTACCGCAGGAGCCGCTTCCACCGCCCGGGCCGGCGCCGTCGGCGCCGCGCTGCCGGCGGTGACGACGCCCTTCGAGGGGCGGGTGGATGTGCTGGCCCGCGACGCCGCCGGAGGCATGTGGCTGTACCGGGGCAACGGCTCCGGAGGATGGGCGGCACCGGGTGAGCAGATCGGCTCCGGCTGGCAGGGCTTCACCGCGATCCTCGGTCCGGGGGACTTCAGCGGCGACGGCCGGGTCGACGTCCTCGCGCGGGACGCGGCGGGGCTGATGTGGCTCTACCGTGGCAACGGCACGGGCGGATGGCTGACCCCACGCATCCAGGTCGGCTCCGGCTGGCAGAGCATGACCGCGATCGTCGGAGTGGGCGACTTCTCCGGCGACGGACGGGTCGACGTCCTGGCCAGAGACCCGGGAGGGCTGCTCTGGCTGTACCGGGGCAACGGCAGGAGCGGATGGCTGACCCCACGCATCCAGGTCGGCTCCGGCTGGCAGAACATGACCGCGATCTTCGGAGTCGGCGACTTCTCCGGCGACGGCAACGTCGACGTCCTCGCCCGCGACGCCCTCGGTGGCCTGTGGCTCTACCGCGGCAACGGACGCAGCGGCTGGGCCGCGCCCGGGCTGAAGATCGGTCAAGGCTGGCAGAACATGACCGCCCTGTTCGGCCCCGGCGACTTCAACGGCGACGGACCGACGAGCAGCTCGGTCAACTGCGCAGTCGTCGCCTGCGTCGCCCTGACCTTCGACGACGGTCCCAGCGCCTATACCGACCGGCTGATCAGCACTCTCGTCTCGACCAACACCCCTGCGACGTTCTTCGTCGTCGGCAGCCAGGTGGCGGCGCGTCCTGCGACCGTGCGGCGCGCCCACGCCGCTGGACTTGCCGTCGAGAACCACACTTACAGCCATCCCGAGCTGACGACGCTGTCCTACAGCGGCCAGCTGTCGCAGGTCACCCGCGCTGACGACGCGCTATCGGCGGCCGGCGTGCCGCGCAGCACCCTGCTGCGTCCTCCGTACGGCTCGTGGAACTCGACGACGCGCACACTCGGCAAGCCGTTGATCCTCTGGTCGGTGGACCCTGCGGACTGGGAGGTCAGAGACGCGGCGATCGTCCGCTCTCGGGTCGTCGCGAACGCGACCGCCGGCTCGATCGTGCTTCTGCACGACAGCCACTCCACGACGGTCGACGCCGTGCCCGGCATCATCTCCGGCCTGCGCGCGCGCGGCTTCACCCTCGTCACCGTCAGAACCCTCGTGCCCACGATGCAGCCCGGCGACGTGGTCTACAGCCGCACGAACATCGCCCGTGCGGGCACCGCGACCACGCTGAGCGACCAGACCGACGTGCTCCGCGCCCCGGACGGCTCGGTCCTCGGCCCGGTTCTCGACGAGGCCCCGTTCGTGCCGGAGCAGTAGCCGGGACAGGAAGAGGGGTATGCGCTGAGCGCCCCCGGCGGACCGGTCCGCCGGGGGCGTCCCGCGGACCGGTCCCACCTCCACCGCTCCCACTCCCACCACTGCGACCCCTCACCGATAGGGTCGGCACCGTGGAGACCGACGCGAGCAGCTCGACCCGGATCGCCGTCCTGATCGACTGCGACAACGTCTCGGCCAAGCACATCGGCGCGGTTCTCGAGGAGTTGGCCACCTACGGGGTCCCGACGGTCAAGCGCGCCTACGGTGACTGGACGACGACCCAGCTGACGAGCTGGAAACCCGAGCTGCTGCGCAACGCGATCCAGCCCGTGCAGCAGTTCTCGAACACGGTGGGCAAGAACTCCACGGACTCCGCGCTGATCATCGACGCGATGGACCTGCTCTGGCAGGGCAACGTCGAGGCCTTTGCGATCGTCTCCTCCGACTCCGACTTCACCCGGCTGGCGACCCGGCTGCGCGAGTCGGGCAAGCGGGTCTACGGCCTGGGCCGCCGCAAGACGCCGGAGTCGCTGCGGCGAGCGGTCGACCAGTTCATCTTCCTCGAGGTGCTCCAGGATCAGGAGCGGGCCGAGGAGTCCGGCCCGGCAGAGGCGGCGTCGGAGTCGGACCCGGACACCGCCTCGAGCCGGATCAACCTGCAGAGTGCGCTGACCCGGGCGATCAACGCGACCTCGAGCGACGACGGGTGGAGCACCCTCGGCGTGGTCGGCCAGCACCTGAGTCGGGCGCACGCGGACTTCGACCCTCGCGACTTCGGCCATCAGAAGCTCAGCTCCCTCGTCGACGAGCAGCCCTATCTCGAGACGCGCACGGAGGGGTCGCAGCGGCAGGTGCGCCTCAAGCAGCGCACGCCGCGCCGGAGCGGTGCCGCGAAGACCTCGGCGAAGAAGACGACATCGAAGAAGGCGGCATCGACGACCTCGGCCAGAGGCTCCGGCTGAGCCGTCCCGTGCTGTCGGAGTCCTCACCTAGAGTCGCAGGCGTGTTCCTCCTCCCTGACCGTGGCCCCGAACGCCTCGTGCTCAGCCCCAGCGACCTGCGGGCCGCCGCCGAGTGTGAGTACGCGCTGCTCCGGGATGTCGACCGCCGACTCGGCCGACTCGAAGCGCACGACCCCGAGCCGGACCCGATGCACAGCCGGCTCGCCGAGCTGGGGCGGGAGCACGAGCAGGACGAGCTGAGACGGCTCCGCGCGGCGCACCCGGGGCACGGTGCCGTCGTGCACCTGCCGCTGCCCGACCACAGCGAGACGGGATTGGCCGCGGCCCGGGACCGCACCCTCGCGGCCCTCGCCGACCCGACGGTCGAGGTCATTGCCCAGGGCACCGTCTACGACGGGTCCTTCGTCGGTCACATCGACTTCCTCGAGCGCACGCCGAACGGCTGGCTGGTCAGCGACACCAAGCTCGCGCGCGCGGCCACGGTGTCGGCGTTGCTCCAGGTGGCGGCGTACGCCGCCACTCTCGACGGGGCGGGGGTCACCCTGGCGCCGGTCGCCCGCCTCGTGCTCGGCTCAGGGGTCCACGAGGACTTCCGCCTCGCCGAGATCCTCCCGGTCTACCGGACGCGCCGTGCCCGGCTCGACGCCCTCGTGGCCATGCGCGAGGCTGCGGATACCCCGCTCGCGTGGGGAGCTGAAGACATCATGGCCTGCGGGCGCTGTGACGAGTGTGCGACGGCCCTCGAGGAGCACGACGACCTGCTGCTGGTCGCTGGGGTCTGGGGGCCGACGAGGCGGCGGCTCATCGCGGCCGGCGTGCACACCCGGCGGGAGCTCGCGCGACGCACCGAACCCGTGCCGGACCTGCGCGAGGGTGTCCTCGAACGGCTCTCGGCGCAGGCCCGCCTCCAGCTCGAGCAGCTCGACTCCGGTGGCCCGCTGCGGCACGAGGTCGTCGACCCCGCGATGCTGTCGATGTTGCCGCCGCGCAGCGAGGGGGACATCTTCTTCGACTTCGAGGGTGACCCGATGTGGATGGAGCGCGGTGACCCGACCTGGGGTCTCGAGTACCTCTTCGGCGTCATCGAGGTCGACGGTGTCGCCGGGCGCGGCGAGCCGACCTTCCGGGCGTTCTGGGCGCACGACCGGGTGCAGGAGCGCCAGGCACTCGTCGACTTCATCGGCTATCTCGCGGAGCGACGCCGACGCTGGCCGGACCTGCACGTCTACCACTACGCCGCCTACGAGCCGTCGGCCCTGCTCCGTCTGGCCGCACGGCACGGGGTGTGCGAGGACGACGTCGACCAGCTCCTGCGCGACGGGGTCTTCGTCGACCTGTACTCCGTGGTCCGCGGTGCGATCCGCATCTCCGACCGCTCCTACTCGCTGAAGAAGGTCGAGTCGCTCTACCGCGGCGAACGTGACAAGGACGGCGTCAGCGAGGGCGCCGCCTCCATCGTCGCCTACCACGAGGCCGTCGCGGCGCGTGAGGCCGGCCGGCTCGACGAGGAGGCCGAGCGGCTCGACGAGATCCGCCGCTACAACGAGGACGACTGCCGCTCGACCTACCAG
>JBAUUB010000138.1:0-6868 GCA_049582485.1 Dermatophilaceae bacterium
CGCCACGCCACCCCACCACTTCCCCCGAATAGGACCGAAACGGCGAACGGTCAGGCCACGCCACCCCACCACTTCCCCCGAATAGGACCGAAACGGCGAACGGTCAGGCCACTCTCACCGGGGAGAAGTAGCGGTGGAAGTCGCTGAGATCGAGGTCGTCGACATCGGCACCCAGGGATCGCATGGCCCCGACGATGCCCTGCAGAGTCTCCAGGGGTGTCTCGAACAGGCCCTCGGCCCTCACGATGAAGAAGGTCCAGCCCTCACCCGTCAGGGTTTGGCGGCGAGCCACGTCGTACGCCTGCTGCTCCTCGTCGTCGTGCCAGCGACCGTCGTACTCGATGGCGAGGCGGATCTCCTCGTAGACGAGTTCGATCCGGTGCCGGATCGTCCCGTCTTCGTGGTAGATGACGTGGTTGATCTTCGGCTCGGCCAAGCCCGCGAGCACGATGAGCAGGCGAAGTCGCGTCTCGGGCGAGGAGTCCACACCGTCACGGACCAGGCGGGCCGCCCGGAGTCCGGCGGAGCGCCCGTGGTTCTCCCAGCTCTCGGCGTAGGAGACCAAGTCGGTGGTCGAAATCAGCCTGCGCTTGACAAGCTGGTCACCGAAGATCACGAGCTCGACGAGCTCAAGGCGGACTGCCAGGTGCATGAAGGTCATGGCGGGGGTGGTGACGGGGAGGCCGTGCCGGTGTGCTGTCTCGAGGCGGTACGTGAACCGGTGAACGCTGAGTTCCTCGCGCGACAGGTGTGCGTCGTAGCTGAACGAGAGGTGCGTTCTGGCGGACTTCGGCCCCTGGGGACACCACAGTCTGGCCGCCGTCTCGTGACTCAGCACGGCGAACTCGGGCGCCACCAGGAGCGCGGCCCTCGCGCGCACAACCAGCGTGTCGGGAATGTCCTTGCTGATGTAGACACCGTGGATCACCGGTCGGAACCCGGCCGACCGCAGACGGTGCCGGGGTATTCCGGCTTCCGCCGCGGCCCTACAGGTGAAGGGCTGCGTAAGGTCGAGGGACCTGACTCGCTGAATCGGCATCGGTCAAGGGTGGCGCGGGTCGCCGCAGTGCCCGGGAAGTTATCCACAGTGATGGGTGCGGGGCGGCAATGGCCGCCGCGAGCGAAGGGTACCGCTCGCCGTTTCGGTCCTATTTGGGAGAAGTGGCGAGCGTATGCGCGGCGCGGCACCCGCATACCGCTCGCCGTTTCGGTCCTATTTGGAAGAAGTGGCGGGCCGGACCTGGCAGGATCGCGGTGTGGTCGCAGAGCTGGTCGAGGTCCAGGAGTTCCTTGTCGCGCACGCCCCGTTCGAGGCGCTGCCCGAGCGCGTGCTGCGGGGCCTGCCGCCGCGCCTGACGACGCGCTACTACAAGCGCGACACGGAGATCGTGGCGGCGGGCAGCCACAACGACGAGATGTTCGTCCTGCGCTCCGGCGCGGTCGAGGTGCGCGACCCGCACGGCGGGCTCGTGGACCGCTACGACACCGGACGGTGCTTCGGCTGGGCCGCTCTCCTCTCCGACGGCGTCGCGCCGTTCACCCTCACCGCCATCGAGGACTCGCTCGTCCTCGTCATGCCCGGCGAGGTGTTCCGCGAGCTGTCCCGGACCCAGCCGCTGTGGTCGGTGTTCTTCCAGCACTCCCTGAGCGAGACGATGCGGATGGCCGTGCGGGCGGTGCACACCGCCGAGCGCGGCACCACGGTCCTGAAGACCACGGTCGGGGACATCATCCGGCGGGAGCCGCTGTGGGTCACCCCGGCGACCACGATCCGCAGCGCAGCCGAGACGATGCGCGCCGAGCGGGTCTCCAGCCTGCTCGTGATGGAGGGCGGTGCCGCCGGTGACGACCCGGGCCGTCTCGTCGGCATCATGACCGACCGCGACCTGCGCAACCGCGTCGTCGCCGAGGGCCGCGACATCGACCAGCCGGTCAGTGCCATCATGACCGCCGACCCGATCAGCGCGCCGGTGGAGTCGATGGCGTTCGAGCTGCTCCTGTCCATGGTCGCCAGGAACATCCACCACATGCCCGTCACCGACGGCGGCCGGGTGGTCGGTCTCGTGAGCAGCACCGACCTGATGCGCCTGGAGCGCGCCAACCCGGTCTACATCGCCGGCGACATCCAGAAGATGACGACCGTCGAGCAGCTCGCGGGCGTCCGGCCCCGGGTCGCCGAGATCGTGGGGCAGCTCGTCACCGAGGACGCCACCGCCGACGACATCGGGCGGGTCGTCACGGCGATCGCGGACGCGATCGAGCGCCGGCTCATCGAGTTGGCCGAGGTGCGGCTCGGTCCTCCCCCCGGCCCTTACTGCTGGGTCACGCTGGGCTCGGCGGGCCGCCTCGAGCACGGGCTCTCCAGCGACCAGGACCACGCCCTGATCCTCGACGACGAGAGCCTCGCCGGGCCGGACGGCGACGGCTACGCCGACTACGTGCGCGAGCTCGCGACGTTCGTCTCCGACGGCCTGCACGCGTGCGGATACCGCTACTGCACCGCAGGTCTGATGGCCACGAACGACGAGATGCGCCAAGGAGTGGCCGGGTGGACCGAGACCGTGGCCGGGTGGGTGGAGCACCCCACCGACGACACCGTCCACCGGGTCCGGTCGTTCTTCGACATGCGCCCCCTGCACGGCGACGCGCGGCTCTTCGAGGACCTGCAGCGGGCGGCACTCACCGAGACGACCGACAGCATGCCGTTCCTCGGCCATCTCGCGGCGGCAGCCACCCGCGTCCAGCCGCCGATCGGCTTCTTCCGCGGCTTCGTCCTCGAGAAGGGCGGCGAGCACGCCGACACCCTGGACCTCAAGGACCGGGGCGTGCGCCTCGTCGTCGATCTCGCGAGGGTGTATGCGCTGGCCGGGGGCCTGCCGCAGGTGAACACCCAGCTGCGGCTCGCGGCGGTCGAGGGGACCGGGCGGCTCAGCGCCGAGCGCATCGCCGACCTCAAGGACGCCTTCGAGTTCATCTCCTACGTGCGGCTGCGGCACCAGGCCCGCCAGGTCCGGGCCGGCGCCGAGCCCGACGACTTCGTCCCGCCCGACGAGCTGAGCCAGTTCGAGAAGCGCCACCTGCGCGACGCGTTCCAGATCGTCCGGCAGGCGCAGTCGGTCCTGACCACCGCATACCCCCCCCAGGACTGAGGGCGGATGCTGTTCCGGCGCTCGCTGGAGAGCAGACGCGCTGCGGCTGCACGCTCCGCCGGACCCGGGCCGTTCCGCGACTTCCTGCGCGCCCCCGTCGACGACCCGCGGACCGACTGGCGCGACGGGCGCTACCTGGCGGTGGACCTCGAGCTGACCGGGCTCGACGAGCGCTCCGACGAGATCCTGTCGATCGGGCTGATCCCGATCGACGGACCCTCGCTGGTCCACCGGGGGGCTGAGCACGTGCTCGTCGTCCCCGAGGGAGAGGTCGGGCAGTCCGCTGGCATCCACGGTCTGACCGACGACCGGCTCGCGACGGGTCTGCCGCTGGCGGAGGCGCTGCCGGTGCTCCTCGATGCGCTGGCCGGTCGCACTCTCGTGGCCCACCACGCTCCCGTGGAGCTCGGCTTCCTCTCGCGCGCCTGCGAGCGGTTCTACGGCGCGCCCCTGCTCGTGCGCTCCGTCGACACGATGGCGCTGCAGCGGCGGGTGCTGCGGATCGGCAACCACGACGAGGTCCGGCCGGGGGTGCTGCGGCTGCAGGCCGCCCGCGACCACTTCGGCCTCCCCCGCTACCGGGCCCACGAGGCGCTGACCGACGCGATCTCCGCCGGTGAGCTCTTCCTCGCCCAGGCCGCCCACCTCGGCGGGCGCACGGGGATCACCCTGAAGTCGCTCTCGAGCTGAGCGAAGCGATTTCTTCCCAGGGAAGGAATCCGCGCCTTCGGGAAAGAAGCGTCGTGTCCCGATCCCAGCGTTTCCTTCCCAGGGAAGAAGAGCTGAGGCCCCCCTCGGAACACCTGCCAACTCTCGGGGCGACCTTTGGCAAGGGGTGCCAACTCAGCGACCGCGCCGGGCGTGGTTGAGTGAGAGCCGTGACCGCACCGCTGCAGGACATCGTCGTCATCGACCTCTCACGTGCCCTCGCCGGCCCGCACGCCGCGATGATGCTCGGCGACATGGGCGCCCGGGTCATCAAGGTCGAGTCGGGCACCGGGGACGACACCCGCGGCTACGGCCCGCCGTTCGTCGGACCCGAGGACGACCCGATCTCGACGTACTTCCTGTCCTGCAACCGCAACAAGGAGTCGGTCACGCTCGACCTGAAGAGCGAGGACGGCAGGGACGTGCTCTCGCGGCTCGTCGTCGCGGGCGATGTCCTCATCGAGAACTTCCGTCCGGGCGTCCTGGACCGGCTCGGCTTCACCGTCGAGCGGCTGCACGAGCTCAACCCGCGCCTCGTCATCCTCAAGATCAGCGGATTCGGCGAGGACGGCCCCGAGGGCGGTCGGGCCGGCTACGACCAGATCGCCCAAGGGGAGGCCGGGCTGATGTCGATCACCGGCCCGGGGCCGGAGGACCCCCAGCGCGTCGGTGTGCCGATCGCCGACCTGCTCGCCGGGCTGCACGGCGCGTTCGGCGTCGTCGCGGCCCTCAACGAGCGCCATCTGACCGGTCGCGGCCGGGTCGTGCGCACCTCCCTGCTCGCTGCCGTGGTGGGCGTGCACGCGTTCCAGGGCACCGCATACACCGTCGCCGGGCAGGTGGCCCGCGCCCAGGGGAACCATCATCCGTCGATCTCGCCGTACGGCCTGTTCGAGTGCGCCGACGGCAAGCTCCAGATCGCGTGCGGCAGCGAAGGCTTGTGGGTGAAGTTCGCGACGGCGTTCGGCATCGACCCGACCGCTGCGGGGATGGCCACCAACGCCGACCGCGTCCGCAACCTCCCGCTCGTCATCGAGACGGTCAACAGGGTCTTCGCCGGCTATGCGAGCGAGGACCTGCTCGCCCGCCTGGCCGAGATCGGGATCCCGGCGGGCCGGGTGCGCACGATGGACGAGGTGTACCAGTGGGACCAGGTCGCGAGCCAGCACCTGCTGCTCGGCGTCGACCATCCGGTGCTCGGCGAGATCACCCTGCCCGGTTCACCGATCCGGCTGGACGACAACCCGTTCGCCGGGGGCCGTGCGGACCACCTGCCGCCACCCCGCCTGGGAGAGCACAACGAGTCGGTCCGCGCCTGGCTGGACTCCCTGGACCGCTCCGATGGCTGAGGACCGGCCGCACCGGCCCAACTCCGCCGAGCTCATCGCCGCCGTCCTCGACGAGGGCACCTGGCACTCGTGGGACGAGGCGCCGCTGCGGGTCGCCGAGGACGGATCGGAGTATGCGGCCACGCTCACCTCCGCAGCCGAACGGGCCGGCACGGACGAGTCGATCGTCACCGGCGAGGGGCGCATCGGCGGTCATCGCGTCGCGGCCGTCGTCGGTGAGTTCGGCTTCCTGGCCGGCTCGATCGGGCGGGCGGCGGCCGAGCGGATCGTGCGCGCGTTCGAGCGGGCGACCGAGGAGCGGATCCCGTTGTTCGCCGCGCCGACCTCGGGCGGCACGCGCATGCAAGAGGGCACGCCAGCGTTCGTCACCATGGTCAAGATCACCGCCGCCGTCGGTGCCTTCAAGGCGGCCCGGCTCCCCTACATCACCTACTTGCGGCACCCGACCACCGGAGGCGTGTTCGCCTCATGGGGCTCACTCGGTCACGTCACCGTCGGCGAGCCCGGGGCGACGATCGGGTTCCTCGGCGCGCGGGTCTACGAGTCGCTCTACGGTCAGCCGTTCCCGGACGGGGTCCAGACAGCCGAGAACCTCTGGAACAACGGTCTGCTGGACGCGGTGCTCCCGGTCCAGGACCTGCGCGAGATCGCCATCCGGTTCCTCTCTCTCGTGCTGGCCCCGCGGGAGCAGCCGCCCGTTGAGGACGTGCCGCTCGAGCGCCTGCCGGACGTGCCCGCCTGGGAGTCGATCACCCGGTCGCGCAACCCGGACCGTCCCGGCGTGCGGGCGATCCTGCGGTACGGCGCGGACGACGTCATCCCGCTCTTCGGCACCGGTGCCGGTGAGTGGGACCGGTCGCTCTTCCTGGCGCTCGCACGCTTCGAGGGCGTGCCCTGCGTCGTCCTCGGCCAGGACCGCCAGGCCGAGGCGGCCGCGAAGCCGCTCAGCCCGTCCGGTCTGCGGGTCGCCAGACGCGGTATGCGGCTGGCCCAGGAGCTCGGCATCCCCCTGGTCTCGCTGATCGACACCTCGGGCGCGGCCCTGTCGAAGCAGGCCGAGGAGGGCGGCCTGGCCGGTGAGATCGCCCGCTCCCTCGCTGAGTTGATCGCGCTCCCGGAGCCGACCGTGTGCGTCCTGCTCGGGCAGGGCACCGGCGGCGGGGCGATCGCTCTCATGCCGGCCGACCGGGTCATCTGCGCCCAGCACTCGTGGCTGTCGCCGCTGCCGCCGGAGGGTGCGTCGGCGATCCTGTACCGGACCCCCGATCGTGCTCCCGAGATCGCGGACCGTCAGCGCGTGCGGTCCCTGGACCTGCTGTCGGCCGGGATCGTGGACCGTATCGTCGCCGAGCACCCCGACGCGGCGGAGGAGCCGGTCGAGTTCTCCCGCCGGATGGCACAGGCGATCTCGCACGAGCTGACCAGGCTGACGAGGATGGAGCCGGAGGCCCGGATGGCCGCCCGGCACGACCGGTACCGCGGACTCTGAGGACGGTGCGGCGCGGATCCGTCCACGCCCGAACGGGAAACCCAACACGCCCGAACCGCGACTCTCCCCACTCTTCGACCCACGCAGCCGGGGTCAGCGGCTCCGAACCTCCACCGCGTCCTCGGCCCGCACCGGTGCCGCCACCGCCGGGCGCTCGGCGCGCTGTTCGTGGA
>JBAUUB010000139.1:0-3646 GCA_049582485.1 Dermatophilaceae bacterium
TGCCTGGTGGGTAGTTTAACTGGGGCGGTTGCCTCCTAAAAGGTAACGGAGGCGCTCAAAGGTTCCCTCAGCCTGGTTGGCAATCAGGTTTCGAGTGTAAGTGCACAAGGGAGCTTGACTGTGAGACAGACATGTCGAACAGGGACGAAAGTCGGAACTAGTGACCCGGCGGTGGCTTGTGGAAGCGCCGTCGCTCAACGGATAAAAGGTACCCCGGGGATAACAGGCTGATCTTGCCCAAGAGTCCATATCGACGGCATGGTTTGGCACCTCGATGTCGGCTCGTCGCATCCTGGGGGTGGAGTTGCTCCCAAGGGTTGGGCTGTTCGCCCATTAAAGCGGTACGCGAGCTGGGTTTAGAACGTCGTGAGACAGTTCGGTCCCTATCCTCTGTGCGCGTAGGAAACTTGAGAAGGGCTGTCCCTAGTACGAGAGGACCGGGATGGACGAACCTCTGGTGTGCCAGTTGTCCTGCCAAGGGCACGGCTGGTTGGCTACGTTCGGAAGTGATAACCGCTGAAAGCATCTAAGCGGGAAGCACGCTTCAAGATGAGGTTTCCATGGGGTTTACCCCGAGAGGCTCCCGGCTAGACTACCGGGTTGATAGGCCAGACGTGGAAGTGCAGTAATGCATGTAGCTGACTGGTACTAATAAGCCGATAACTTGATACACACAATCTTTGATTGTCCTGATGTTCGCGTCCACTGTGCAGTTCCCGAGATATGGTCGGGAACGATTGATATCTCCATAGAGTTTCGGCTGTCATAGCGAAGGGGAAACGCCCGGCTCCATTCCGAACCCGGAAGCTAAGCCCTTCAGCGCCGATGGTACTGCACTGGCGACGGTGTGGGAGAGTAGGACGCAGCCGGACATACTTCACAACAAGGGGCCCTTCTTCGGAAGGGCCTTTTGTCATTGTGGCGCGCCGTCGAAGACAGCGAGCTCCACATGGCGGCGCCGGCTGCCGACCTCGCGACGGGATTAGGGAATGATGGAACTGTGACTGACCGGAACTCTGGCCGCGATGACTCTCGCCCCCATGGGCAGTCCGGGGCCGGCAGCCGACCCCGGGGGGGTGCTGACCGCACCGCTCGAGGCGGTAAGCCCGCCCAGAGGGGTGGTGCGAATCGGACCGGGGCGAGCGGCCGCCCCAGTGGAGGAGCGCGCGGTCGGGAACGTGATCCAGGCGAGTTCGACAACAGCGAACGCCGCGGGGGTCCCAGGCTCGCGCCGAAGACCACACGTCTGCCGGACCCGGCGATTCCCGCCGATGTCACGGGCAAGGAGCTCGACCGGGCGGTGCACCATCAGCTGAGGACGCTGAGCAAGGAGAACGCGGACGGGGTGGCCAAGCACCTGGTCATGGTCGCGGCCCTTCTGGCGGCCGACGACCTCGACGGCGCGTTGGCCCATGCAGAGACCGCGGTCCGCCGCGCGGGCCGGGTCCCGGCCGCTCGCGAGGCTCTCGGCATGGTCGCGTACCGGATGGGCGACTACGCGCGGGCCCTCAGTGAGTTCCGGACCGTCAAGCGCCTGAGCGGGTCGAATCATCTCCTGCCGTTGATGGTCGACTGCGAACGGGGGCTGGGTCGGCGCGAGCGAGCTCTGGACCTCGCTGCCTCCCCCGAGGTCGGATCACTCGCGATCGAGGACCGGGTCGAGCTGGCGATCGTCGTCTCAGGCATCCGGCGCGATCTGGGACAGCTGGACGCAGCCGCGGTCGCGTTGCAGATTCCCGCCACCCGACTGGCGCGGCGGCAGCCATGGGCGGCCCGGTTGTTCTATGCACAGGCGGAGGTCGAGCTGGCTCGCGGCGACACCGAGGTGGCGCGAGGGCTCTTCGCCCAGGCGCTCGACGCCGACCAGGACCTCATGACCGACGCAGGTGACCGGCTCGCGGAGCTCGACGGGGTCGTCATCGACTGGTCGGACGACGAATGACCGCTCGGTCTGGCTCTGCCCCCCTTCGCGGGATCGAGGCCGTGGTCTGTGACCTCGACGGAGTCGTCTACCGGGGAGCGGCGGCAGTGCCGCATGCCGTCGAGGTGCTCACGGAGCTCGGCCTGCCCGTCCTCTATCTGACGAACAACGCCTCGCGCTCCGCGGCCGAGGTCGCGCAGCACCTCGTCGAGCTCGGGCTCGACGTGAGTGCATCCGACGTCGTGACCAGCGCCCAGGGTGCGGCGGATCTCGTGGCGCGGACTCGGCCGGGGGCCGCAGTGCTTCCCGTCGGAGGGCCTGGCCTGCGCATCGCCCTCGAGGAGGCCGGACTGACCGTCGTCTCCAGCGCCGAGGACGCAGACACGGTGGTCCAGGGGTACGGCCCACGGGTGTCGGCCTCGGACCTGGCGGAGGCGTCGTACGCGGTCGCTCACGGCGCATGGTGGGTGGCGACGAACACGGACGCCACCATCCCGAACGAGCGAGGTATCGCGCCCGGGAACGGAGCCCTGGTTGGAGCCGTCGAACGTGCCGTCGGCCGTGGCCCGGACACGGTGGTCGGCAAGCCCAACCCCGACCTCTACGAGCTTGCGTCGGCCCGACTGGGCGTCGCTGCCGATCATGTTCTCGCCGTGGGCGATCGGCTCGACACCGACATCGCTGGAGCGAACTCCGCGGGAATGCCCTCGGTCCTGGTTCTGACCGGCGTCTCGACGCGGGCGGAGGCCGTGGGGGCCACGCCCGACCTGCGCCCCACCTATGTGATCGAGGACTTGCGAGAGCTCCTCAAACGGACGGGGTGAACCGACCGCCGACCGCGTCGGACCCGGCTGATCGCCTCATCCGGAGCCGCCAAACGCCTGCGCCACGGTGCTGCCGCGAGAACTCGCAATCGGATAGCGTGAGGGGGAATCGGCCGCGCGTCGACGGCCGACACCTCTCGTAGAAGGAAGTGCCACCGATGATTGACGCGGTCAAGTCGTACGTCGAGCTCGCTTCGGGTCTCGGTGAGACCTCCCGGGCCATGGCCAAGGAAGCCGCCAGCGACATCGTCGCCCTCTCTGGTATCGAGGGCAAGGCCAAGCGCAAGAAGACCCAGAAGAAGGTCGCCCAGATCGCTGACGAGCTCATGGAAGCGGCGGAGAGCAACCGCCGTCACCTCGTCGCGTTGATTCGACGCGAGGTCGAGGAGGCCGTGGCCAAGGCTGAGGCTCGCACCAGTGCCGAGCTCGCCGAGGCCCGGGAGACGGTAGAGCGCCTGCAGCAGCAGCTGGACGAGCTGCGCGGGATCGTGGCGAGCGGCGTGGCCGCCGCAGCCGGCAAGGCCAGCGGCGCCGCGTCGAGTGTCATCCGCTCCACCAAGGAGACCGCTCCCGCGGACGAGGCCCTGCAGCTCATGGCTGACGCGGGGGCCCGGGCCGGCGAAGCGGCAACGTCCTCCGCTGCTGAGGCCCGAAGCGCCTCCCCGAGCACGCCGGCGAAGAAGAGCGCACCGAGGAAGAGCGCAGCGAAGAAGAGCACCGCGAAAACGAGCACAGCGAAGAAGAGCGCTCCGACCAAGAGCACCGCGAAGAAGAGCGCACCGACCAAGAGCACCGCGAAGAAGAGCACAGCGAAGAAGAGCACAGCGAAGAAGAGCACAGCGAAGAAGAGCACAGCGAACACGTCGACCGCCACCAAGAGCACAGCGAAGAAGAGTGCGCC
>JBAUUB010000140.1:0-12278 GCA_049582485.1 Dermatophilaceae bacterium
CGCCGGTGCCGTTCAAGTGGAGCTACAGCGCAGTCCAGCTGCTGGGTGCTGTGGCCGGCTGGCTGCTCGGCGGCACCGTCGGACTGACGACCGTCGTCGTCATCGCCTCACTCGGACCCCTGGTCGACGTCACCAGCCGGTTGCTCCGCCTCGACGTCCACCAGGGCCCGGCGCACCACGAACCCGTCTAGACACCGATCGACGGCCATGGCCCCCAGATGGCGAAGGTCATGCCGCGGCTGGCCTGGATGTTGACGAACAATGTCTGGCTCTTGTCGTCGAAGGTCGAGCCGGCGAACTCGTCGCCGAACCGAGCCGCACCGTTGGCGGCGCGCAGGCGGTTCAACGCGATGTCCCAGAGCTGCCCGTC
The DNA here is from genome assembly GCA_049582485.1 of Dermatophilaceae bacterium. GTDB lineage: Bacteria > Actinomycetota > Actinomycetes > Actinomycetales > Dermatophilaceae > F2B08. The sequence goes on from JBAUUB010000140.1 coordinate 371, forward strand.
GACGGACAGGCCGCGCAGGAAGTTGTCGCCCGAGCTGTCCTCGCACACGACGAGGGTCCCGCTGTTGGACGTCGTGATGTTGTCGGGGAAGTCCAGGGTCGACGGGCCGTCCGACTGGAAGACGCACCGCAGCGTCTGCCGCGCCGGGTCGAAACCCCAGACCTGGCCGAAGCCGTTGCCGTAACCGCCCGGGTCCTCGAACCCGGCCTCGGCCGGACCGCCGCCCTGCGTCGAGGTGAAGTAGACGACGCCCTTGCTGAACACCGTCCCCTCGAGGCGGGAGAACAGCGCCGCTCCGCGGTCCCATCCCTGTCCGCCGACATGCACGATCGCCATGTTGTTGGTCGTGGGCGCCTCCACCCCGGGCGTGTACGGGTAGGCGACGTCCGGTTCGGGGATCGGCACCCACTCGACGTCGTACTCGATGCCCTGCGGCTGGTTCCCCTCGAGGTGAGCGTTCGTGACGCCGACGACCTTGAGCGCCTCGAGCGTGCCGCCGTCCTCAAGCCGCCCGACGGCCATCGGGTCGGTCGGCGGCTTGTACCGGTAGAAGCAGGACGCGAAGCCGAAGTTGTCCTCCGAGAGGTACAGGTACCCGCTCGCCGGGTCGTAGGCGACCGACTCGTGGGCGAACCGTCCGGCACTGCGGATCGGCGTCCGGCTGCCCTGACCTTCCTCCGGATCGACCGAGACCGGCACCTCGAAGATGTAGCCGTGCCGCTGCGTGAGGTCGACGTTGGGTGCGCCGGTGAAGTCTGGACCGACATCGGGACCGTTGACGGTCTCTTCGCAGGTGATCCAGCTGCCCCAGGGCATCTCCCCGCCCGAGCAGTTCATCATCGTCCCGTTCAGAGAGGTGTATGCGCTGATCACCTCACCGTGCTTGGTCACGTGAACCGTCGTGGTCCCGCCCCCGGCCGTCGGGTCGTAGGGCGTCCATGGACCGAAGGCGCCGACCGGACCGTTGACCTCGTGGTTGCGGACGAGGACGACGGTGTTCTGCGGACCGGCGAAAGCCGCCATCCCGTCGTGGCGGCCGGGAAGCATCGTCCCGTCGTCGAGGCGCACGGGGCTCTCCGTGTCGTGGAAGGAGCGGTACTGGAAGCCCCGCGGCAGGTGCAGCCGCACCAGTCCGTCGCGCTTGTCCGCGATGGGCACCAGGGCCGAGGCCCGCGGGGCCCGGCGCGCCTGGGCCGGGGTGGCGACGAAGCCCGCGAACGGGCCGGCGAGGGCACTCGCGGCAGCAAGCTTCAGGACACTCCGGCGTTCGAGGCTCCGGCGTTCGAGGCTTCCGCGGTCGGCATTCCTGCGTTCGATGGTCATGATCGCTCCTTCTCCGGGCCGACGACGCTGTCACTCCCGATAGGGGGTCACGCTAGACCTCCCAGGCGGATCGCGCATCCCGGAGAACGGACCCGACGACCTCCTAGGCTTGGCCCATGATCCTGATCACCGTGAAGTTCCCCATCCGCGATGACCGGCTGCAGGAGTGGCACGAGCTGTCGTCGTACTACGCCGAGGCGGTCAATGCGGAGCCGGGGTGCGTCTTCTTCGAGTTCTCCCGCAGCATCGCGGAGCCGAACACCTTCGTCTGTCTCGAGGGCTTCCGGGACTCCGACGCGGGCGCCGAGCACATGCGCCAGGACCACGTCGCCCGGTTCATGGCCGAGATGCCGGACATCGTCTCGGCCCACCCGCAGATCATCTACGTCGACGCCCCGGAGGTCGAGGGCTTCGCGCCGATGGGCGAGATCCGGCCACGCTAGACCGGGCCGCTGCCGGTCACGTCACTGTCCCACCCAGCAGTCGGGCCGCGTTGTCGTGCAGCACGGCCCGCTCCCAGTCGGCACCGAGGCCGAGGCCGAGCACCGCGTCGAGCGCCTCGAGATAGGCGTACGGGATGTTCGGGAAGTCGCTGCCGAACAGGATCCGGTCCTCCAGCGCGGCGAGATCGCCGAGCCGGTCACGCGGGAACGGATCGACCTCCTCGGTGAAGGCCGTGAACGCCATCGTCGTGTCGAGGTGCACCCGGGGATGGTCCGCACACAGGTCGAGGAACGCGCCGTACTCCGGCAGCCCCATGTGGGCGACGACGAGGGTCAGGTCGGGATGGCGCTCCAGCAGCCGGCGCATGTGCACGACCCCGGTGTGGCGCCCGGGTGCCGGGCCGTCGCCGCCGTGGATGACAACGGGCAGCTCGCGCTCGACGAGCAGCTCCCACACCGGGTCCAGGAGGGGGTCGTTCGGGTCGTAGCCGCCCACCTGGACGTGCGCCTTGAACACCCGCACGCCATTCTCGACGGCGACCCGCGCATACTCCGCCGCCTCCGGCTCGGGGAAGAAGGTGCCGGAGCGCACGCAGTCGGGGTGCCGGTCGGCGAAGTCGGCCGTCCATTCGTTCAGCCACTGCGCCATACCCGCCTTGTGCGGGTAGCACAGCGAGGTGAAGCGGCGCACCCCGAAGGAACGCAGTCGCGCCAGCCGGTCCGCCTCGTCGCCGCGGTAGGTGATCGGCCACGGCCGCCCGGTCAGCGGCCCGGCGGAGTCGAAGTACGCCCACACCTTGCGCATCACCTGCGGCGGCATGAAGTGGGTGTGGATGTCGATGATCCCCGGTATGCGGCGCTCACCCAGGCGGGCACGGACCAGCTCCGCCTCGCTCGCCTCTGTCACCACCTCCTCTGTCACCACCGCCTCAGTCACCTCGCCCCACACCCTCGAGGGCCGCACGCAGGGCGACCTCCTCCTCGTCCGTCAGGCCGGTCCCCCGCGGCTCGGTGCGGGTCTCCTCGTAGGCGAGGGCGCGGCGCAGGGTCTCCTCGAGCGGGCGGGTCCGCAAGCCCTGCGCCCGTGCGGCGCTCGTGTCGAGGGTGGCGAACCACCGCCAGTCCGGGTCGGAGATCCACAACGGCAGGGACCGCGGGCCCATCCACTGCGCGACACCCTCGCGTTCGAGCACCTCGGCCGGCACGGGCCGCCCCGTGGGGGCACGGTCTCCGACGGCCCGACGTCCCGTCTCGATGAGATCGCCCAGCGTGATCGTCGGGCCGGTCGCGTTGAACGCTCCGTCGATCCGTTCGCCTGCCGCGAGGACGATCCAGGCGGCGAGGTCGTCGACGTCGATGAGCGCACACGGGAAGTCGAGGTCGGGCGGGACGAGGAGGTCGGGGCCGGTCGGGTGGGCGGTCCGCCACACGTAGTAGCCGCTGCGGCCCGACGCGTCGCCGGGCCCCCCGATGAGGCCGCACCGTACGATCGTCGAGGTCACACCCGAGGAGCGCACCGCCTGTTCGCAGGCGACCTTCGCCGGGCCGTACTCGGACATGTCGGCCATCGCGTCGGCCGGCAGCGGCGCGAGCAGCGGGGATGTCTCGCCCTGCTCACGACGGTCGAAACGCGCGTACACGTTCGCCGTCGACACGAACACCCAGTGCCGGGTCCGCAGGTCGCGCACCGCCCGGCGCACCTGAACCGGCTGGCGGGAGACGTCGACGACGGCGTCCCACTCCTCATCCATCACGGCGGTGAGCGCGTCGTCGGTGTCACGGTCGGCGGCGACGAGCCGCGCACCGGCCGGCACCGGGGCCGAGCCGCGGGCCAGGCACGTGACGTCCCAGCCGGCCGCCATGGCATGTCGGACGACGGTGCGACCGAGAAAGGCCGTCCCGCCCAGGACGAGGAGCCGTGTGGACGAGACGGGCATTGGGGCAGCGTAGCGTTTGTGCAGGTCAGCGGTTTCCCACCCCTGCGGGTGGTGGCGGGCCCGACTGTCGGGCTGAGATGGTCGAAGGATGCCGATCGCCACCGATCTCGCGCCGATCCTCTCCGAAATGGGTTCAGCGGGCCTCGACCACGCCTCCGACGAGGACGTCGTCGAGGCGATCCGCGCCATGGTCGCCCATCCCGACTACCCGTGCCTCGGGGCACGCTCGGTGTTCCGGCGCGACTCCGCCCATCTCCACGTGCTGGACTCGATGGGCCCCGACGAAAGCGCCACGGACGAGCTCGCCGAGAAGCTCGGCGCATTCGCGGCCGAGCACGGGGCGGACGAGGAGTTCGTCTCCTTCCTCACCGTCTTCCGTGGGCCGGTGCCCGCCTCGGAGTCGGAGTTCGAGCGGGCCATGTGGGCGGTCCTGCAGGGACTGCACGACCGCGACGACCGGCCGTGGCCGGCGACGGTCGAGGCCGACCCCACCTCGCCGCACTTCGCGTTCTCCTTCGCCGGCACCGCGTTCTTCGTCGTCGGCCTCCATCCGGCCGCGTCCCGCATCGCTCGTCGTGCCCCGCTGCCGACTCTCGTGTTCAATCTCCATCACCAGTTCGAGCGGCTGCGCTCCGAGACTGGGTTCGACCGGATGCGCACCGCGATCAGACGACGCGACGCCCGGCTGCAGGGGACCGTGAACCCGATGGTCGACGACTACGGCTCCTCGTCCGCTGCCCGGCAGTACTCCGGTCGCGCTGTCGGACCCGACTGGAAGGCTCCTTTCACCCCATGACTCACCCCATGACGACTCACCATCGGACCTCCATGAACCTCGATCGTCCCCGTCCGCAGCGCGAGCTGTCGGCGCCCGTGCCCTACGCCGGCGACGGCGACGGGCCCGCCGCCGGCTGGCACCGCATACCTCCGCAGTCCGGCACCCTCGTGCGGCTCGAGGCCGGACAGGAGCTCGAGATCGTCGACCCGCTCGGCGAGCAGGTGAGCGATCTGTATGCGGTGGCCGCCGACGATGTCGAGGAGTGCCTGTCCGCGGGGCGCACGGTCGACTTCAACAACACGATCTACATCTCGACCGGACACCGGCTGTGGAGCAACCGCAGCCGCGTCATGGCCACGGTCGTCGAGGACACCGTCGGCGTGCACGACCTCACGCTGACCCCGTGCAGCCAGGAGACCTTCGACATCCTCTATCCCGAGTTCGACGGGGCCCCGCACCCGAGCTGCTTCGCCAACCTGTGCGCCGCACTCGGGACGGTCGGCGTCTCCCCCGACCGGATCGGCACGACCCTCAACGTCTTCATGGACGTGTGGACCGACCAGCACGGAGAGCTGCACATCGACCCGCCGCCGACCGTGCCCGGCGACCGGTTCGTCATCAGGGCCGAGATGCCGCTGTTCGTCGGAGTGACGGCCTGTTCGGCCGAGAAGTCGAACAACGGTCGCTGCACGCCCATCGATGTACGCGTGCGAGGCTGACGGACCACCCGACCATCCACCGAGCTCCACCCACTCACCCACAAGGAGAGAGATTCCATGAGCAAGACCATCGCCTTCCTCGTCGCCCACGAGGGCATCGAGCAGGTCGAGCTGACCGAGCCCTGGAAGGCCGTGACCGATGCCGGCCACGAGGCCGTCCTGGTCAGCCCGAAGTCCGGCGAGGTGCAGATGTTCGAGCACCTCGACAAGGCCGACACCAAGGCCGTGGACAAGACCGTCGCAGAGGTCTCCGTCGGGGACTTCGACGCTCTCGTCCTGCCCGGCGGAGTGGCCAACCCGGACGCCCTGCGCATGGATGGGGGCGCCGTCGACCTCGTCAAGGAGTTCGTGGCCTCCGGGCGTCCGGTCGCGGCGATCTGCCACGCGCCGTGGACGCTGGTGGAGGCCGACGTGCTCTCCGGCCGGAGGCTGACGTCCTGGCCGAGCCTGCAGACCGACATCCGCAACGCAGGCGGGGAGTGGGTCGACGAGCGCGTCGTCGTCGACGGCAACCTCATCACCAGCCGCAACCCGGACGACCTGCCGGCGTTCTGCTCCGCATTGGTCGAGGCCCTCGAGCACGGAGCCGCCGCGCAGCCGCCGCAGTGACTCGGCAGCGGTGAACTAGCGCGTCTCGAGCCCTCGCGGACTAGACCGGACACCCTCGGGCAAGACACTCACCGGCGCGACGACGACGTCGTCGAGCTTCCAGTCCAGGGATTTGATCGCCTCCGCGAGGGACTCGAGCCGCTCCACCTCCGGGGCGCCCAGGGGCACGACGAAGACCTCCGCGTGGAAGACGTGCCCCTCGTCGCGCACCCGGCAGGCCGCCTCGCCCACCCAGGATGCGTCCCTCGCGGCGGCCAGCACCTCGTCGATGACCGGGTGGACGTCGGCGTCGTCGAAGGTGCGCGCCTCACTGTCGAGCAGGTCCTCGGTCGCGGCCCGCAGCTGACTGATGCCGTCGCGCAGGATGCTCAGCGAGATCACCATGGCGGCGGCGCCGTCGGCCCACCACAGGCCCATGCCGATCCCCAGGATCCCGACGATGGCTGAGCCGGAGGTCATCCAGTCCGCCTTGTTCATATCGGCGTCGGCGTGCAGCACCTTGTCGTGCAAACCTTTCGCCAGCGGCAACTTGAGGCGACCGAGGATGACCGGCCCGACCCCCGCATACATCAGGACGGCGATCATCAGCCAGCCGGACCACACCGTCTGGCCGAACAGGTGGACCGACCCGATGGGTGGGTGCTCTCCCTTGAGCAGTCCGGAACCGGAGTCGTACACGAGGAGAACACCCATGGTCAGGAGCGCCACCGCCGCTGCGAGATGTCCGGCGCCGACCGAGCGGTGGTGGCCGTAGGGGTGGCGAATCGACGGTGGCCTGCGCGCACGGTGCACCGCGATGAGGAAGGCGATCGGCGGGATGAGCGAGAGCAGGTCCTCGGCCCAGGCCGCCTTCATCGCCTGGCTCGAACCCATGACGAGGTAGATGAGGACGATGACCGTCGCCAGGTAGGCCAGGCCGGCGTACTGGACCCGCTTGGCCCGCTGCAGCATGTCGTGCTGCTCCTGGGGCAGCGTGGTGTGCCCGAACCTGGCGGTCGTCGATCCGCTCATGGGGTGCTCTCGTCCAGGTAGGACTCGAGCCGGACCAGCATGGCGTTCTCACCGAGGGGCACCGCGAGAACGTGCTTGACCGTCTCGCCGACCTCGGTCGACTCGGCATAGGCCCTGGTGATGCTGACCTTGTCCGACCACGGCGAATCCGCGTGCAGGCCGCCGATGAGAAGATCCAGCTCACCGCGTTCCATCGCCCCGACGAGGGCGGTCTCACCGTCGCGGGTCCACTCCACCCGCGCACCGAGCTCCGCCGCGAAGCCTCGCGCGAGATCCTCCTCCAGCTGCGTGCGGTCGCTCGGAGAGGCACCCACCCGCAGCACACCCTCGCGCTGGACTCGGTCCAAGGTGCCGTCCGGGTCCTGCGGGATCGACGTGCATCCGACCAGTGCGAGCGTCAGGACGACGAACGCGCTGGTCAGGCGGGTGCGCATACCTCGGAGACTAGACCCACCTGACCCAGTTCGCACCCTCTCCGATCTTCACCCGATCAACCTGTTCGAGCCGCCCGTCGTCGTGCAGTTCGAGCAGTTGGGCGAAGGTGGACTCCTCGCCGACCGCGACGACGAAGCGACCGTCCGGGCTGACGCCGAAGCCACGTGGAACGCGCTCGGTGTCGACGTAGCCCACGATCCCGCCGAGCCGGCCCCGGTCGGTCAACCTGATCACCGTGAGCCGGGATGAGTTCCGCTCCGAGGTGATGAGGTAATCGCCGGCGCGGTGCACGTCGGCCCCCCAGATGAGCGGCTCCTCCTGCGGATCGGCGCCGAGCTCGCTGTGCTCGAGGCCGGCGGTGGGGTCGACGACGTCGAGCGCCTCCGCCTCCTCGAGCGTGCCTGCCTCGCCGACGTCGTAGCGGATGGCCCGGCCGGAGAACTCCGTCATCACGTAGGCGTTGGGTCCGTCGACGACCAGGTGCCGGGGGCCACAGCCCTTCGGCGCGGGGATCGTCGGGGGGTCGAGCGGGGACAGCCGGCCGTCCTCGTCCATCTCGAACTGGGCAAGGAGGTTGTCGCCCAGGGCCACCGCATACACCCGGTTGCCGTCGGCGACGATGCTGTGCAGGTTGCGGTACTCGAACCGGGAGTGCGGCTCGCCGAGCCGCTCCCCCTCGACGGGCCACACTGCGCCGAACCCGCCGCCGTAGGACGCTCCGAGGAGGGCCCGACCGCCGGCGGCGAGGGAGAGGTAGGCGAGCGAGTCGCTCACGGCGATCCTCGAGACCTCGGCGAGCGTTCCGCTCTCACGGTCCAGCTTCAGGGTGCAGATGCCCGGCGGGTCGCCCTTGTAGGCGGCATGCACCAGGTCCCGATCGGCATCGATGGCGAAGGTCCCGGAGTCCGGCAGGTCCCCCGACGTCGCGAGCACCTCCAGGCGCGGGCTCGGCTCGCGGTGCAGTCGAAGGGTGCTGATCGTGCCGTCCCCGGCGTTGGCGATGAGGATGAGTTCGCTCATCGGCTCAGGTTATCGACCGTCCAACTCCCCCGACCTGCGCCGATGTCGCTAGGGTGACGGGCACCCGGATCCTGGAGGCTCGACGATGAGATTCCCGAGAACTGTCCTGCTGGTGGTCGCCGCGATGCTGGCGAGCCTGGTGCCGATGGCCGCGAGCGCGGCTCCCGGCGGCCCGCCGGGAGCGGTCGGCCCCGCCGGGTGGTCGATCGAGGTGATGTCCTCGCCGGCCGAGTTCGTCTCCGGCGGCGACGCCCGCTTGCGGGTCTCCCTCCCGCCGGGCCAGCAGGACAAGGCCCGGATCACCGTCGAGGGACGCGACGTCACCGGCGCCTTCGCACCGGTCGACGCGCGCACCCTCGAGGGTGTCGTCGACGGCCTGCCGCTGGGTGAGAGCACCGTCGAGGTCCGCCTCGGCCGGGGCCGGGCACCGGCGCGCGCCGCCCTCACGCTGACGAACCACCCGATCACAGGTCCGATGTTCTCCGGGCCGCACCAGGAGCCCTTCCTGTGCGCCACCTCCGGCCACCGAGGCAACGCCGAGCTCGGTCCCGTCCTCGATGAGGACTGCTCGATCGAGCGGGTCGTCTCGTTCAAGTACCGGACGACCGGCGGCGCGTGGGCCGACTACACGCCCGGGTCCGCACCGTCCGACATGGCGACGACGACGACGATCGACGGGCGCACCGTCGACTACGTCATCCGGTGGGAGCGCGGGACGATCAACCGGTTCATCTACTCCATCGCGATGCTCTCGCCCGACAGCCAGGACGTCGACGACCCGGACCTGTCGGCCTGGAACGACCGGCTCATCTACTCCTTCCAGGGCGGGGTCGGCATCGGCCACTACCAGGGCAACCCGTCCCGCGGGTCGATGCTGCTCGAGTACGGCCTGGGCGCCGGGTATGCGGTGGCGTACTCCAGCGGGAACCGCACCGACACGCACTACAACCTCGAGGTCGGCGGCGAGACGGCGATCATGGTCAAGGACCGCTTCGTCACCGCCTACGGCGTGCCCGACTACACGGTCGGGATCGGCGCCTCCGGCGGAGCGATCCAGCAGTACGTCTACGGACAGAACCACCCCGGCCTGATCGATGCGGCCATTCCCGTGCAGTCCTATCCGGACATGATCACCCAGGTCATCCACGTGGGCGACTGCGAGCTGCTCGAGCGGTTGGTGGACACCCAGATCCTCACCGGCGGCGACTCCAAGTGGCGGGACTGGACGAACCGCTCCCTGCTCGAGGGGTTGAACGCCAGCAACACGGTCGAGAACAGCTTCGGCGCGGCCATGCCGCCGGTACCGCTGTATCCCGCCGGCTCCTCGGAGTGCATCGAGGGTTGGCGCGGCCTGAGTCCACTCGTGCTCAACCCGAACTTCGGCACAGCGCCGGGGGTCACGCCCGAGCAGCAGGTCTCGACCGACTGGACGCACTTCCAGGACGCGGTGAACATCTACGGTGTCGGCGCTGACGGGTTCGCCAACCGCGTCTGGGACAACGTCGGCGTGCAGTACGGCCTGGAGTCGCTGATCGACGGTGAGATCACGGTCGCCGAGTTCCTCGACGTCAACGCCAACGCAGGGTCGTGGAAGAACGAGCCCGACATGGTGCCCGAGCGGTGCCCCTTCCCCGGCGCGACGTGTCCTGCACCTGCAGACCTCGCGGGCAAGCCACCCGTGCCGGACATCTGGCCGAACCTCATCGACCCGTGGTCGGCGAACAACATGGCGCTCTCCCCCGACGGCGGCGCCACCCCGGCCCCCCGGGTCGAGGCCGACCCCGTCGCGATCGAGGCGGCATACGAGCGCGGGCTCGTCTTCCGCGGCGACATGTCCATCCCGACCGTCGACTGGCGGCCGTACCTCGAGCACGTCCTCGACATGCACAACTCGGTGCAGTCCTTCGTGACCCGGCAGCGGATGACCGACTTCGCCGGCCACGCCGACAACCAGCTCATCTGGTTCACCCAGGCCGACGAGGAGGGCGACTTCGTCAACGCCGCCCCCATGGCCTTCGAGCTGATCGACCGATGGATGGCCAACATCGACGCCAGTCCGCAGCGGGGCGTCGTGGGGAACAAGCCGGCCGACGCCATGGATGCCTGTTTCGACGTGGACGGCGAGCTGATCCACCGCGGCGCCGATGCGTGGGACGGCGTCCTCAACGACCGGCCCGACGGGCCCTGCACCGAGGCGTTCCCGATCTACTCGACCTCGCGGATCATCGCCGGGGGACCGGTCACCGGCGACGTGTTCAAGTGCCACCTGCAGGACGTCGACGCCGCGATCAGCCGGGGTGTCTACGGGGATGTGTCGTTCACGGCCGCCGACCGCGCCCGACTGGGCGTGATCTTCCCCGACGGGGTCTGCGACCACAGCAAGGGGGACGCCCGGCGGCCTGCGTCGCTCTGACATCCTGGCGTCCATGACAGTGACGCCATCGACCCACCTCGACGGTGCGGAGGTCGACGACAGCGTCTTCGACCTCCGCCCCGACTACCGCGCCCTGCTCATCGCGGTCTCGGGGATCGAGCCGGGGCCGGGCGACGAGCAGAGCGAGGCACTCCTTGTATCGGCCGAGCGGTCCGGCCGCGAGACCCTCGCGACCCGGCCCGTCGAGGAGGTTCCGCACGTCGCGGCCTGGCGCAACGCATACCGGGCCTTCGGCGCCAAGCCGCAGCGGACGCGCAACAGTCTCGAGGCGCTGCTGCGGCGGGCGCCCGACGGCCTGCCGCGGGTCAACCGGCTGACCGACATCTACAACGCGGTCTCGGTGCTCCACCTCATCCCGCTCGGCGGCGAGGACCTGGACCGCTACAGCGGTCCGCCGCGGCTCGTGCGCGCCAGTGGGGACGAGCCCTTCGACACCGTCGCGTCCGGCGAGACCGTCGTCGAGCACCCCGAGCCGGGCGAGGTCGTCTGGTGCGATCCTTCCGGCGTGACGTGCCGGCGCTGGAACTGGCGACAGGCGCGCCGCACCCAGCTGCACGACGGCACGACGACGGCGCTGTTCATCCTCGACGCACTCGACCCCATGACCGACGCCGAGCTCGACGCGACCGCCGCGGACCTGCTCGCACACCTGCGGCGGCTCGGGCCGAACGTCCGGTCCGAGCAGCAATTGCTGCGCCGCTGACCGCGAGCCCGGTCGGCTAGTCGTCCTCGAACAGCTCCGGCGGGAACCCGCCGGTCGCGATCGGACCCCAGCGCGTGGGCCGAACGCGGATGAGGGACTTGCCCTGGTCGGCCATCGCCTGGCGGTACTCGTCCCAGTTGGGGTGCTCGCCGCTGATGGCGCGGAAGTACTCGACCAGCCCGTCCGCGGCCTGCGGCATGTCGACGACCTCGGCGTCGCCGTCGATCTGCACCCAGGCGCCGTCGAAGTCACCCATGACGAGCACCGAGACGCGGGGATCGCGGCGGATGTTGTGCGCCTTGGCGCGCTGCGGGTAGGTCGAGACGAGCACCTCCCCAGCCGGAGTGACGACACCGGTGACGAGGCTGAGCTGGGGTCGACCGTCCCGGCGGGTCGTGGCCAGGACCAGCTGGTGCCTGCCGGTCGAGAACTCGACGAGGCCGTCGAGGTCGACGGTGCGGTTGGTGGCGATGTGCTGGGCGCGACGGTCCGAGCG
>JBAUUB010000141.1:0-6558 GCA_049582485.1 Dermatophilaceae bacterium
AGGTCACGCTGCGACGTTACGATCGCTGGTGTGCGTAATCCAGTTCATGTTTCTTAGTCAGCATTAGCAGGATTGATGATTCCGTCCGAGCTCATCCAGACCCTCGCCGCCGTCGTCTCCGACGGCACCTTCGACGCAGCGGCCCGCACCCTGCACGTGACGCCGAGTGCGGTCAGCCAGCGCATCAAGGCTCTCGAGCAGCGCGTGGGCCGCGTCCTCGTCGTGCGCTCCAAGCCGGTCCGTCCGACTGAGGCCGGTGAGGCGCTGCTGCGCCTCGGGCAGCAGCTCGCGCTCCTGGAGCGGGAGACGCTGCGCGAGCTCGGCGCCGAGCGTGCCGACGACAGGCCGACGTCCATCCCCATCGCCGTCAACGCGGACTCGCTCGCGACGTGGATCCTGCCGCCGCTGGCCCGGGTCGCCGAGCGCGAGTCCATCGTCTTCGACCTGGTCCGCGACGACCAGGACCACACGGCCGCCCTGCTCGCCTCCGGGTCCGTCATGGCGGCCGTCGCGAGCAACGCCACCCCCGTCCCCGGGTGCGTCTCGAGTCCGCTGGGCCGGATGCGCTATCGCGCCTACGCGACTCCCGAGTATGCGTCCCGCTGGTTCCCCGACGGCCTCACCCCCGAGGCGCTCGCCCGGGCGCCACGCATCGACCTCGACCGCAAGGACACGGTGCAGGCGCGTTTCCACCGCCGGATCTCCCGGCGAGCGGCGGACCCGCCACGGCACTTCGTTCCGGCCTCCGCCGACTTCGCCGTCGCAGTCCGCCTCGGCCTCGGCTGGGCGATGCTCCCGGACGCGCACGCCGCCGCGGCGGTCGAGTCCGGCGAGCTGGTCGACCTCGCACCCGGTCGACATCTCGACGTGCCGCTGCACTGGCAGCAGTGGAACCTGCGCTCGAGCCTCATCGACGCCGTCGGCGCGGAGGTGCGCGCCGAGGCTCGTCGCGTCCTGATCTGAGCGCCGCGGCACTGCCGGGGTATGCGGTGCTCGCCTCACCTTCGACCCGACGAGAGATGGTTTCTGTCACGCTTTCGAACCCAGAACGCGTCCGAATCCATCCGTCGTCGAGGTGTCGAGACCGCAAGACCTCACGGGGAGAGGTGCCTGTACCAGCCTCACCTGGTTCGCCGGCTCGGCAGTGGAGGTCAGCTGTGCCGATCGGTGAGGTCGGCTTCCTCAAGCATCGTGATGGCGCCGTCCAAACCCGTGATCATCTGCGGCAGGTCATCGGCCGCAGTGGCCACGCGGGTCTGATCGTCAGCCTCGACCTGTGGACCTCGATCTGAGGTAGCCGTGCAGGCACCCACGGACGTGCGCTGTCGTTGATTCACACGGTTCCCCGGTGGGCGGCTGTCGACGAAATCAGCAAACCATAGGTCAGAGCGGCTTCTTGCGTCTCGCGCCGTTTCGGGCCGCATCGCTGTTGACGCCGATTACCGGAGCTTCGTGCATCGCTCGCGTGCTCTATGCACAGCTGGTGAGTAGCCAACCCGCGGGCGAATCAACCTAGTCAAGATGCTCGTTCGGCGGTCCGGTGAAGGGCTTCCTCTGCCCATGTCCAGTCGACTCGCTCCTGCTCGAGCCGAACTCTTCGGCTCAGCCGATCTGTGACGAGATCGGTGTAGAGGTCGAGTTCGTCCGCGGTCAGGCGCGTCAGCGATGACGTCGCCGGGCGGTCCTCCCTGACCCAACGCTCGCGGTGAGCCAGCAGAGTCTCTCGGTTCATCAGGATCGAGCGGGCAGTGGGGAGCCAGGCACGTAGACGATCGAGGATCGCGAAGCCGTGGGTGTCGATGTCACCCCAATAGAACACCGGGATCTCGGCGAGCCAAGGAAGGCGGCCCACGCGGTCGACCTCGAAGCCCTTACCCCAGATGACGACCCCGTCCTCGGGGACTTCGACGCTCAGATAGGTGACCTCGTTCTCGATGACAAGTGCAGATCGTGGCGCGATCGCCAGTTCCCGCACTTCGCTCGCACGGAGCGACAATTCCGAGATGGGCGCGGGCATCCCGAGCGAGGGCGAGACGCGGATTCGCACCATCTCGGGCTTTGCGCGAAGTCCGAGGTCCCGGAGGAAGCCAGATGCTGTGGGCGAGACACCGAGCATCGCGGCGAGCACGGGCCGATGCCTCTCGGCGAACTTGGTGTCGACGCCCGGAGCGCTGATCTGGCGGAGGTACTGCCCGGTGTCGCGATGAGTATCGAGCCACACGAAGGCGGCGAGCAGCCGGGGCATTTCCTCGGCAAGTTCAAGGGCGCGGTGCGGATGGGCGAGCACCCATGTGCGCACCGCCGCCGTCATGTCGGCGAGTTCCAACAACCCGTCGAACCGGTCCACCTCTCGCCTGACGCCTAGGAGCGACCAAGCCTGGTCCATGGTCGAAACAACCACTCGCTTCGGCAGTGCGTTGCGGCCGATGTGGCGGCCACCGACCTGACCGAGCACGACGTCATAGCGGCGCCCGGTGTCGCTTGCCGTGCTGAGGGCCGAGATCCACTCCCGAACAGCAACGAGGTCGTCGCCGATCTCCGATGCTCTGGGGCCGCGCACGGGAATCTCGATCGCAGAGAACTCCGCTGCTCCGGCATGGGCACGCAGGAGCGAGCCATCGTCCCAGCGCCGCCGGACTCTCTCCTCAATGTCGCGCCGAGTGGTCCAACCCTGTGTCACGATGTCCGCCCGTCACGGCGAGAGCGATACTCCTCGATCGTCATGGTCTGGAGTCGGGAGAAGGTGCCGCCTGGATTGTCGACGAACCCGATGGCCTTCACGTAGGGCTCGATCACGTGGACCTTCTGGAGTGGAGTCACGATGAGCAGCTGCAATCCCAGCTTGGCGAAGAGCTCGAGGGCGTATCGGGTGGACACGTCGGAGCCGCGGCCGAATGCCTCGTCGATCACGGCAAAACGGAAATCACGGGACTTCGCGGCGCCCCACTCCAGTCCGAACTGATAGGCGAGCGAAGCGGCCAGGATCGTGTAGGCGAGTTTCTCCTTCTGCCCGCCGGACTTCCCGTCCGAGTCTGAGTAATGCTCCCACTCCTCGTCGGTCTCGAGGATCCGTTCGGAGGCGGAGAAGACGAACCAGTTCCGCACGTCGGTCACCCGACGTGTCCACGCCTTGTCAGAATCCGCGAAGCCCTCGCGACCACGGAAGCGCTCGATGATGCGCTTGACGTCGAGGAACCGCTGCTCGGAGTAGTGCTCGTCGTCGCCTGACAACGCATCGTCGGTTGCGCTACGAAGGTCGGACCGGAAACGGGACACGTCCTGGTTGACCGTTGGTTGCTTCTCCAAACGGATGTAATGGCCGGGGTTGTAGGGGATCGCGCCGAGTGCTTCGTTGATCTTCGAGACGCGCTCGTTGATCTCCTCTGCCTGGCGTCGCAGCCACGAGTTGAACTGCGCCAGTTCACGGATCGTCTCGGTGTTGAGCTGCCGCTTGAACTCCGCCTCGAACCGGGGGAGATCATCGTCGCGGACCGAGGCATGCAGGGCAACGTAGTCCGCCCGTGCCTCCGGCGTAGCATCCATCTCGCTGCGCAACTCCGGCCAACGCCGGAGCACCTCCGCCATGTACTGGCCGAGGCTCTGGCTGAGTCCACCGAGCTCCCGGTTGATGCGGTCTATCCGCTTGTACAGCTCCTCCGTCAGCCGTTCGCCGGCCTCGGGCCACTGGCGGGAGTGTGAAGGACGGTTCCTTTCGAGCCGGAGGTCGAGAGCTTCATACGCGTTCTGAGCAGCCGCAAGATCGCTAGGTGACTGCTCAGCGACGACGGCGTCGTCGCGAGCCTTCTCCGTCTCGGCAGCCTGCACGGAGGCCTGAAGCGTCGCGAGTCGACCGATCAACTCAGCGACGTGCGTCTTCACCTCTTCTTGCTGCTTCTCCACGCGTCCGAGGGCGAGCTTGATCTCCGCAAGTCGCGAAGAGCCGGCCTCGAGCCGTGCCTTCTCTTCCTCGTGCAGGGCAGCGCGTTCTCGCGCCTCGACGACGTCCAGCTCACTCCAGGACGGGAATCCGGCAATCGAGGTGAGCGCATCGAGGCGTTGCTGGGCCGCCGCCCGCTCGGCCTCAACCTCGCGCCACGACTTCTCCGCTGCGCCCTTGGTCTCCTCCAACTGCGCAAGCTCCTCGTGCAGGGCGGCGATCTTGCGCTCGTTGGCCCATCCGAGCACCCACGTGCGCGGATCATCGACACGTGCGCGGTCGTCCTTCTCGTGTCGTTCACCCGAGCGGACCTGGCCTTCGCGAGTGACAGCGCGTCGCTCTTGTCCGAACTGAGCGAGCGTGTCCACGCATCGGTAGTCGGCGCGCTTGATCAACTCGTCGGCAAGGTAGTCAGCGAAGGCTCCGGCCTTGGTTTCCAGGCAGTCAGCGAGGATCAGGTGGTCGTGCGCCGTCGGTCTGAGAGGGACACGGCGATCCGGAACGCGCTCGTAGACCAGTTTCGTGCCGATCTGGCGACCGTCCCGGCCGCGGAAGCTGAGTCGTCGCCCGTTGACCCACCTCGCAACCTCGTCGTAATGAACCTGGGGGACCAGCAAGGAAAGCGCGAACCCGCGAAGCACCCGCTCGGCGGCGCCGCGCCACTCGCTTTGGCCTTCGACGACGTCGAGCAGCTCGCCGGCGTACGGAAGCTCCTCTGGGGTCAGCCCGAGGTCTTTGCAGAGCTGCTCCCTCAGCTCCGTGTGGGAAGCAGGCAGGTTGCTGGTCCGCTTGGTCAAGCTGTCGAGCTCGTCGGTGAGGACCCCGGCTTCGCGATCGACTCGCGAGATCTCGCCCAGCAAGCGGGCAGCCTCATGGCCGATCTGGCTGCGCCGCGATTCGAGCTCGGCACGGGTGTCCGCGATGGTGGTGGCGAGAGAGCTGAAGTCGCTTGGGTTCTCGACCGCTGCGTAACCAGCCTGCTTGACAGCGGCGTCGAACAGCGTGCGGCGTTTGGCGCGTTCTTCGGCCTGGTCATGAGCCGCGCGGGAAAGGCGCTCCAGCTCGCCGATCCGGTCTCCGCCGGCCCGCGCCCGATCGGCGATCAACTCGTCCCGCTCGGATTCGAGGCGTCTAGCCCACGCCTCGCGGTCGGACTTCTCGGTGAAGAGGCGCTCAGCCTCACTCTTCTGGGCAGCAATCTCCCCGCCTAGCATCCGGGAGCGTGCATCGGCGACGAAGACTCGGACAGCGTCTCGCTCCCGTTCCCGATCCGCGCGCTCTGTGAGCGCTGCGTCGTACTTCTCGGCCGTCGCGACGATGGGGGCGAGGGTGTCCAACTGCTCGCGCGCCCGCTTGACCGCGTCATGAGCCTTTGTCAGGTCCTCGAAGTGGGCGATGATGTCGCGCACTCGACTACTGGCATCTGATGGCTCAAGCATGTGATCGCGGACGAACTCGTTGAGATTTCCGACCGACTTCATCGACACCGTTTGGTGGAAGAGGTCGAGCGCCTGCTCAGAACGGATGCCGAGAAGGCGGCGCAGCGAGGTGCCGTACTTGGGGAAATCGTCGAAGACTTCAGCGCCGCTGGCCCGGAGTCGCTTGCGAAGGTCGCGCAGATCGGAGCCGAAGTCAGCGAAGTCCGTTGCGATAGCGAGGGCCTTGACGGCCGTGACGAAGAACCTGTAAGGCTGGCCCGTCTGTTCGCGCTGTTGGAAGACCTGGGCCAGGGTCACGGTCTCGCCGTAGCCGTCGTTGACAAAGACGCCGAGGATCACCGAGTAAGTCTTGGCGCTGGTGCGGAGGCCGATCGCCCGTGAGTGACCAGATGACTCGACGCGCTCGGACTTGTAGTGCCCTTCGACATACGAGCGCAGTGTCCGCTCCTTGGCCTCTGCGCCAGCGGCCTTGTTGTAGGCGATCCGGTTCGCGGGCATCAGCAATGTCGTGATGGCGTCGACGATCGTGGACTTGCCAGAGCCGATGTCTCCGGTGAGCAGCGATGTCTCAGCACCAGGAGTCAACCGCCACACCTGCTTGTCGAAGGTGCCCCAGTTGAAGACCTCGACGTGATCGAGGCGGTATCCGGCGCGGGCGCCGCTGCCGAGCTCGACTGCCGTGAACAATCCCTCATTCATCCGAGACCCCCTTTCCTGCGTACTGCTTCAGCTTGCCGGCGAAGTCCGAGAGGGTCTGGGCATCCACGTAGGCCTTGAGGATGCGGCGCACCTCCCAATGGTCGGGCTGTCCGCGCAAGGGCCGGAGGAAGCCGAGGTCGACAGCCTTCGCGATCGTGCGCTCCGCGTGATCGGTGACGCGCGCTTCGTTGGAAGAGTCCGCTTGGAAGACGCGGAGCATCTCAAGGATCTGGTCTCGCGTGAGGACCAGTCGGCCTTCACTTCCTGCGGTTTCGAACTCGAGTAGACGCTTGCGAAGGAGCACCAACAGTACGGAGACGTTGTAGGTCAGAGTCCGGCGCCTGACCAGTCGGGGCAGCGTCTCTTCGTCCTCGCCGTAGGGCCGCGATCGCAGGTAGGCGTAGCCCTCGGAATCATCGACCACGATCTCGACGCCGATGGTCGCGAAGTGATCGCGGACACCGGCACCGGAGCGTTCTAGAG
>JBAUUB010000142.1:0-1708 GCA_049582485.1 Dermatophilaceae bacterium
ATGCGTGCTTGTCACCACGTTGCACACGCTCGACTAACTGCTGATCGACTTCGCGATCGCTCATTGTTATCCGGTCCCTGGCACTGCGGTCCTGCACCCGGTGAGCAGGCTCGCCGCCCGGGCAGGCGCCGCAGTATAACCGCCTGACGGATAACGTGAAATATTGCAGCCGCAGCGCTCCTGCACTGACCGGCCGCGGCGGATTAAGTTCAGCTCAGCCATGACTTCCCTGGCAAAAAATGTCCATGATGTGGCCACCGCCGGTGCCGATGTTTCAGTTGCGGCGCAGCAAGCGCCGCTCCAGCGCCCGGAATCCCCACTCGATGAGGATCGCCAGCATCGCCGCAGGGATCGCGCCAGCCAACAGCAGCGTATGGTCATTGACGGCCAAACCGGCCACGATGCGTTCCCCGTATCCGCCGGCCCCGATGAAGGCCGCGATGGTCGCGGTACCGACGTTGATCACGGCAGCGGTCTTGATCCCGGCCAACACCCCCGGTAACGCGAGTGGCAGCTCGACCAGCCGCAGCAGTTGCCTGCTGGTCAACCCCAGCGCACGCCCGGCATCGCGCATGCCGTCCCCGATGCCGGCCAGGGCCGTTTCGGTGCTGCGGATCACCGGTAGCAGCGCGTACAGAAACAGCGCCAGTATCGCGGGAACGGCGCCGATGCGGTCCAAGGCGGCAATCAGGAAGGCCAGCAAAGCGAGACTGGGCACTGTCTGCAGCACCCCGGCGCCCGTCAACACCCAGTAACCGGCCCGCGGTGCTCGCTGCGCCCAGACGCCCAGTGGTATGCCGGCCAGCACGCTGAGCAGCAGCGATGCGCACACCAGGATCAGGTGCTCCAGCGTGAGGCGCAGCAGGTCCGGACCGAACAGCGTCGTGGCCAGCGACCGTGGCGACGTCGATTGTGCATCAGGGCCTTGGAGTCCCAGCCCCTGCTGCTGCAGCCATTCTTCGGCAACATCCGCAAAACTGCGGCGGTCGAGTTCCACCGCCGCATTCATCCGCCGCATCGCCGCGCTGCTGATTGAATCCTGCAGCTTTTCCAGTTCCGCCCACGCCCGGGGGAAACGTTGCGGCACATCCTTCCGGTAGACCAGCACCGCTTCATAGGCCGGGAAAAAACGCCGATCGTCCTCCAGCACCCGCAGGCTCAGCCGGGTAATCTGCGGGTCCGTGGTGTAGACGTCGATGACGTCGACCTGCGCCTGCATCAGCGCAGCGTAGGCCAGTCCGTGCTCCAGGCCGCGCACCGCAACACCATCCAGTTCGTACGTTTCACGCAACGCCGGCCAGCCATCGCGGCGATTGCGGAACTCGGGCGAGAGGCCGAGACGGGCCTCGCCAAAGTCCCGCAAATCGGATATGCGCCGCAGGCCCCGGCGCGCAGCCTGATCATCGCGCATCGCCAGTGCATAACTATTGCCGAATCCCAGCAACACCCCTGCCGCCAGACCGTGCGGCGCCAGACGCCGGTTGAGTTCGTCGAGTGCAGGCACCGCTGACAGGCCCAGCAATTCGAGCGCAATCGTACCGGTGTAGTCCGGATAGACATCGATGGCGCCGCTCTTCAGCGCGGCAAACAGGATTGCGGTGTTGCCCAGTCCCGGTTTGTGTGCCACGCGCACGCCGCCTGCACGCTGCGCGGCGTGTGCCACGAGTTCACCCAGAATGTAGGACTCGGTGAACCGTTTTGAACCGAC
>JBAUUB010000143.1:0-11233 GCA_049582485.1 Dermatophilaceae bacterium
GGCCCGAGCCGCCGGCCGGCACGGTGCACGTGCTGGCCCGCGATGCCGCCGGTGACGAGGGCGGGCTCGTCGGGTACGCCCAGGTCTGGCCGGACGGCAGCACCGAGCTCGTCGTCGACCCCGTCGCCCGTCGGAGCGGCACCGGTGGCGCCCTGTGGGCCGCGGCCCGCGACGCGGGTGCTCAGCGGGTCTGGGCGCACGGCGACCTGCCGGCGGCGCGCGTGTTCGCCGAGGCCGCCGGGCTCGCCCCCGTCCGCTCGCTGCTGCGCATGGGTCGCCCGCTCACCGGCGACGACCGCTCCCCACGCCCGCTCCCGCAGGGGTATGCGGTGAGCACCTTCGCCGTCCGCCGCACCCAGGCGCAGGACCCGCTGGAGGAGCTGCGCGCTCTCAACGCCGCGGCGTTCGCCGACCACCCCGAGCAGGGCCGCCTCACCGTGGCCGACCTGCGGGCCCGCACCGAGGAGCCGTGGTTCGACCCGGAGGGCCTGCTCTACGTGACGGACGCGTCGGAGCCAGACCGTGGCCCGGTCGCGTTCCACTGGACCAAGATCGAGCCCGACCAGCCTGGGTCCGACCAAGCCGCCCGACTGGTCGGCGAGGTCTACGTCGTGGGGGTGCATCCCGCATACCAGGGGCGTGGCCTGGCCGGACCACTGACCGACCTCGGCCTGGCGCACCTGGTCTCGCGCGGTTGCACCGACGTCGTCCTGTACGTCGACGGCGAGAACGCCGCCGCGCGCGCCACCTACGAACGCGCCGGACTGCGGGTGCAGACGACGGACCGGGTGTATGCGGTGGTCGCCGACGAGGGTTCTGCCCGGTGATCACCGGATGACTAGCCCTGCGATGCAGGGCAGGATGGAGTCATGAGCTCCGCCGCGACGACCGACCTGGCCTCCGGCGACGATATCGCCGGCGACGAGCCGGTCGTCGTCCCGGAGATCTCGATCGCGAGCTCGTCCCCGACGGACAACCCCCGCCTGCAGCCGCGTGCCTCCAACGGCAGGTTCGTCAAGCAGGAGCACCAGGACCTGACCGGTGAGCTGCCGGCCGACCGCTACCTCGACCGCGAGATCTCCTGGCTGCAGTTCAACGAGCGGGTGCTCCAGCTCGCGGCGGACGAGTCGGTCCCCCTCCTCGAGCGCGCCCGCTACCTTGCGATCTTCGCCTCCAACCTCGACGAGTTCTTCATGGTGCGGGTGGCCGGCCTCAAGCGCCGCATCGCCACCGGCATCGCCGTGCGCTCGGCCAGTGGCCTGGAGCCGCGCGAGGTGCTCGAGCACATCGCCGAGGTGAGCCACGAGCTGATGGACCTGCACGCGGGCGTGTTCCACCAGCAGGTCCGCCCGGCACTGGAGGCCGAGGGCATCTCCATCGTCGAGTGGGACGACCTCGACGGTGACGAGAAGGCCGAGATGGCCGATCTCTTCACGACCCAGATCTTCCCGGTGCTCACCCCGCTTGCCGTCGACCCCGCCCACCCGTTCCCCTACATCTCCGGGCTCTCGCTCAACCTCGCCGTCCTGCTCACCAACCCCAAGACCGGCAAGGAGCACTTCGCGCGGGTCAAGGTGCCCCCACTGCTGCCCCGGCTGCTCCAGGTCGGCGACGACACCCCCTACGCGGCACGGCTGCTGCCGATCGAGGCCGTCATCGCGGCCCACCTCGACCAGCTCTTCCCGGGGATGGACATCGCCGAGCACTTCACGTTCCGGGTGACCCGCAACGAGGACCTCGAGGTCGAGGAGGACGACGCCGAGAACCTGCTCACCGCCCTGGAGCGGGAGCTGACCCGGCGGCGGTTCGGGCCCCCGGTCCGCCTCGAGGTCGAGCGCGACATGGACGACCACGTCCTGACGATGCTCGTGCGCGAGCTCGGCGTCGCGACCTCCGAGGTCTACCACCTGCCCCGGCCGCTCGACCTGCGCGGGCTCGACGTCGTCGCCGACCTCGACCGCTCCGAGCTGCAGTTCGAGCGGTTCCTGGCCCGCACCCACCCCGACCTCGCGCCGACCGAGAGCGCCAAGGCACGCGACATCCTCGGTGCGGTGCGCAAGCAGGACGTCCTGCTCCAGCACCCCTACGACTCGTTCTCCACCTCCGTGCAGGCGTTCATCGAGCAGGCCGCCGTCGACCCCAACGTCCTGGCCATCAAGCAGACGCTGTACCGAACCAGTGGCGACAGTCCGATCATCGACGCGCTCATCGACGCCGCGGCGGCCGGCAAGCAGGTGCTCGCAGTCGTCGAGATCAAGGCGCGCTTCGACGAGGAGAACAACATCTCCTGGGCCCGCAAGCTCGAGCAGTCCGGGGTCCACGTCGTCTACGGGATCGTCGGGCTGAAGACGCACTGCAAGCTCGCCCTCGTCGTCCGGCAGGAGGCCGACGGCCTGGTGCGGTACTGCCACATCGGGACGGGCAACTACAACCCCAAGACGGCCCGCCTGTACGAGGACCTCGGTCTGCTCACCGTCGACCCCGAGGTCGGGGAGGACCTGACCCGGCTGTTCAACCAGCTGTCGGGCTGGGCGCCGCGCAGCAGGTTCAAGCGGCTCATCGTCGCCCCGCGCTCCCTGCGCTCCGGTCTGGTCGACCTGATCGAGCAGGAGATCGCCCGGCACGAGCACTCCGGTGACGGATCGATCGCGTTCAAGGTCAACTCGATCGTCGACGAGGGCGTCATCGACGCGCTGTACCGCGCCTCCCAGGCGGGGGTCCCGGTCCAGCTCTGGGTGCGCGGCATCTGCGCGCTGCGCCCGGGCGTGCCGGGTCTATCCGAGTCGATCGAGGTCCGCTCGGTCCTCGGCCGCTTCCTCGAGCACTCCCGGATCTTCGCCTTCGGCGGAGGCGGCGAGCCGGTCGTCTACATCGGCAGTGCCGACATGATGCACCGCAACCTGGACCGGCGGGTCGAGGCCCTGGTGCGGCTCACCGACCCGCGCCATGTCGCCGACGTCGAGAACCTCATGGCGTTGGGGGCAAGCGACGACTACGCCCACTGGCGGCTCGGTCCCGACGGCCGGTGGACCCGCATGGCCACGACCGACGACGGGGAACCGCTCGGAGACCTGCAGGCCGCGCTCATCGCGATGCACGAGAAGCGTCGGCGCAAGGCCCGGCGGCGGTAGGTCCGTCCGGCATGCCGTCGACGATCCCCGCCGCGGGGACCCTGCCCTGGCGTCGCGCCAGGGGCGGTGGCCTCGAGGTCCTCCTCGTACACCGGCCCCGCTACCACGACTGGTCGTGGGCCAAGGGCAAGCTCGACCCTGGCGAGGAGTGGCCGGTGGCTGCCGTGCGCGAGACCGAGGAGGAGACCGCCGTCCCCGTCCGGCTCGGCCGGCCCCTGCCACCGGCGGCGTACACCGTGCTCGACAACAAGGGCGTGCCCACGACCAAGGAGGTCCGGTACTGGGCCGCTCGCACGACAGGGCCGGGCGGGAAGCTGCGCAACGAGATCGACGAGATCGCCTGGCTCAGTGTCCGCGAGGCCCACGACCGGCTCGACTACTCGCGCGACCGCGATCAGCTGCGCGCGCTGGTGCGCGCCGACCAGGAGGGCGAGCTCGAGACCACCGCCTTCGTCCTCGTCCGCCACGCCAAGGCCGTCTCCCGCTCGGCCTATGAGGGCCCCGATGACCAGCAGCGCCCCCTCGATGCACTCGGCCACGAGCGGGCGGGCGATCTCGTGGACCTGTTCCGCGCATACGGTGTCGAACGGGTCGGCAGCTCGCCCTCGGTGCGCTGTGTCGACACGGTCGTGCCCTACGCGGAGTCGCTCGGTCGCAGGGTTCGGCTGCACCCGTCCCTCAGCGAGGAGGACCACGTCGTCGATCCGGCGGCCGCCGCCGAGGTGACCCGTCTCCAGCTGGCCAAGCGCCGGCCTCGGGTGCTCTGCGGACATGGGCCGGTCCTGCCGACGATGCTGCACATCCTCTCTGCCCGGTGCTCGGCGACCGACTCCGGCCGGGCCGCCCAGGTGACCATCGACGACGCCATCGACCTCGGCCTGGCCAAGGGCGAGGTGCTGATCGCGCACGTCAGCCGGTCCCCCGTGCTCGGCCCCCAGGTGGTCGCGGTCGAGCGTTTCCTGCCGCCGGCCTGATCGTTCATCTTCTGTTCACCTGCGAACACTCGGGATGTCACCCGACCCTCCTACCGTGACGAGCAGACCGGTCCGGTGCCGGTCCACTCATCCGCGCTCACACCTCATCGAACGAACAGGCACCTCGCTCGTGAACCGCCCTTCCCTCCTCCGTGTGTCCGTCACCGTGGCGGCGACCGCCCTGGCGATCTCGGCCTGCACTCCAGTGAACGAGCGCGACCTCACCGATGGCGGGACCGACGCGGAGCTGAGCGGATCGATATCCGGTGCGGGGTCGAGCGCCCAGGCGGCGGCCATGGAGGCCTGGCGGGCAACGTTCGAGAGCACGCACCCGGAGGCAACCGTGACGTACGACCCCGTGGGCTCCTCGGGTGGGCGTGAGCAGTTCATCACCGGTGCGATCCAGTTCGGCGGCTCGGACGCCTTCCTCGACGACGACGAGATCGTCGCTGCGGAACAACGGTGCGTGGACGGCGAGGTCATCGAGCTGCCTGCGCACCTCTCCCCCATCGCGGTGGCGTACAACCTCGACGGCGTCGACGGTCTGAGGCTCTCACCCGACACGCTGGCCCGGATCTTCACGCAGGACATCCGCTCCTGGGACGACCCCGCCATCGCGGCGGACAACCCTGGAACCTCCCTGCCCGCGCTTCCCATCACTCCCGTCAACCGGGCCGACGGCTCCGGGACGACGAAGAACTTCACCGACTACCTCGCGGGAGCCGCGCCGGGGCAGTGGCCCCACGGCGCGGTCGACGACTGGCCGGTCGACGGTGGGACCGCGGGTCAGGGAACCTCGGGAGTGGTCGCGGCCATCGCCCAGGCCGACGGCGCAATCGGGTACGCCGACGCATCCCAGATCGGAGCGCTGCCGGCGGCCGCCGTCAAGGTCGGCGAGGAGTTCGTGATGCCGTCCGCGGAAGCGGCGGCCCGCATCATCGACGCCTCACCCCGGGTGCCCGACCGGGGACGCTTCGACTTCGCCCTCGACCTGGACCGCGAGACCACCGAGTCCGGGACCTATCCGATCGTGCTCGCGTCGTACACCATGGCCTGCACGAGCTACGACGACCCGAACCAGGCGCAACTCGTCCAGGCCTTCCTCGAGTTCATCGTCTCCGAGGAGGGCCAGCTGATCGCTCAGGAGAACGCCGGGTCCGCCCCCATCTCGCAGGCCTTCCGCGAGGACGCCATGCGCGCCATCGATGCGATCGAGACGCAGTGATGACCGAGATCTCATGTCAGCACCATCGGACGGAGTCCAGATGACGGTGACCCAGAACCAGGTGCGGTCCGGCCGCAAAGGCACCCGACGTCCCGGCGACACGATCTTCGCAGGACTATCGACTGCCTCCGGAATCCTCATCCTCACCACTCTCGTCGGTGTCGCGGGGTTCCTCCTGTGGCAGGCCTGGCCCGCGATCTCCGCAGACCCGTCAGAGGTTCGCGGGGGCCAGGGGCTGGTCTACTACATCGGTCCCCTGGTGTACGGCACGCTCGTGGCGGCCGTGATCGCGCTGCTCATCGCGTTCCCACTGTCGATCGGCATCGCGCTGTTCATCTCGCACTACGCCCCCCGTCGCCTGGCCCAGGCGCTGGGGTACGTCGTCGACCTGCTCGCCGCGGTGCCGTCGGTCGTGTTCGGTCTGTGGGGCGTCTCGGTCATCGGGCCGATGATGCTCGGGATCCAGGCCTGGTCGGTCGACAACCTCAGCTTCCTGCCGTTCGTCGGCGGACCCGCGTCACCGAAGTCCATGCTCGTGACGGGCACCGTCCTCGCCATCATGATCCTGCCGATCATGACCGCCGTGAACCGTGAGGTGTTCCTCCAGACGCCTCGACTGCACGAGGAGGCATCGCTGGCGCTCGGCGCGACCCGATGGGAGATGATCCAGCAGGCGGTCATTCCCTTCGGACGCTCGGGCGTGATCTCCGGCGCCATGCTGGGACTCGGCCGCGCACTCGGCGAGACCATGGCGGTCGCCATCATCCTGTCCGTCTCGGCGCGCTACACCCCCGTCATCACCAGTCCGGCGAATCCGGGCACCATCGCCGCGGACATCGCCCTCCAGTTCCCCGAAGCGCCCACCGGACCGCCTCTGGCCACCCTGGTCGCCAGTGGGCTGGTCCTCTTCCTCGTCACGCTGATCGTCAACATGGCGGCCAGGTGGATCATCTCCCGCCGGGCCGAGTTCTCGGGAGCCAACTGATGACCGCCACCACGAGCACCCGACCGACCGGCGGCCGAGCTCCGCAGCGCCCGACCTTCGACGACCCCTCGAGCGGCATCAAGTCCGGTCGCGTCAACCGGGTCCAGCACGCCGGAGTGCTCGTCGGCTCGGGCGCCGTCGCCGCGCTCCTGCTCGGCGTCGGCGGTGTCCTCGGACCGTTCGCCCTCTTCACGACGACCGCCGTGGTCTACCTCATCGGCATCTATCTCGTCGCTCGGACGATCGAAGGACGACGCCACGCGACGGACCGCGTCGTCACCGGTCTGGTGACGACGTTCTTCCTCATCGCACTGACCCCGCTGCTATCCGTCGTCTGGACGGTCGTGAGCCGCGGCCTGGCCCGCTTCGACGGCGAGTTCTTCACCTGGTCGATGCGCGGGGTGCTCGGCGAGGGCGGCGGCGCCTACCACGCGATCGTCGGAACCCTCATCATCACCGGGATCACGACCCTGCTCTCCGTGCCCATCGGGATCTTCGCCGCCATCTACCTCGTCGAGTACGGCGGCCGAGGACGCCTCGCCCGAGCGCTGACCTTCTTCGTCGATGTCATGACCGGCATCCCCTCGATCGTCGCCGGCCTCTTCGCCGTCGCCCTGTTCACCCTTTTCCTGGGCCCCGGCGTGCGGATGGGCATCATCGGGTCGGTAGCGCTCACCGTTCTCATGGTCCCGGTCGTCGTGCGGTCCACCGAGGAGATGCTTCGGCTCGTGCCGAACGAGCTCCGCGAGGCGGCCTACGCCCTCGGCGTTCCCAAGTGGCTGACGATCGGAAAGGTCGTGCTGCCCACGGCGGCGGCCGGCATCGGCACGGGCGTCACCCTCGCGATCGCCCGCGTCATCGGCGAGACGGCCCCGCTCCTGGTGACCGTCGGAACGACGACGGGCATGAACATCAACCCCTTCGACGGGCGGATGCAGACCCTGCCCGTCTTCGCCTACTACAGCTACGCCACCCCCGGCATCCCGCGGGAGGCCTTCATCGAGCGGATGTGGGCCTCCGTGCTCACCCTCATCCTCATCGTCATGACGCTCAACATCGTCGCGCGTCTGATCTCCAAGTTCTTCGCACCCAAGACCGGCCGCTGACCGAGCCGGCCAGCGCATACCCCTCGAGCACACCTACCCGGAACAACCGCCCAGGACGACAAGGAACCGCACCCGTGTCCAAGCTCATCGAGGTCAAGGATCTCAACATCTACTACGGCGACTTCCTCGCCGTCGAGGAGGTGACGATGACGATCGAGCCGAAGTCGGTGACCGCGCTCATCGGTCCCTCCGGGTGCGGCAAGTCGACGTTCCTGCGCTCGCTCAACCGGATGCACGAGGTCATTCCCGGCGCCTACGTGACCGGCGACGTGACGATGGACGGCGAGAACCTCTATGGCAGGTACGTCGACCCGGTGAGCGTGCGCCGCCGGATCGGCATGGTCTTCCAGCGGCCAAACCCGTTCCCGACGATGTCGATCAAGGAGAACGTCCTCGCGGGCGTCCGGCTCAACAACCGCCGTCTGAGCAAGTCCGACTCCGAGGATCTCGTCGAGAGCTCGCTGCGGGGCGCCAACCTCTGGGAGGAGGTCAAGGACCGCCTCGACAAGCCGGGCTCGAGCCTCTCCGGTGGCCAGCAGCAACGGCTGTGCATCGCGCGCACCATCGCCATCAAGCCCGAGGTCGTCCTCATGGACGAGCCATGCTCCGCTCTCGACCCGATCTCGACGCTCGCGATCGAGGACCTCATGACGGATCTCAAGGACGACTACACGATCGTCATCGTCACCCACAACATGCAGCAGGCCGCCCGAGTCTCGGACCGGACCGGGTTCTTCAACATCGCCGGGACCGGTAAGCCGGGCAGGCTCATCGAGTTCGACGACACCGAGAAGATCTTCAGCAACCCGTCGAACAAGGCGACCGAGGACTACGTCTCCGGACGCTTCGGCTGATCGGCCGACGGCCGATCGGCCCTTGCGGGTCACACCAAACCGCCCCTTAGTTGCGCAGCGACCGTGCGGTACGCATGCTGGATTCGTGGAGCAGAGCGCCAAACCGCCCTGGGAGATCGTCGAACGGGGGGTCTTCGCCTACGGGTCCTGCCGGGTATGCGGTTGGCAGTCTCCCGCACGCCGCGCCTACTCCACCGCGCGCCGAGAGGCGAGCGAGCACGGGGATGTGTGTCCGGGCCCGCCCGGCGCGATGGAGCTGGCACCTCAGCCGCCGGGACCGCTCGCACCCTGACCACGCGTGCCGCTGAGAACGGGTGCCCGCGGCGACGAAGTCGATGTCGCCACGCCGGACCGGGAGCGCCTCACGGCGCGAGGCCGCTCGAAGCGGCTTAGTTTGGGACCCGGGGCTACCGCGGTCCGGCGCAGCCTGTCGATGCTAACGCGCTGAACGGTGCGCTGCCAAAGTTCCGGCGCTGCTCAGCGCAGCTCTCCGGCGCGCCACAACCGGGCGCAGGCCTGCAGGTCGAGGGCCGTGGTCTGCATCGCCGCCGCCTGCGTCGTCTGCCGGCTGCCGTCCTCCGGGTCATCGACGTCGGCCCCGTCCGCGAGCTCGGCGCGCCCTGACGCCACCACATGACAGAACGCCGACGCACGGTCGAAGGCGGTCGCGACGTTGCCCGAGTAGACCCCACGGAGGATCTCGTCGGCGACCAGGCCGACCTCGACCGGCCCCGGGGGCTCGGCACTGCCGGCGACGGCGTGGTGGGCCTCGGCGAAGCGCATCCCCGCTGAGTACTCCCGGCTTGCTCGCTCGGGGTCCCTGCGGATCCACTCGCGGATGACGTAGAGCCGCCAGAGCACACCGGGAAGGCTCCGCGCCGGACGCTCGGACCACAGCTCGGCCAAGGTCGAGAGGCCGACCTCGTCGACCAGGGCGATGAAGCGCTCAGTGCTCTCGGCGTCCCGGCCGGCGGCGACGACAAGGGCGGCGCTCTGGTGGGCCGCCTCGACCAGATCGGCCGGGTCGGGCGTCAGGCCGCCGTGCTCCTCCATCGCCTCCGGACCGAAATGCACAGGTCGGCGGGGCATTCCTCGTCCACGGCTGGGCATCGCACCAGTGTCCCACTCCACCTGACTAGCCGGCCGCTGCCTTGGGTAGTGTCGAGAGAACGACGCTCAAGACGAGGGCGGCCAACCACCGCATACCGATGGAGGATCCCGTGGCCCGCGAAGGCGAGAGCACCGTCAAGGCGCAGACCGCGCCCGAACCCGACGAACGGCGCAAGCCGGAGAACCCGACCGACCTGAAGAAGCCGCCGATCACGCTCGCGATCAAGGGAGCGATCGCGGAGTTCGTACGCGACCAGGTGACCGACCTCGCCGCCGCGCTGACCTACTACTCGGTGCTGTCGATCTTTCCCGCGATGCTGGCGCTCATCTCGCTGCTCGGCGTGATCGGTGAGAGCGAGGCGACCGCCGAGGCCGTCATCGACCTGCTCCGCCAGGCCGGCCAGAACCAGGCCGCCGACCTGTTGGCGGATCCGATCCGCGAGATGGCGCAGTCGCAGGCGGCGGGAGTGACGCTCGCCTTCGGTCTGGCCCTGGCGCTGTACGCGGCATCGAACTACGTCAACGCCTTCGGCCGGGCGATGAACCGGATCTACCAGATCGACGAGGGTCGGCCGTTCTGGAAGCTGCGCCCGCAGATGCTTGCCGTGACGATCCTTCTCGTCCTGATCGCCGCCATCATCATGCTCGGCCTGGTCCTCAGTGGGGAGGTGGCGGCGACGATCGGCAGTCTCGTCGGTCTGGCCGACGAGTCGGTTCAGCTCTGGAACATCGCCAAATGGCCGGTGATCCTCGTTCTCGTCGTCCTGGCAGTGGCGATCCTCTACTACGCCACCCCCAACATCCAGCAGCCCCGGTTCCGTTGGATCAGCCTCGGCGCGTTCGTCGCGATCACCGTCTGGGTCGTGGCCACCCTGGGGTTCGGCTTCTACGTCTCGAACTTCGGCAACTACCAGCGGACCTATGGGTCGCTCGCAGGCGTCATCGTGTTCCTGCTGTGGCTGTGGCTGACCAACCTCGCCCTGCTGTTCGGCGCCGAGGTGGACGCCGAGGTCGAGCGGTCCCGGCAGCTGCAGGCGGGCATCAAGGCGGAGGAGACGCTCCAGCTGCCCCCGCGCGACACGTCGAACTCCGAGAAGGCCGCTGAGCGGCTGCAGGACCGGATCGAAGAGGGTCGCCGCATGCGGATCGCGGCTCGCGCACAGGGGGCGTCGGGACACCGCGCCCGGACGGCGGGAAACGGAGAGCGGGCAGGTGAAGGTCGCTCGCTCGAGGATTCGGAGCACCTGGTCGGGGCGAGCGCCGATCCGACGCACCGCCCGGGGACCGACGTCGAGCTGGAGCCGCTGCCGAGTGAGCGCGGCCGCCGAGGCGGCGACTGAGCGGTCGAGGACGCTCAGGCGCTGCGGCGTTGCTGGAGGAAGCGCCAGCCCGCGGTCACGATCACGGCACCGACGATTGAGCCGATGATGCCGCTGGCCCTCAGCTCCAGTCCATCGCCGGAGAGCAGGCTGATGAGCAGCCCACCGACGAACGACCCGACGAGTCCCGCGATGATCGCCATGGTCCAGTCGATGGACGTCCGCCCGCCGCCGAGAATCAGTTGGGCGGCGGCACCGATGAGCATGCCGAAGAGGATCAGAGCGATGATGAGCATGAGCGGAGTGTAGAGCCGCGTCGCGAGATCGCGAGCATTGGGGCCCGCCAGCGGACCAGGACAGCCCGGTCGTCGTCCTCGCGCGCGCGATGGACTCGCGGCCGTCCGCTCCCGGCATGACGTCGATCCCTCGTTCGGATGGTCACCTCCGCGATCTGGGCGGCGGCCACCCGGCTCCGATCTGCGTTCGCCGCTCGGTCCTCCATCCAGCCTGATATCGAGGCCGTCCAGAC
>JBAUUB010000144.1:0-19302 GCA_049582485.1 Dermatophilaceae bacterium
TGAGGACGCCTCCCAACCTGCGTCTTACCGCCGGCAGCCGGGCGTACTTGGCTGCCTGGCATCCACGTCGTTCGATGACTGCAGGCTGGGGGGTCGTCTGGCCGTCTATGCCCCCCGCCCGTTCATCGGTGAAGGTGGTGGAGGGCCCTAAGTGAAGGTGCCGGTGGCGGCGAAGACCATCAGGGTGATGAGGGCGGCGACGGCTCCGAGTAGTCCACCGATGAGGGCTCTGTTCGAGTGGGCTGAGAGGTTCCGGTGCTCGCGGATGAGGTTGGTCAGGGCGAGGAGGATGGCTGCTATCGCTGCGGGTGGCGTGATGAGGTCTGCGATGATGGGGACGAAGACGAAAACCAGGGCGACGACGCCGCAGGTGAGCGCCGCATCGCCGATCCGGTCGCGCGGAGGTCGGCTCGGGTGGATGTGGTGCGGTGCCAGGTCACCTCCTACGTCGCGATGCGCCGCCGTTGCGGGCGTGGCGGAGCTCATGGTCGTACCCGGGTGCGTTCGTCGGCCAGGCCGAGCCGACGCCGCTGGCCGGAGGTGCCGCCGAGGATGGTCGCGGGTGTGTCGTCGCCGTACTCGTCCTCGTGGCCAGGCAGGACGTTGCCGTCCTGGTCACGCACCCGGAAGGGGGCGGTGGCGGTCACCGTCGGTGTGTGGCGTTCCTGACCGCGGGTCTTGAGCAGGGACAGGCCGATGGAGGTAGCGATGATGGTCGCGACGACGGCAAGGCTGATCGTGGTGGGGATGTAGTAGACGTCGATCTTGAGGAGCATCTTGACGCCCACCCAGATGAGCACGAGCGCAAGGCCGGCCTTGAGGTAGACGAACCGGTGGATCAGGTCGGCCAGGAGGAAGTACATCGCCCGCAGCCCGAGGATGGCGAAGGCGTTGGCGGTGAAGACGATGAACACCTCGTCGGTGACGGCGAAGATCGCCGGAATCGAGTCGACCGCGAAGATGATGTCGGTGACCTCGACCAGAACCAGCACGGCGAGCAGCGGGGTGGCGACCAGCACCCCGTTGGGGCGGATCCAGAACCGCTGCCCGCGGTACTCGCTGATCATCGGCACCACCTTCTGGAACAGCGCCAGCGTCTTGGACTGGGAGGGGTCGATGTGGGTGTTGCGCTGGCGCAGCATCTTGTAGCCGGTGACGAGCAGGAACGCGGCGAAGAGGTAGAGGATCCAGGAGAAGCTCGCGATCAGCGCCGAGCCGGCGGCGATGAACACGCCCCGGAAGACCAGCGCGCCGAGCACCCCGTAGAAGAGGACCTTGTGCTGGTACTCGCGCGGGACGGCGAAGAAGGTGAAGATGATCGCCCAGACGAAGACGTTGTCGACCGCCAGGGACTTCTCGATGAGGTAGCCGGCGAAGTACTGCTGGCCGATCTCGGAGCCGTACACCGACCACAGCACCCCGCCGAACGCGACGCCGAGCGCGACCCACACCGCGGACCACGCGGCGGCCTCCTTGACGGAGATGACGTGCGCGTCGCGGTGCATGAACAGGTCGAGGACAAGCATCACGAGAATCACGCCAAGGACGACGAGCCACGCCCACGCAGGCACATTCATGAGGGAACCTTTCGTTTCACAATGGAAACGAAGGTCTCTCCCGGCTCACCGGCTCTCGGCGGCCCGCTGCGCCGGAGCCGGACCGGCTCGAACTGACGACACAACGTGGTGGGGTACTCCCCTTCGATGCGAGCGAACCCGCACCAGAGAACAGTGAGAGGTGTCCAGCCGCTGTGTCAAGTCAGCCCCACGTCATCGCCTGACCCACGTCCATCCGCTCGATCAAACAGGTGAGTCACTCCGCCGGATATTGCGCTGGGTGGGGCTGCCCGGCAATGGGCCCTTGTGGAGGCCGTGGGGGTGAATATCACAGAGCGGACAGGGCGCGCATCACGCGTAGGCCCGCAGGGTGAGCCACGGGTTGGGAGTGCCGGCGCGCGCGTAGGTGACGTGCGTAGCGCCCGGGTATCCGGCGTTGGCGGCCCAGCGCCCATCGGGCCGGCGCCCACGGAGGATCTCGAGCGCCGGCTGTACTCGCTCGTCGTGGGTGACGCCGGCGGCGGTGACAACCTCGAGTCCTCTCAAGACATCGAAGTGCCACCGTCGCGGATGGTGCAGCTTGACCACCTCCGGGTGGACCGGCACCCCGGTCGCCTTGTTCTGGTAGAGCCGGCGGGCCAGGAGGCACTCGATGGCCGCGTCCCGGGCGGCTTCGACATCGTCAACGCGGTGGGGGTGTCCTGCCCGCAGGTACTCGGAAAGGCCGTCGATGACGGAGCTGGTGGTGTGCACCGAGGAGACGCGGCAGCCGGAGCGGTTGCTGCGGCAGTTGAACCCCCGTCCCCCAGCTGCTCGCTCAGAATGAAGTCGACCAGGCTCCTCAGGTCCGGGGTGCCTGCCCCGAAGTAGGCGGCGATCGCGAGGAACATGTCGTTGATGCACACATCGGAGCGGGTGATGGTGCCGCTGGGGTTTGCGCCCCCGTCCCCACCCTTCTGCTCCAGACACAGTGCGACGGCGTTCCGGCAGGCCGCCACACCTGGGTCGATCTGATGGCCCCGCAGCTCGAGCAGCGTGTAGTGCGTGGACGCCCACTTCGGCTGATCGAAGCCCCGACCCGAGTGCCCATCCGGTCGACGCAGCCAGGATGACGGCTGCCGTGCCGGACCGGGCAATCATGGCCCGGGCAGCCTGGTCATCCTCATTCAGTAGGTCACGTCGCGCTTGGTGGGCCACCGCCGGATCCGAGCGCAGCAACCACTCCAGGACCGGATCGATGCCTACGCGGGCCACAGCCAACACTCGCACGGTCGAAGCCGTCGCGCGACCCAATCGCCATGACACGATCGGACTCGCCGCCCCGTTCACCCGAGCCGGCGCCGTGCAGCCCGACGACTCCACCGTTGAAGGAGCTGCTGCACATTGCGGGTAGAGCGGATGCGCCAGATGCGACTTCTCCGCCTGCTCGCGTACCCGGCTGCCGGTCCACGTCAGCTGAGCGCGACCTTTAGTCAGGACAATGCGTCGAGTCGGTGTCGCACCACCCTGCGGCGCAGTGTGGGCGAGGCCTCAACCTCGTAGCCGGCGTCGAGGAACACTTGGAGCAGCCCGACCGAGGCCTCATCCCAGATCACGTCCTTGCCTGGCGGCGGCTCGGTGGGGTAGCCCTCGAGGATGCGAGCGCCCACCTGCCTGCCGTACTCGACGGTGGCGGCGGCGAGCTCGTACATCAGCCCCTGTCGACGGAAACCCTTTCGCACGACGAAGCAGGTGACCGACCAGACCCCCTCGAGGTCCGGGTCCTTGCGCATCCACGACTTCTGACGGGCCCAGATCCTCGGGTAGTTCTCCCGCGGTTCGACCGCGACCCAGCCGGCCGGCTCGCCGTCGACATACCCGACCAGGCCCGACGTGGGGCCGCTTGTGCCGCAGCCGGCCTGCTCCAGCAGCGCGGCGTCGCGCTCCTCCTGGGTCGTATCGCGCCAGATCCAGCCCGGGACCTTGAGAGCCTGACAGCGACACTTGCGGGCGCCGCCGGCCTCGAACACCGCCTCGAGGTCTTCGCACGTCACCTCGTTGGCCGGCCGCCAACTGAACTCGGGCACACCGCGAGACTAGCGACACCCCGGCGCCAGTAGCGACCCCGGGACAGTCGATCCCTGGCCTCGTCGGTCCGTCTATCCGCCGGCTGCCGACCATCGCGAGTAGTTGCCGCCCCGTCGGCATCGCTGACGACGACGGTGACAGAATTTGGGGACGTCTCACACGCCGTCTGGGTGCGCGATGATGTGGGTGTGCGCCGACCGGATGGGGCTCAGGAGGCGTCTCGGCGCGCCACCGAGCCGAGACTGGTCGATTGGGGCTTGGGGACGTTGGTCGGCTTGGCTCACCTGACGCTGGTGCGGGCAGGTCAGGTGGAGGCCCTCGTGCCTGCGGGGTGGGCCGAGGTTCTGTCAGCGGCGTTCGCGGTCGGCGCGGGGCTCGCTGTGGTCTGGCGGCGGGTCCATCGTCGTGTCGTGGCTGTAGTTGTCGTGGTCTGCTTCGCCGGACTGGCCCTTGTTGGGGGTATCGGCCCGGCATGGGCACCGTGGGTCGTGATCTGGACTCTTGCGACGACCGGTCCGAACCGTCGTCGCTCGATGCGCGAGTGCGCTGTAATCGCGGCTGCGACTGTCGTGGTCCTCGTTATCGCTCAGCTGGTGCACCCTCGGTCGGGGGGTCTGGTGCTCGTGGCGGCGTTAACCGCTGTGGTGGCCTTGGTCGGGGTCCTCGTGCGCAGTGAGCGCGCCCGCGTCGAAGAGGCCGGGCGCCGCGCCACGGTTGAGGAGCGGCTGCGGATTGCCCGTGACCTGCACGACCTGGTGGGCCACGGGCTCAGCGCGGTGGCGGTTCAGTCGAGTACCGCACGGGTGGCGATCGCTGCCGGGGATACCGCTACTGCGGAGCGGGCGCTGACGGCCGTCGAGGCCTCGAGCCGGACGGCGATGCGGGAGATGCGCCAGATGCTCGGCCTGCTGACGGACGAGGTCGTGGGGTCCACTGTCACGCCGGCCGGGCCGTCCTTCGGCGGAGGTTTCGCCGTCCCGGACGCGGCGCGAGCGCCCTCGCCGGAGGTGGCGGACATCGATGCGCTCGTCGAGAACGTGCGCGCCGGCGGGGTGACGGTCATGGTTGAGGACGACGGTCGATGGCGGGAGGCGTCCCCTGCGGCCCAGTTGTGTGCCTACCGTGTGGCCCAGGAGGGGCTGACGAACGCGGTGCGCCACGCTCCCGGAGCTTCGGTGACGGTCTCGCTCAGCGTCGTCGGCGACGACGGGCGGGCGTCGGTGCTCACCGGGGCGCCGGTGAGTGCAGGTGTGGGTACCGGGCACGGACGGGGCCTACGGGGTCTGGCGACGAGAGTGGCCGCACTATCGGGTGAATTCTGGAGCGGGCCGACACCTCAGGGATGGCTCATCGAGGCGAGGCTGCCCCTGGACGCAGAGGCAGCAGAAGAGGAAAAGGCATGACGATCCGGGTGGGCATCTGCGACGACCAGGCTCTCGTGCGGGACGGCCTGCGGGTCCAGCTCGGCTATGCGCAGGACATCGAGGTGGTCGGGGAGGCATCCGATGGCGAGCAGGCCGTCGCCCTGGCTCGCCGTGAACGGCCGGACGTGCTGGTCATGGACGTGCGGATGCCGAGGCTCGATGGGATCGCCGCGACCCGAATCATCGCCGCCGATCCGGCATGCGCAAGTGTGCGTGTGCTCGTCCTGACGACCTTCGACGTCGATGAGAGCGTGTTCGCCGCTCTTGCCGCCGGTGCCAGCGGGTTTCTCCTCAAGGACGCCACACCCGAGGAGATCGTGCACGCGGTGCGTGTCGTGGCCTCTGGCGAGTCACTGTTGGCGCCTTCGGTGACGTCGATGCTGGTGCGCGAGTATGCACGCCGACCCGCGACTGGACGTCCGCGCGGTGACGACCTCACCTCCCTGACCGCGCGCGAGACCGAGGTGCTCAAGCTGGTCGCCCAGGGCAGCTCGAACGCCGAGATCGCCCACCGTCTGGTGATAAGTCCCGCCACGGCCAAGACGCACGTCAGCCGCGTTCTCGCCAAGCTTGGTGCCCGCGACCGTGCCCAGCTGGTCGTGATCGCCTACGAGGCCGGCCTGGTGGTCCCCGGGACCTGACGCGCCGTACATCTCCGGGCGTACGGCTCAGCCGGGGGACGTAGGCACAGGTGCACCCCGGGGGTTGATGACCCGACGTGAGGCACCGCCTAGCGTCGGTGACATGCCGCGAAGGGCGCGGCAGCAGCACA
This sequence comes from Dermatophilaceae bacterium, assembly GCA_049582485.1. Lineage (GTDB taxonomy): Bacteria > Actinomycetota > Actinomycetes > Actinomycetales > Dermatophilaceae > F2B08. Next base: position 5,820 of record JBAUUB010000144.1, read on the forward strand.
GGAGCCGGGCCATGGCACTGATCCAGTTCACCGCTCTGACCAAGAGGTACCAGGACATCATCGCTGTCGAGGACCTCACGTTCACCCTCGCACCCGGCCGGGTCACCGGCTTCGTCGGTGCCAACGGGGCGGGCAAGACCACAAGCATCCGCGCCCTGCTCGGACTGACCCGCCCGAGCGCCGGCTCGGCCACCATCGACGGTGTGCCCTACGCCCAGCTCACCGACCCGCTGCGGACCGTCGGCGCCATGGTCGACCCGAACGTCTTCCACCCGCGGCGCACCGCCCGCAACGCCCTGCGGGTCATCGCCCGCACCGCTGACATCCCCGATACCAGGGTTGACGAGGTTCTCACCCAGGCAGGGCTCGCGGGAGCAGCCAGACGCCGCGCCGGCGGCTACTCGATGGGCATGCGTCAACGGCTGGCTCTGGCCGCGGCGCTGCTCGGTGACCCGGGGACCCTGGTCCTCGACGAGCCGGCCAACGGGCTGGACCCCGAGGGCGTGCACTGGTTGCGCGGCCTCATCCGATCGATGGCAGCCGACGGCCGGACGCTCCTCGTCTCAAGCCACCTCCTGGCCGAACTAGCCCAGACCATCGACGACATCGTCATCATCGCCCACGGCCGGCTCGTCACCCACCAGCCCATGGCCGACCTGCTGGCACAGGCCCGGGGATCCTCCCTCGAGGACGTCTACCTGGCACTCACCACGTCCCACACAACCGGCCCCATCCCCGCACCCTCCGAGGAGGGGTCATGAAGTACCTCGTGGCAGCCGAACTGCTCAAGATCCGCACCACGCGCGCCCTATGGGTCGCATCCGCCGTGGTCCTGCTGTATGCCGTCCTCGGGCCCGTGCTCGTCGTTGTTGCGCCGGCCGGGGCGTCAATACCGCCGATCGAGCCGGCCCTGCTGGCGGAGTCGCTGCGCAGCCCCGCCCGCCTGGCCGGGGCAGCAGTACTGCTGGTCGGTCTGCTTTCCACCACAGCGGAGTTCGGGCACGGGACGGTGCTCACCACTCGGCTCGCCGAGCCGCGCAGCACGCGGGTCCTGACCGCGAAGCTCATCGCCATGTCGATCGTCGCGGCCCTGGTCACCCTCGTGCTGGCAGCGGTGTCCATGGGTGCAAGCGCGGTCCTCCTCGCGTCGCGCGGCGTGTCCGTCGCACCACTGGACCACGAGGTGCCCCGGTACGCCGGCATCCTCCTCCTGCTCGTCGTCCTCCACGCCCTATTAGGGGTCGCCGTCGGTGCCCTGCTGCGCAACACGGCGGCCGCCGTTGGGGCCGTCCTGGTGTGGGCGTTCGTGGTCGAAGGCATCCTCCCGGTCGTCACCCGCCGACCCGAGATCGGCCAGTGGCTACCCAGCGGAGCCACCCTCCAGATGCTCACCGAGCGCACCCAGCCGGGACAGCTCCTACCGGGTGCCGCAACCGTGCTCCTCCTCGGATACACCGCTGGCCTCGTCGCAGCCGCCGCCGTCACCGACCGGTTCCGCGAACCCTAGGGCCGCACCGTGTGCCCGGTCTATCACCACCCACGCGCGCACGTCCCACACGTCGAACCAACCGTGGCCGTGGCGCCTGGCAGGAGGACCCCGAACAGGTACCCGCAACAGGCGGCCGCCACCAGGTGCACCCACTCCGCCGGGGTGCCGGACTGTTCGTCGAAGACGGAAGACGCGTGCCCGCACTGCTTGACGGCTCGGAACGAGTTGCCCGTGGGATCGTCGCGGGTGACGATGACCAACAGTGGCCGGGGCTTGAGACCGACCGCGCCATTGGCGGCCACACCTGCGGCGTTCTGGACGTCGGTCACGGCGACCGCGGTCGGGGTCCGAAGGACCGGTCCGGCGGAAGGAGGTGGCGGTGCGCCATCAGGAGGTACTGGAGCCCTGAAACCGCGCACGACTCAACTGCGGGTCCGGCTCCTCTTCACTGCCTGGTGTTCATCGAGACTCCGGCCTCCGAGACCCCGACTTGAGCGGTGCCCCGCTCGTTCAAGAATGCCTCGGCCATCCATCTGCTGCGCGAGCCCCGCGTCCTCCGCGATGGGGCGACGTCGGTCATGACCTCCGGTCCGCCTCCCTCCCCGCATCCCTCAGGTCCATCTCAGCTCCTTCAGCCCATGCTGCCCGCAGCTCGGAATCCGAGAGTGCCGTGCCGAGAAGTTGCGAGGTTCGCTGGTGTAGCGCGCGCTCCAAAGGCTCCAGCTCGGAACCGGACCGTTCTTGAAGGGCCTCAGACGCTCCGAGCAACCTCGCCGCTGAGGCGTGCTTATCCAGTCGTGCCTCCACAGCCGCCACGACTTCCAGGCAGTCGATCGCGAGCGTGGGATCGGACGCCTCGATCGCCGCCGTGAGTGCTTGGGCTCCCATGTCGGCGGCATCCTCGATGCGTCCCAGCTCGATGAGAGCAAGCGCCAGGTTGCACCGCGCCGCGGCTCCATCGGCAGACTCGTCGAGCTTCGCAGCAAGTGCGACGGCTTCTTCCGAGTAGCCGACGGCGTCCTCGAGCTTGCCACGGACGATGGCCGAGTAGCCCAAATTGACCAGTGACACCAGTAGCACCCGCGGGTGCGCGTCCTGCAGCGTCCTTGCGATCTCGGCGCCCTCCCTCTCCAAGTTCCACGACTCCTCGACGAACCCTTCTGCCTCGAGGGCGTTCGCCAGGTGCGCCATCGCCCGCTGAACGCTGGCGGGGTCACCCATGCGTCGGGCCTCCGCCAACGCATCCTCGGCTCGCCCTCGGGCGTCCTCGTACCGGCCCTGTATGTAGTCCACCCCGGAAAGGCGAGTCAGGACCAACGCGTGATGACTGCCCTTGAAGCCCGACTCGAGGGAGCGCTCCAGCCACGTTCGCATCTCGCTGAGGAGACCTCGGTCCATCCAGTAGTGGCCGAGCGATCCCGCCATCACCTGCAGGGCCTGGTGGTCGGCTCGTTCGTGGAACCACGCAAGGGCGGCTCGGAGATTCCCTAGCTCAGCGTCCAGGCGGTTCAGCCAACCGCCTCGTGGTCCCCCGAGTGCGACGCTGACCCGCTCGGCGAGGGACTCGTAGTGTCGAGCGTGCCTCTCGCGCAGGTGCTCGATCTCCTCAGCCTCTCCTAGGCGCGCCCAGGCGAACTCCCGGATGGTCTCGAGCATGTGGAACCGCAGCGACCCATCATCCGTCTCGCGGCGCCGCACGAGGCTGTTGTCAACGAGGGTGGTGAGCCCGTCCAGCACGTCGACTTCGTCGCCGTCGCATACCCCCTCAGCGGCGTCAAGTGTCCAACCGCCCACGAAGACCGCAAGCCGCGCGAACAGTAGCCGGTCGCTGGGCTCGAGAGTGTCGTGACTCCACCGGATCGTCTCCTCGAGCGTGCGATGACGCTCCGGGAGGTCCCGGGCGCCGGCCGTCAGCAACGGCAGTCGATGCTCGAGGCGAGAGGCCAACGTCGCGGCGTCGAGCACTCCGATCCTGCTGGCGGCGAGCTCCAACGCGAGCGGCAGCCCGTCGAGCCGCTCGACGATGTCGACGACCGCCGAGGCGTTCGCCTCCGTGAGTGCGAAGCCCGGACGGACCGACGCTGCACGGTCCACAAACAGCCTCACCGACTCCGATGACTCGGTCCTGGCGGTATCGCCACGCTGCCCCCGCACAGGAAGCTCGAGCGGGGCCACCTGGTACTCGCGCTCACCCGCGATGTGAAGCGGGATGCGGCTGGTTGCCAGCACCGTCAGCCTGGGCGCCGCGTCGAGCAGGTCGCCAATCGCCCAGCTCCCTTCGACGAGCTGCTCGAAGTTGTCGAGCACGATCAACACGTCGAGATCTGCGAGGTGCCGGCGCAGGCCGTCGGTGAAGTCCGTACCGGGAGTTTCTCGCACATTCAACACTGCGGCCATCGCCGGCACCACAAGCGCGGGGTCGCTCAGCGGGCTGAGGTCTACGAAGAACACGCCGTCGGCGAACCGATCCAGCAACCTCGAGCCGGCCTCGACCGCGAGGCGGGTCTTGCCGATCCCACCCGGGCCGGTCAGGGTGAGCAGCCGCGTCTCAGCCAGCAGTCTCTGGACGTCCGCCAATGCCCGTGCTCGGCCGACGAACGACGTTCGACGCGGCACAAGATTGGTCCTCCTGACCGGCCACGCCCTCAACGGAGGAAAGTCGGAGGACAGCCCGTCGAGCACGAGATCGTAGAGCCGTTCTGGACTCACGATGTCCTTCAGCTCATACGCCCCGAGACTTCGGAAACGCGCCCCGTCCGGCAGATCGTCCGCGACCAGAACCCGGGTGGCCTCGGATACAACGATCTGCCCGCCATGTCCTGCCGCAGCGATCCGGGCGGCTCGGTTGACGTCGATCCCGACGTAGTTCTGGCCACCCGGCGCCCCCTCGCCGGTGTGCAGCCCCATCCGGACCCGGATCGGGCTGCCGTGGGACCACGAATGTGCCGCAAGCGCCCGTTGCGCCGCGGCAGCGGCGCGCAGCGCGCCCGACGCCGTCGGGAACACCACGAAGAAGGAGTCCCCCTCGGTTCCGAGCTCGACCCCTCCGTGCTCGGTCACCGCCGCACGCATGATCTCGGCGTGTCGGTCAAGCTGGCGCACGAACCCATCCCGCCCGAGCTTCTGGAGCGCCCGGGTCGATCCCTCGATGTCGGTGAACAGGAAAGTCACCGTGCCGCTGGGCAGATCCCGCATCTTCAGCACAGTACGCTTCACCCCGTCTCTAGCGTCTCCCCCGATCGAGCAGCAGCGCGAACCTCGACGATGCGACGTGAGGCGAAGCCTGTCAGACAACCCGCACAGTCGCAGAGCAGAGGAACCCAAGACGCGGCGTCCTACTGCCCCGATCGCTTCGTCAACAAGAGGATGACGCTGGCATTTACGCACCCAGGCAGGAGCTGACGAAGCCGGTTTGCCTGAGTCAGTAAAGGAGCCGAGCACCTCTTTCTGGACCGTGGGTGCACGTGCGTCATACCGGCACCCCTCTGACGCCCAAGAGGTGGTTTGGAGGGTTCTGGCGCCGGGGATCTTCCTCGGCGAAGTGGTCGGGGGTAGCGTCGTGTTCGCGGGTCCGGGAAGTGGCTGATCCGAAGTGCCGGTGTGCGGGTGTGAGCCGGCCGCGCTGGATATCAGAGACGCCCCGCGGTGCCCTCCCGGGCCCGCCTCGTCGACCTCGGCACTGACGATGTCGGCGGCTCGGGCGTCGCCTTGGAGTTGTCGATAGAGGGCGTCGGAGATCCGGCGTTTGAGGCAGCGCAGCGCTTCCAGCGGCTTCTTTCCCTCGGCGCGCTTGCGGCGGTAGTAGGCCCGCCCGTCGGTGTCGAGGCGGAGCTGGGTTGACGGCGGCGATGTGGATCATGTGGTTCATCCGCCGATTCCCGGCGCGGCAGAGACGGTGCCGATTCTGCTCACCGGAGGAGGCGTCCAGGGGTGCGGTGCCGGTCCAGGACGCGAACCGGTTCCGGTCGGCGAAGCGGGCGACGTCGCCGGTGTCGGCCAGGACCCGGGCGGCCACGACCGGTCCGACACCGGGCAGGTCCATCAACGTCGACCCCCGGGCCAGGACCATCGCCTTGAGCTCCTTGTTGATCTCCTTGGTCTTCTTCTCGATCACGACCAGCTCGCTCAGCTGCTCCGCGGCGAGGCGACGGCGGGTCTTGCCGACCACGTCACGGGGACGTACCGAGGCCAGGATGGCCTTGGCCTGACCAGTGGTGATGTCCTTCTTCGCCTTGCCAGGTGTCAGCTCGGCGAGCAGCCGGTGCAGCCGGTTGACGGTCTGAACCCGGGCACGTCCGAGTTCCTCACGTCGGTCGCTGAGCATCCGCAGCGCCTCGAGCTCGGCGTCGTAGGACAGCACCCGCAGCGTCTTGGTGCGCACCGCGACCACCGCAACGGAGTGGGCGTCGTGGGCGTCGGTCTTGCGGTTGTGGCCGGTGTCGAGCAGCCGCGCCCGCGCCGACAGCTTCGCCGGCACATCCACCACGTGCTCGCCATCAGCGAGCAGCCGTTGCGCCAGCGAGCGGCCGACGCCGTTGCTGCCCTCCACCGCCCACACCCTCTCCGGCCAAGAGGCCACGTGCTTGCGCATCGCCCGATAACCGGCGTTGTCGGTGGCGAACCGGCCGGTCGCCAACACCCTCTCCTGCTTGTCAACGGCCTCGATCGTGACCGACAGCTTGTGGGGATCAACCCCGATGAACACCTTCATCAGAACCGCCTTCGCGCCTCACATCCGACAGGGAAGACGGCGAGGCGGGCAGTGCTACTGAGAGCAGGGCAGACCCCTCTAGAGCCACACCATCGCCACGGTGCCCGACGAGACCGCAAACCAAAAGAGAGCCACACCGATCACGCTGGCGGGCAGCCGGGAGAAGAGCATCCCGTCGAGCACCTGAACCGAGTCTGGCCAGACACCGGTCCCACGACCCAGTGTCAAGTAGCCGGAGCCGACCTCACGCAACGGCGTGGTCGGAGTCGGTGGTGCTAATGCTGCCGGTCGGTGTTTCGTGGCCGCTGGAGATGGGTTGCTCTCATGCCTGGGAGGTCAGGTGTCGAGGCCGACGAGGCCTCCGGAGACCTCCCAGAGGCGGGCGGCGGCCTCGGCGCCTCGGGAGGCCTTCGAGGACGTCTTGAGTTTGCTGTTGGCGAAGTACCGACCGGTGACGGCCTCGACGTCGGGGGAGGATGCGAGGTACACCGAGGTGGCGGCGCCTCGGTTCGGGCTTTTCATGAAGGGGCGGATGACCGGCAGCATCAGCCGCATCCACCCTGTGGAGTCTTCGCGTCCGAAGTTGGTGCGGACCACGCCGGGGTGCAGGACGTTGGCGGTGACACCGGAGCCTTCGAGGCGTCGGGCGAGCTCGTAGGTGAACATCACGTTGGCGAGCTTGGACTGGTTGTACGCGCGCTGGCCGCTGTAGCCACGTTCACCTTGCAGGTCGTCGAAGTCGATGTTCCCCATGGCTTGGGCGCCGGAGGAGACGGTGACGACCCGGGCGGGTGCGCTGTCGCGCAGCCGGTCGATGAGGAGGTTCGTGAGCAGGAACGGCGCGAGGTGGTTGACCGCGAAGGTGCGTTCGAGTCCGTCGGCGGTGGTGTGCCGGGTGGCCCAGTAGCCGCCGACGTTGTTGACCAGGACGTCGAGCCGCGGGTAGGCCGTGAGCACCTGGTCGGCGAGTCGGCGCACCTGGGACTGGGAGGACATGTCGGCGACGAAGACGTCCACGTCTGCTCCCTCGCCCTGGAGCTGCGTGGCGGCGGCCTGGGCCCGCGCGGGGTCTCGTCCGACGATCCCGACCCGGGCGCCGAGCTCGGCGAGGGCGGCGGCGGTGGCGAGCCCGATCCCGCCGGTGCCGCCGGTGACCAGCACGGTCTTGCCTGTCATGGCGGTCATGTCAGCGGACGATCTTGAAGTTGAACGCCGCCGTATCCAGCGCTCCCATCAGGCGCAGCCATACCGGCAGGAGCATCTCGGTGCCGCGGGCGGTGCTGATGTCGCCGAGGTCGATGATGTCGGTGTGGCCGAAGCTGGCGAGCAGCTCGGTGACGGCCGTCTTGGCGTCGGCGTCGTTGCCGGAGATGAACACCGATGACTCGGCGCCGAGGGATGCCGGGTCGACCATGAGGTTGGCGTTCATCGTGTTCAGCGTCTTGACCACCCTCGCGTTGGGGAAGGCCCGCTGGATCTGCTCTCCGAGGGAGTCGGTGTCCTTGACGAAGAGGGTGGGAGGGAACCCCTGACTGAAGTCGAGCGGGTTGGAGATGTCGATGAGCACCTTGCCGACCAGATGGTCGGCGCCGGCCTGCTCCAGCGCCGGCAAGGCACCCGAGCCGTTCGCGGCATTGACGATCAGCTCCGCCTCTGCGGCCGCCTCGGCGAGCGGTGCCAGGCGTACCGCGGTGTGCTCGCTCGCCCAGGTGGAGAAGGGTGGGTTGCCCATTCCGTCTGGTTCGGTGCGAGCCAGCGTCGCGGCCGGGTCTCGGGTGCCGATGGTGACGTCGTGGCCGAGTCCGGACAGGCGTGCGGCCAGCGCGCGACCGACCATCCCGGTGCCGAGAACGGCGATCTTCATGACTGCTCCTTGAATGGTTGAGAGAGAGTAGACAACCCTGTCTGCCCCGTAGCGTGACGGTAGCAGACAGATCTGTCTGCTCACAAGGTATGCTGAGGGCGACGCCAAGCGCCAAGGAGCCAGATGTCCGCCGAACCGGCCACCGTGACCCGGCCCAGCGCCGCCCGTGAGCGGATCCTGGCCACGGCCTTCGAGCTGTTCTACGCACGAGGCATTCGGGCCGTCGGGATCGACCTGATCATCGCCCGTTCCGGAGTCGCGAAGGCGACGTTCTACAAGCACTTCCCGGCCAAGGACGACCTCGTCCTCGCCTACCTCGACAAGGTCGACGGCATCTGGTCCGGCCAGCTCGCCGCGGCCGCCGAGGTCGCCGGGCCGGACCCCGCCGAGCAGCTGGTCGGGATGTTCGACGCGCTCCGCACCGCCTGCCGGCGCGAGGGGTACCGCGGCTGCGCCTTCATCAACGCCGCCGCCGAGTCCCAGCCCGGCACCCCCGTGCACCAGCGCACTGTCACGCACAAGAGCGCCGTGCTCGCCTGGGTACGCAACCTCGCCGAGCAGGCCGGGGCATGCGAGCCCGACACGCTCGCCCGGTCCCTGACCCTCCTCCTGGACGGCGGCCTGACCAGCGGCTCCCTCGATGCCGACCCCCAGGCGCCTGAGGCCGCTAAAGCCTCAGCCCGAACGCTCATCGACGCAGCACGGAATCCGTGAACCAACCGCCTACTCGGCCCACCCGAACGCGCCCCCGCCACACGCACGAGGCGCGTCCCTCGCATCCGACAAGGCCCCTTTTCGCCGGAAGTTGACGGGCCGCGGTAGCTGCTGCATCGCGCTCGAGCCGAAGTCGAGCGAGCGACGACGGGCTCTAGACAAGAAGCGAATCGCGGTGCGATGCTACCCGCACTGTTACCTCAGGCTCGCGCCTCGATGACATCAATTCTGGAGCGACCGAAGCAGATCCCACCTATCGGCTTCCCGCGGTGAGGTCCCTCCGCCCCTGCAGCCCTGGCCGCTGAGCGGCTCTATCTCTGGAGGCACTCCTTGAAGCGATTGGCGCTCGTCCTTGCGGCGCTCCTGTTCGTCACTGTCTCGTCGCCGGCGTCCATAGCGTTGGCCTCGCCCCCGCCGCAGTACTTCGTCGACGAGACGAAGCTGCCCTTCGATGCTCTTCCGGGAGTGGACACGACCCGGGAGTGGGGGGTGCACAAGGGCGCGGGCTACCGCATCGAAGTGCCGGAGAACTGGAACGGTCGCCTGGTGCTGTGGGCGCACGGCTTCCGCGGCACCGGTCTCGAGCTAACTGTCGACAACCACCCGCTGCGGGCCTACCTGGTGGCCAACGGCTATGCCTGGGCGGCATCGAGTTACAGCAAGAACGACTACGACGCGGCGCAGGGAGCCATCGACACTCACGCCTTGACCGCATTCTTCCGCAGCCGGTTCGGCGTTCCCGAGAAGACCTACATCACCGGCGCCTCGTTGGGCGGTCATGTGACCGCCGTCGTTGCGGAGCAGTGGCCGCAGACCTACGACGGCGCCATGCCGATCTGCGGCAACCTGGGCGACTCGGAGCTGTTCGACTACTACCTCGACTTCAACGCCTCCGCGCAGACCCTCTCGGGCGAGGACGCCACCTTCCCCTACGCCGCTGACTACCTGTCGACGACCGTCCCGGCGACCAAGGCCGCCCTCGGTCCCGCGTTCCCCTTCGCGCTGAACGCCCAGGGTCAAGCCCTGGCAGGGTTGACACAGATGCGGTCAGGGGGCGTACGTCCGTTGTTCCAGCAGGGGTGGTTGTACTGGAACGGCGTGGTGGGCGACTTCCTGTTCGGCCTCGGCGTCGGGGACGGCACCCTGCCCCGCCAGCCCGGGGTGGGGGTGCAGAACTCGGACATCGTCTATCAGTTCGACGCCGACCCCACACTGAGCCCTGCGGAGACAAGCTTCAACGCCGACGTCCAGCGGGTCACCCCCGATCGGCAGGCCCGCCGCCCCAACGGGCTAGCCAACGTGCCCCCGACCACCGGTGATCTCAAGATTCCCATGCTCACGCTACACACGCTCGGCGACCTGTTCGTCCCGTTCAAGATGGAGCAGGACTACGCACAACGGGTGCAGGACAAGGGAGCCTCTAACCTTCTCGTCCAGCGGGCGACCCGCGACGTGGGCCACTGCTCGTTCACCCCCTCCGAGCTGGTCACCACCTTCACAGACCTCGTGCAATGGGTCGAGACCGGCGACAAGCCCGCCGGGGACGACGTGCTCGACCCCAACGCCGTCGCAGACCCCACATTCGGTTGCACCTACACGGACAAAACCGCACCCCGAATCTGGGACAACCCGGGCCTTGGCTTCCTGGAACCGGCAGCCTGTCCCACCTGAGCGAACCAGCAGCGGTACAAGAGATCCATATCTACGCGCTCGGACGACCCGCGTCCTTTCGCCGGCTGTTGGGCGCTCTCGTGGTGGGTCTCAACGCCAGATAGGGCTCCTGCTGGAAGTCCCTCATGGCTCCGGTACTCCTGATATCATTGAGACGATATCGAAAGGGGTGGTCGTCATGGAGCAGATCCTGATCCGCAACCTGCCCGCCGGCACCAAGGCGGCGCTGCGAGCCCGCGCCGAGCAGCACCACCGATCCGTTGAAGCCGAGGCTCGCGAGATCCTCGCCGAGGCGGTCGCCCGTGAGCCCGCGTCGATCGTGGACCTTGTCGCCATGGACGAGGGTGCCGAGATCGAGTTCGAGCCGGGCCGGCTCGGCCTGACTGCGCGCACCGCTCAGCTGTGAGCTATCTGCTGGACACCAACGTGGTCTCCGCACTTCGCGTGCGCGGCCGCGAGCCGCAGATCCAGGCCTGGGCCGCCTCGATCCCGGTGGTAGAGCAGTTCGTTGCGGCTTTGACGATTGCCGAGATCGAGCGTGGTGTCGTCGCCAAGGAACGCACCGACCCCGCTCAAGGAGCCGTCCTTCGACGGTGGCTCGAGGAGCACGTCCTGCCCGCCTTCGCCGGCCGGGTCCTTCCCTTCGACCTGCCCGCAGCACGGATCCTGGCGACCTACCCCGTTCCCGACCAGGCGCCCCTGGATGACGCGCTCATCGCCGCCATCGCCCAAAGCACCGGAATGACCATCGCCACCCGCAACACCAAGCACTTCGAACCCCTCGGAGTCAGCATCATCAACCCGTGGAGTCACCCCGCGTAGAGGTCGCAAGGCACCCGTCATATCGCCGCCAGTCGGGCGTGGAGATTCAGGCGGATCGGGTGATCTCGTGCTCGACGGCGCGGCGGATCCATGCCGAGACGGATCGGTCGTCGGCCGCGGCTCGCTTCTTGACCTCGTCGAGGAGCTCGGGCGGGAACCGGACCGGAACCGGGGTGGTCAGCCGCTTCGAGCGTCGCCGAGGCGGGCCCTGGGGTTCCTGGTTCTCGGGTTGGGCGTAGAAGTCGTACTCCTGCTCTGGAGTCATCGGGTCAGTACACATCACGGTCCCTTCGGTAGGTTGCGGCAAGGCCCGAAGACGCCTCGTAGCAGCCGATTGGTCGGCACTTGCTTGGATCGCCCGATCGCGAGGGTGCGATCGGCACGATCAGGATGGTGCCTGCCACTCGGCCACCATCAGATAGTGCGCAGGTGGCTTGGCGGGGTAGAAGAGCGGATCGTTGACCCACACGTCGTAGACGTCGTCAAGGCCGAGGTGCGGGTGCTTGAACAGGTGCGCGGCTTGAGCATCGATCCGAGCTACTCGACCTGGACCTGCTCGATGACCAGAACCCACCCGATCAGTGTATTACAAACGACTACGTCATGCCTTCTCAAGGCGTGTCCGCTTCGCCGCGAAGCGCGCCCTCCCCGTCGGGATCGGCTGTGGCGCCCCCGGCGACTTCGCGCTTGTCAGGACTACTTGGAGCCGTGACGGACGGCCAACCTGACGATGAAGTAAAGGGCGGTCGCCATGGCGACAACAACGGCCAGCAGAATCGCCAGTTCGGCGGCATCGATCCCCAACATGAGATCAATGTAGCGACAGCACCGCAGGCCGCGTCAGCACGTGACGCCGCGCTTCCCGCATCGAGCACTGCGTAGCCCTTTCCGCCGCGAGTCGCCACAGCGCGGGGCACTCGATGCGTTCGACGAGGGCGGGCGTCGCCGGTTGATGGCGTGGGCCGCCCTCCCCCGAAGGAACTCGCGTTCGAACCCGCTCCAGCGATGGTCGCCAGTGAACGGCGCGTTAGAACGGCATCCGGCGCCGGATCCAGAGAAGGTCGCGGATCTCCTTGTCACAGTGAGCGATGAGCGTCTTCGACGCGTCCCGCACTCGCGCCTGCTCGGGAGGGAGGAAGTCCATTGACGGAAACTACGCGCGAAGCCATCAGCAGAATCACGCTTCGGATAGAAAGAAGGGCGCGAGACCTTCTACTCCTTGATCTACTTTGGGGCGATGCTGGGGCTGCCCGCACAATGCGACTCTCCCCAGGGTGACGATCGATGAAGCGAGAAGGGGTTCTGATGGCCGAGCAGGCGCCTTCTGCGGCCGAGGTGCGCCGTGGTCAGACCGACCGGGTCAAGGCGTTCACCGACGGAGTGTTCGCGATCATCATCACCATCCTGGTTCTGGAGATCAGCGTGCCGCCGAACTTGAGCGAGCAGTCGCTGGCCGAGGCGGTGCGCGAGGTCGAGCCCGAGCTCTCGGCATGGGTGATCAGCTTCCTGATCACCGGGATGTACTGGGTCTGGCACCGCGACCTGTTCAACCAGATTCGGATCGTCAACCGAGACGTGGTGTGGCTGAACCTGCTCTTCATGTTGCCGGCCGCGCTGATCCCGTTCGCCGCGTCCGTGCTCGGGGAGTATCCCGACCAGCCCATCGCGCTGCACGTCTACGGTGTGGTGCTCATCGCCGTATCGCTGCTGCGTTGGGTTCTCTACGCCTATGTCACCCGACGTCCGGAGTTGCTGTACGAGCCACTGACCGACCGGCACCGCCGCATCGGCGGAATGCTCGCCGCCGCCCCCATCGTGGTGTACCTCCTCGCCATGACTCTCGCCGAAGCCGCCCCAACCGTCAGTCGAGGCCTCTACTTCGCCGTGCCCCTGCTGTACTTCGGCCTCATCACCCTCCTGCGGCAACGCCCCAGCACACGAGCCGAAGCCGAGAACTACGGCTGAGCCGCCACGACCAGGATCGTCCGTGAGTGCCCACTCCGCCGTCCCTGGCGTGCGTCATAGCGCCGGGAGCCGACCGAGTGGTTGGTTGCTGGAAGCCTGCATGTGGCAGCCGGTGTGTACCGTGTTCATACACCTTGGGTGGGCCCGTTGCCGACGGGTCACAGTGATTCTCGGGAGCGCGTGGACTTGACGGGAGCAGCCAAATGAAGCTTCTGCTGACCTCTGGGGGCGTCACGAACGCCAGCAT
>JBAUUB010000145.1:0-2508 GCA_049582485.1 Dermatophilaceae bacterium
GACGTACTCCGCGACGACCGCCGGGTCCGAGCCGTACTGCCGGCCCCAGCGGCCGATCGGCTCGTTCGCGGTGCCGATCTCCTCCGGCACGGTGTCGGCCACCGGTGCGAGGTTGAGGTTGACCCCGGCCGAGGCGATCTCCTCGCCCCAGCCGGCCGCCGCGGCGGTGAGCTCGGCCGGACTCTGCTGGGCCTGGTCGAGCGCGCGCGGCGGACGGGTGAAGCCCTCGCCGCGCAGCTGGTGGACGATGCCGCCCTCCTGGTCGGCGGCGATGATCAGGCCGATTCCGCCGGTCGACTCGTCCGACACGAGATCCCGCAGGTGCTCCGAGGTCGAGCGGACCTTCTCGAAGCCCTCCCAGCCGCCGAGGTAGATGACGTTGCCCACGTGCCCGTCCTCGATCTCGTCGTCGAGCGAGTCCAGCGGGGCGTTGGTGTCGAAGCCGATCATGAGCAGCTGGCCGAGTCGCTGGTCCTCCGAGAGCGCCTCGTATGTGGTGGTCACGCAGGTCTGCTCGGGCGCCTCGGTCGTCGCCTCGGTCGTCGGCGGCGCCTCGGTCGTCGCGACGGCGCTCGGCCCGGCCTCCTCGGGGTCGGTGGCGTCCGACCCTCCGCACGCGGTCACCGCGATTGCTGTGACACAGGCGAGCGCAGCGATGCGGGACGGGGTCGGGCGGGCGGGAACCGCATACCGGAGGTTCTGCACGGGTCATGACGCTAACCGCCTGAGCACGACCGCGGGAAATCCGGCCCGCATAGGCTGGCCCGGTGACCGCTGCGCGACCCATCGTCCTCGACGTCGACACGGGGGTCGACGACGCCTGTGCCATCCTGCTCGCCGCGTTGCACCCCGGGCTCGACCTGCGCGCGGTCACCTGCGTCGGTGGCAACGCGCCGCTGCCCCAGGTCGTGAGCAACACCCTCGCCGTCCTGCACACTGCGGGCCGGGACGACGTGCCGGTCGCGGCCGGGGCGAACCGGCCGTTGCTCGCCGAGCCGCACGACGCCCGGCACGTCCACGGTGACGACGGCATGGGCGACCTGGACTGGCCCAGGTCGCCGCGAGCGCCCCAGGACCGCCATGCGGTCGAGCTGCTGCGCGACGTGCTGCGCGCCGCCGTCCCGGCGGGAGAGCGGGTCACCGTCGTCCCGCTCGCGCCGCTGACGAACATCGCGCTGCTCCTGCGCACCTATCCCGACGTGGCCGCGGGGATCGCCGAGATCTGCTTCATGGGCGGTGCGGCGGACGTGGGCAACGCGACCGCCTCGGCCGAGTTCAACGTCTTCCACGACCCTGAGGCTGCGGCGGTCGTCATCGACGCCTGCACCGACCTCGGTGTCGCGGTGCGCATGTACGGCCTCGACGTCTTCTATCGTCCCGTCGTCACCCGGGCCCAGGCCGAGGAGCTCATCGCGCTCGACCCCACCGGCCCGGCCGGGCTGGGGGGACGGCTGATCACCTTCCAGTGCGAGCGGTTCGGGGCGTCCGGCGGAACGATCGGCGACGCGGGCGCCGTCTGCGCGGTCATCGATCCCGCCGGGCTGCGGACCGAACCGCTACCGATGCGCGTCGAGCTCGGGGGCACGTGGTCGCGCGGCCGAACCGTGGTGGACCGCCGCGACTGGACCGGCGACCTCGCGCACGACCCGCACGGGCAGGCACCGACCCGCGTCGACGTCGGCCTCGATGTCGACGCCGAGGGCTACGCGCAGCTGTGGCATGACACCCTCGCCTCCGCCGTCGGGAGCCGCTGATGGGCCGGGTCATCGTCGTCGGCTCCCTCAACGTCGACCTCGTCACCTCCGTCGAGGCCCACCCCCGGCCGGGTGAGACCGTGCTCGGCTCGGGCCTGGACCGGTATGCGGGGGGCAAGGGCGCCAACCAGGCGATGGCGGCGGCGCGGGCCGGGTCGGCCGAGGTGCTCATGGTCGGCCGGGTCGGAGCCGACGAGGGCGGCTCGATGTACCGGGCGCGACTGGAGCGAGCGGGGGTTGACGTCTCGGGTGTCCTGGTGGACGACTCCGAGCCGACCGGGCACGCCCTGATCGTCGTCGACGAGGACGGCGAGAACACGATCGTCGTCGTGCCCGGTGCGAACGCCCGGGTGTGCGAGGCGGACCTGGCGCCGGTGCGCGCCTGTGGGCCGGAGGACGTCGTCCTGCTCCAGCTCGAGATCCCTCTGCCGGTCGTGTCGACCGCGATCCGGGCGGCGCACGAGCGGGGGGCGCGGGTCGTCGTCAACGCGGCCCCGTTCGCGTCACTGCCGCCCGACGTCGTCGCCCTCGCCGACCCGCTCGTCGCCAACGAGCACGAGGCGGCCGCTCTCGCCGACGCGGGAGGTGTGCCGGCGTCCCTGCTCGTGACCTTCGGTGCGCACGGGGCGAGCTGGGACGGGGTCGAGTACGCCGCGCATACCGTCCCGACGCACCGAGTGCGCGACACGACCGGGGCGGGGGACGCGTTCTGCGGCGCCCTGGCCGCCGCGCTGGCCTCCGGGGCGGACCGGGC
>JBAUUB010000146.1:0-14160 GCA_049582485.1 Dermatophilaceae bacterium
GGGATCGGGCACAGCGATCAAGGGCGCCCTCGGGGGCGCGGCGGGTCAGCGGCCGAAGAGCCTGCCCAGGAACCCGCCGCTCGACTGCTCGACGGGGGCGTTCGCGTGTCGGCCGTCGCACCACTGGGCCGCGGGGACGGTGGCCTTGACCTGGCTGACGTGGCTGCCGCAGCCGGCCCAGGTGGTCTTTCCGCAGGTCCGGCACTTCGCAGGTCGGCACATGATGGGGTTCCTCCTCGGAGGTCGGGGTGGGTGTCATGACCACTATATACCCCCTGGGGTATGTTGGAATACTCGACCCCGTTGCCCCGTTGAACGAGGGACATCAGCGCGCGCCGCGACTCTGTCCGGCGCTACCCACATCCCCCGATTGCCCGAGGAGTCTCCCGTATGGCCACCATCGACCTGACCATGACCGAGTTCGAGCAGACCGTGAAGCAGGACGGCATCGTGCTCGTCGACTTCTGGGCCGAGTGGTGCGGCCCGTGCCGCAACTTCGCACCCGTCTTCGAGAAGGCGAGCGAGGAGCACTCCGAGATCACCTTCGCCAAGGTCGACACCGAGGCCGAGCGCGACCTGGCCGGCGCGCTCCAGATCACCTCGATCCCGACGCTGATGGCCTTCCGCGACGGCGTCCTCGTGTTCAACCAGCCGGGCGCCCTGCCGTCCTCGGCGCTGGAGCAGGTCATCGAGGCGGTCGAGGGTCTCGACATGAACGACGTCCGCGAGCAGATCGCCGCGCAGAGCAGCTGAAGCCAGCCGCTGCTTCGACCGACCACGCGTCGACGCGGCACAACGCGAACGAAGCCCCCGGCCTTCCGGCCGGGGGCTTCGTCCCGTGTCTGACGCTGTGCGCGTCCTCCTGAGAGAGCCGCTTGGTCCTGCCCGAAGGGGCTCGGACCCTGATGGCCTACCGCAGGATGCTGTTGCCGACCTTCCCGGCCCACCACTTGCCGAGGCCCCAGGTGTCGCCGGCCAGCCCGTAGGCCGCGATGAGCAGGAGGGTCGCCTCGATCCAGTGCGAGTCGGTGATCGGGTTCGTGAAGGTGACCTCGGCCGGCTGCCCGAGCGGGAACTGGGCGAGGTACATGAGGAACATGAGGATGGTGCCGCCCCAGGCCGCGAGCTTGAGCCCGGCGCCGGTCAGCATGGCGAGACCGATGCCGAAGAGGCCGAACATGAAGAGCCAGTCGGCCCAGACGCCGGTGATGGAGGCGAAGAAGTCCCCGAACGGGCCGGTCTGGTTGCCCATGAAGCCCTGGGCGGGAGTGCCGCCGTTGATCCACGCGCGCTCGCTCGGGGTGGCGAAGCCGAAGCCGAAGAGCTTGTCGAGGAAGGGCCACATGAAGGTCCAGCCGATGAGGATCCGTCCGAACGCCAGCAGCTTGCGCAGCACCGGCGACGTGACGATGTCCTCCTGGTAGATGACGTCCGTGGTGGGGGTGGTGGTTCGAAGCTGTGCCGCAGTGCTCATCGCGCCTGTCCTTCCGTGTGCCCCGGGGGGTTTCCCCGTTTGCACTACACAGTGTAGTAGTGGAAGGTTTGACGACGCCAGCCCCTCGCCACCGGTGTGGCTCAGTAGACAGGCTGAGGTGAGGCGCACCTCACTGAGGGCGGTACGCCAGGCACGCCGGGAGGGCGTCGGGCGAGGATCAGCCGCCGGGGACGCCGGCCCGCGCCTCGATCCGGTCGATCCCGTTCGTGAGACCGCGCACCGGCACGCAGGCGACGTCAACCGTCTCACCGACCGGCTCCAGCGGTGCGGAGCACGTCGTGCGAGTGATGTCGGTGTCGCCTTCGAAGAACACCAGGTCGAAGATCAACGGCACGGTGCTGCCCTCGCTCGGAACGGCCTGCATGACGACCGACGAGAAACCGAGCGTGACGTCCTCGACGGTCCAGCCGGACTGGATGGTCGCCGGACCGAGGGTGAACTCCTCGCCGATGCCCGCCTCGGCGGTGGCCCCCTGGCCGGGAAGGCTCGGCAGGTCGGTGGGCAGATCCGTCGGCAGCGCCGTCGGCAGATCAGTGGGCAGGCCGGTCGGAAGGTCGGTCGGAAGCTCAGTGGGAACCTCGGTGGGCACCTCGGTGGGAACGCTCGTGGCGATCGACTCGCTCACCGCGTCGTTCGCGGCGCGGAACAGCCACACCCCGACCGCGACGAGGATCGCGGCGAGGAGCGCGACGACGAGCAGAGCGATCAGGCAGCCCTTGGCCCAGCCGCTGCCGCGCGGCTTGTCCGAGAGCGGCCCTCCGTCGCCGTACCCGGGCTGCCCGTATCCAGGCTGCCCATATCCAGGCTGCCCCGGGCCCTGCTGGCCGTATGCGCCGGACGGGGGCGGCGCATACCCACCCGGACCCTGGCTCCCCTGGCCGGCGGCGCCGTATGCTCCTGCCCCGGCCGCGGGCATGTCACGGGTCTCGTCGAGCGGGATCTGCTCGGTGGGCGCGGTGCCCGGGGTCCGGAAGTCGTCCGTCCACCGTTCACCGTCCCAGTACCGCTCACGGCCGTCCGGCTGCAGGTGCCATCCGGGAGGGGCGCTGCTCATCGGGTCACTCCTTGGTCTGGGGGGATCCGGCGCTCTGGCCGGGCTCGGTGGCCGAGTGGGGAGACGTGGGGTCGGCGTGCGCCGTCTCGTTGGGTAGCTCGGCGTGCGCCGCCTCGCCGTGGTCGGACTTCTTGCCGAACGGCAGCACGTGCAGGACGCCGACGACGATGCAGCCGACGATGAGACCGAGGATCGCCGAGGCGATCGTGTTGATCAACCACGCGAGGAACCCGCCGACGCCGGCGACTCCGGCGACGCCCTCCTCGAGGCCGTGGACGAGGTCGTACAGGCCGTGCCAGCCGAGCTCGTCGACGCCGACGAGGAGGATGTGGCCGCCGACCCAGAGCATCGCGACGATGCCGACGGTGCTCAGCACCGAGAGGAGCTTCGGCATGCCCTTGACGAGCGCGTGCCCCACCCGCTGGCTCGTGCCGGAACTGCGCTGGGTGAGGCTGAGACCGATGTCGTCCATCTTGACGATCAGGCCGACGACGCCGTAGACGAGGATCGTGATCGCGATGGCGACGATGACCATGATGATGGTCCGCTGCAGCAGCGGCTCGTCGGCGACCTCGTTGAGCGCGATGACCATGATCTCGGCGGAGAGGATGAAGTCGGTCCGGACCGCGCCGGAGACCATCTTCTTCTCCTGCTCCGGGCCCTGCTCGATGACCGGGACGTCCTGCTCGGCATGGTGCTGGATGACGCCGAGCTTCTCGAGGATCTTCTCGGCGCCCTCGTAGCAGAGATAGGTGCCGCCGATCATCAGTAACGGCGTCAGGGCCCACGGCGCGAACACGCTCAGGACGAGGGCGACGGGCACGATGATGAGGAGCTTGTTCCGCATCGAGCCGATCGCGATCTTCCTGATGATCGGCAGCTCGCGCTCCGGCTTGAACCCGGTGACATAGCGCGGCGTCACCGCGGTGTCGTCGACGACGACGCCGGCCGCCTTCGCGCTGGCCCGCCCCGCCGCCGCACTGACATCGTCGACCGAGGCCGCGGCGAGCTTGGCGAGTGCGGCGATGTCGTCGAGGAGAGCGGCAAGTCCGCCGCTCATGCGCGAGGCTCCGGGGTCACGGGTGCAGGATACGCCCGCACGTCCTCGGGCAGGGTGTGTCGGTAGGTCCAGGACGTGAGCGAGGTGGTCAGCCCGACGATGAGGATGCCCCAGAAGATGTGCCAGGCGCGGATCTCGAGCTGGCCGAGGGTGAACTGCACCGTGATGGCGACGGCCGAGGCGATGGCCAGCCCGACGTTGACCGCGCCCGCCGACCGACGCAGCGCGAGATAGACGATCGCCGTCCCGATGGCCACGGTGAGCGTGACCCAGGCCCCGACCTGGTGCTGGCGCAGGTAGTCCCCCGCGCCCCCGAGCATCGCGGAGGCCCAACCCGCCTGCGCGATGACGGCGCTGAGCAGAACCGTGGCGACGCTGCGCAGGATGATCAGGTGCGGGTGGGGCATGGGCGGCGTCCGCATGAGGCAACTCTGACAGAGCGACATCCGGATCGCACCACATCCCGCCCACCCGACCCACGGGCGAGTCGCGCGCGGCCGGCGGTGGCGACACGCGCATACCCGCTTATTGGGATGTATGCGGTGGAGACTAGAGAGTCCTATAGCCTCCGATCGTGGACCCGATCCGTAACCCGTACGCGCCCGGCGCCGGCCAGCGGCCCCCCGAGCTCGCGGGCCGGGACGAGCAGCTCGACGCCTTCGACGTCGTCCTCGAACGGGTGGCGCGCGGCCGTCCAGAACGCTCGGTCGTCCTCACCGGACTTCGCGGCGTGGGCAAGACCGTGCTGCTGGGTGCGCTGCGCTCGGCCGCGGTGCGCGCGGGGTGGGGCACCGGCAAGCTCGAGGCGCGCCCGGACCAGTCGCTGCGCCGCCCGCTCGCGTCCGCGCTGCACCAGGCGATCCGCGAGCTCGGACCGGCCGGTGGAGCCGGCGAGCACTCGCTCGGCGTGGTCAAGTCCTTCGTCCAGCGGGACGCGGGCGTGGGGGCGAAGCTGAGGGACCGTTGGAGCCCCGGCATCGACGTGCCCGCCGTGCCCGGCCGGGCCGACTCCGGCGACATCGAGATCGACCTCGTGGAGCTGCTCTCCGATGTCGGCGGCATGGCCGGCGACACCGGTCGCGGGGTCGCGGTGTTCATCGACGAGATGCAGGACCTCGGATCCGCGGACGTCTCCGCCCTGTGCGCCGCGGTGCACGAGATCTCCCAGTCGCGGCTCCCGTTCATCATCGTCGGCGCCGGGCTGCCGCACCTGCCGGCGGTGCTCTCGGCGTCGAAGTCCTACAGCGAGCGGCTCTTCCGCTACGCCCGCATCGACCGGCTGGACCGCAGCGCTGCGGACCGCGCGCTCGTGGCCCCGGCCGAGGAGGAGGGCGCGTCCTACACCTCGGAGGCGCTCGAGGTGATGTACGCGCTGACCGACGGCTACCCGTACTTCATCCAGGCCTACGGCAAGGCGGCCTGGGACCTGGCTCCGCAGTCGCCGATCGGGGTCGACGACGTGCGGGTCGGCGCCGCCGAGGCCGAGGCCGAGCTCGCGGTCGGCTTCTTCGGCTCCCGGTTCGAGCGGGCCACTCCCGGTGAGCGGGAGTACCTGCGCGCGATGGCCGACGTGGCCGCTGCCGAGGGAGTGGACGGCTCCGACCCGGAGTCGGTCCTCACCTCAGATGTGGCGGCGCACCTCGGCCGCAAGCCGCAGTCCCTGTCCCCCGCTCGAGACGCGCTGCTCAAGAAGGGCCTGATCTACTCCGGCGAGCGCGGCAGGATCGCGTTCACCGTCCCGCACTTCGGGGCGTACCTGCGCGAGCACGCTTAGGTCCCGCTGCATGCATGTCCTTGGCGGGCGGTGGCAGCGAGTCGTCGGCGAGGATGCCCACCATCCGCCAGAGCCGGCGCGGTTCCTCGACCGGCCGCTGTGAGCGCTCGGTCGCCTGCTCCATCAGCTCCCCCAGCCGGCCGGACAGCCAGTGCACGTCCTCGTCGGTCAGCTCGAGCAGGCCTGTCTGGATCATCGCGCGCGGCCGCTTCTCGCGGCCGCTGCTCCAGTCGGGCACCCAGGCGGTGACCCTCGCGATGACGTCGTGCAGGTCGAGCGCTTCCTGGTCCATGAAGGCGCGCAGCACCAGCTCGTCCTCGGGCCCGATGGGCTCGGCGGGGGTGGGGACCACGTAGCCGCTGCCGGCCGCCATCCAGACGCGGTCCCTCCTGTCGCGGGCGTGTTCGGGCGCCTCGACGATCAGGCCGGACCGCGCGAGCTGCCGCAGGTGGAAGCTCACCGAGTTGGCAGGCTCGTCGAGGAGCTCGGCGAGATCCGCCGCGCGCCTGGGGACGTCCTCGTGCATGAGCTCGAGGATCCGCCGTCGCAGGGGGTGGGACATCGCCTTGAGCATCGGTGACGAGAGCCGCACGTTGCGGGACTGCGGGCGCTCCTCTGAGGTGCGGTCCTGCGGCGCGTCGACCGGTTCGGGCGTGGCCACGTCGTCGGTCATTGCCTGCTCGTCTCGGTGTCGTGAGCCGTCATGATCGACATTCTAGCTCTCCGCACGAAAACTTGCGCAATTTCTATTGCGCAAATTGTCTTGCGGGTCTACCGTCCTTCTCATGACCCCGACGCAGTCCGCCACGGTCGCGACACCCGACGCACGGACCACCACGCATGCACCCACTCAGTACCTCACCGAGGCGGGGCCCGGCCCGGCGCTCGCGGACCCGAACGCCCCGGGTGAGGAGGACGCCAGGGCCGCGCACTCGCTGTGGCGTTCACGGTCCTACTGGGTCTGGCTCCTCAGTGACACCGGACAGGCGGTGGGCTCCACGCTCCAGTTCTTCCTCATCCCCCTCATCGTCGTCCTGGTCAGCGGGAACGCCGCCGCCGCGGGCACCGTCGCGGCCGTCGGCCTCGGAAGCCGGATCGCCACCACCCTCGTGGGCGGCGTCCTGGCCGACCGTCACGACCTGCGCCGGCTGATGGTGCTCAGCGGGCTGGCTGCGGCAGTGGTGGTGGGAGGGATGCTCGCCGTCATCGAGCTCGAGGTGGGTCTGGTCGCGCTCGCGGCACTGAACCTCCTCGCGGGCGTGCGCGCAGGCTTGTTGGGCGGGGCCTCGAACGCGGCGCTCAAGCAGGTGGTCCGCCCCGAGGTGCTGCCGACGGCCTCAGCGGCCAACCAGGCCCGTGACGCCGCGGTCTCCATGGGCGGGGCGCCGCTCGGTGGGGCGCTGCTCGCGATCGGTGCGGTGCCCGCGCTCGTCGTGACGGCTGCGGCATACCTCGTGAGCGCGGCGGGCGCCCTGGTGATGAGGGGCGACTTCCGGCCGGCCCGGGTCACGCAGCGGGGCTCGATCCGCGGCGAGATCGGTGCCGGGCTGCGGTGGCTGTGGGCACGGCCGGAGCTGCGGCGGGTCATGGCGGTCGCGCTCCTGCTCAACCTCGGCCTGAACGCCGCGGTGACCACGCTGCTCTACCACCTGGCCACCACCGGGGAGGCACCCGCCCGGATCGGGCTGGTGTCCACCGCCCTGGGCCTGGGCATGCTGCTCGGCGCGCTGGTCGCCGGACCGGTGGTCAAGCGCATCCCGTCGGGGTGGGTCGCGATGGTCGGCCTGTCGCTCGCCGGTCTGTCGATGCTGGCGCTGCCCTTCGCACCGGGCTTCTGGTCGACGCTGGCGTTCCTCACCGTCGGCATCATGGGAGCACCGTCGGCCAATGCAGCGATCCTCGGCTACCTCATGCACCAGACACCCCGCGCCGTCCTGGGACGAGTCATGAGCGCGGTCGACCTCGTCGCGGCCGGGGCCACGCCGCTGGCACCGATCCTGGCTGGCTGGGGCCTGGCCGCGCTCGGCCTGCGCCCCACCCTGCTGGTCTGCGCCGTCATCTGCCTGTTGGCGGTCGGCGCCATCCTCACCAGCCGAGCCCTGCGCAGCCTCCCCCGCCCGGACGCGTGGCCGCCGCCCGCGGAGTGACCGGAAGTCGTGGCGCGCCAACGGCACGATGCGCGGCTCGACGTCGAAGTAGCGGCAGAACTTCTCCCAGACCACATGCACGGTCGCGTCGACCGAGGTCATGCCCGATGCGGGCCGGGGAGCTGCGTCGCTGCGGCGAGCCAGTTGAGGTCGTGCGGCCGCCAACTCCACAGCGCTGCGTGCACGGGCACGTGCTGGGACCTCTCGTCGACGCTCGTGGCGCCCCCGGAGTTTGGGCCTGGACGAGCTGGGCGTAGGAGGCGACGGTGAACAGCACGGAGCCCACGACATACGTCACCGCGTCGACCGGACCGCCGACTGCGTTGACGGACGCGGGCACCGACCCCAGGACGAGCAGGCGGAGCCCAGAACGAACAGCACGGCGATCCCGGCGTTGAGTCGCGCGCCTCCGCCCTCATCGGGAGGCCCTCGACCCTCAGACGGTTGCGCTTCCCGCGTTGCCCGAGGCGTCTCCCGACTCGGCCTTCCCGGTGAGGTCGACCGGCCCGGGATCCGGCAGGGCCGAGGTGACGACGAACGCCACGACGACCGCGATCACCACCTGTGGTGTGATCTGCAATCCGTCGACACCCATGAGCAGCGTCGCGAGCAGCACCGACGTGAGCGGTAGCCGCAGCATGGCGCAGCACATCGCCCCGATGCCCATCCCGATCGCCGGCGCCACGTCCATGCCCGGAAGCCCACTGAGCGCGATCCCGAGCACCGCACCGATGAACATGGCCGGGAAGACCGGGCCGCCCCGGAAGGCGCTCAGCGAGAGCGCGTAGGCCAGTGCCTTGAACAGCCCGAGCGCCACCAGGGCACCCAGGGAGTAGTCACCGGCGTGGGCGACGAGCTCGGGGAGGGAGTCCTGGCCGGAGAAGATGACGTCGCCGAACGCTTTGCCGGTGACCAGCTGGTAGGACATCGCGCACCCGCCGATGAGCAGGCCCAGGCCCACTGTCACCGGCACCCGCCCCCGGTGCACCAGGGGCCGCAGGCTCAACCCGCCGCTGCGGATTGCCCACCCGAGCAGAGCACCCAGGACGCCGACCGGGACCGCCCAGAGCATCGTCGCGATCGTGGGCGCCGATGCGGGAGGCACCGTGGTCAGGGCCAGGGAGAAGGTGCCGAGCCCGGTCCACGAGTCGAGGCCGACGAAGACCAGGGCGCCCACCCCGGATGCCAACAGGCCGGGGAGGGCCACCAGGGTGAGCGTGGCACCGGCGATGCCCGCCGCCTCCATGATGAGGAATGCACCCAACAGGGGCGACCCGAGCAGGGTGCTCACCGCGGCGAAGCTGCCCGCCGACCCCATCACGGTCGCCGCCATCGGCGGTGCGTCCCTCTTCGCCAGGCGCACCGTGAGAGCCGCCAGACCGCCTCCGATGGCGATCAGCGGCGCCTCGGGGCCGAGCACCGCACCGAGGCTCAGGCTGGTGAGCGCGGCGAGGGCGATGCCGAGTAGGTCTCGGCCCGCGGGCGGGCCCCCTTCGGTGCTGAACCCACGGGCCGGTGAGTGGCCTCCGGTGCCCGGCAGGTATGTGATGGTCAGGGCGGTGAGCAGGCCGCAGAGCGCAAGCCACGGCACCGGCCACCATGCCGGAGCGGAACCGAACAGGTCGGCCGGCAGGTCCTCGTAGATGAACCGCTGGATGACCGCCACGAGCGCGAGGAACCCATAGGCGAGTGCCGAGACCGGGGCCCCGATCATGGCGGCGAGCACGAGCAACGTGAGGTAGCCCCTGGAGCGGAGCAGCGCGCCCGCGTCCGGCGCGCCGGCCGGCGAGGGAACGGTCGGGGCGGTCACGGGTCTGCCTCCTCGGGAGCCGGCGACCCGGATGCGCCGGGCCGGTCCCAAACCTAGCGCTCTGGGGCCCGCGCGTTGAGATCGGTTCGGCATCGGGAGCGGGTCGGGTCGGCTGCGCATTTCTGTTGCCGCTGTCGGACCGGCTCGCCACACTGGACGATGGCGCCCGTTGTCTCGGCGGGCGGCACTGCGGCCGAGGAGGCGTTCGATGACCGACGCATTGGTGAGTCTGCTGGTGGGAACGACGAAGGGCACGTTCGTCATCGAGGGCGACGCCACCCGCTCCAGATGGACGGTTCGCGGTCCGTTCTGCGACGGGTGGCCGATCAACCACGCCGTCGGCGACCCGGTGACGGGGACGATGTGGGCGGCCGGCGGCGGGGACTGGAGCGGGGCCGGCGTATGGCGATCCACGGATGGCGGGCACTCGTGGACGCTGTCCCGGCTGACCCGGGGACAGATGGACCAATGGGCCGCGGAGGACCCGGAGTTCGCGGCCATGATCGGCTGGTCCGACGACCCACTCCCCTTCGGCGAGGAGTTCTCCCAGATCTGGTCCCTCGCGCGGGTGGGTGACCGGCTCTACGCGGGGACCAAGCCGGCGGCCCTGATCGTGAGCGAGGACGACGGCGAGAGCTGGTCGCCCGTCAAGGGCCTGACCGCCCACCCGTCCGCGGACGAGTGGTCGCCGGGCGCGGCTGGGCTCGTCCTGCACACGATCCTGGCCGACCCGCGCGACCCCGACCGGATCTGGATCGGGATCTCCGCAGCGGGGGTCTTCTTCACCGAGGACGGCGGGGTCACCTGGGAGCGACGAAACGACCTCGCGAACTCCGCCGACGGCGAGGGGGCCGACCACCCGGCCGCCGCCTCGGACGGTCACACCGGGTTCTGCGTGCACCACGTCGAGCGGGCGCCCGGTGATATCGATGTGCTCTATCAGCAGAACCACCACGGGGTCTGGCGCTCCGACGACGGCGGTGCGGGATGGCACAACATCACGACCGGCCTGCCCTCGACGTTCGGGTTCCCCCTCGCGGTGCATCCACGCGACCCGCGAACGATCTGGACGCTGCCGCTGAACGGTGACATGGAGGGCCGCTACCCGCCTCAGGCAGCCGCGGCGGTCTGGCGCTCCCGCGACGGGGGCGCGACCTGGGAGGCGCAGCGGGTGGGGCTGCCGCAGGAGTCCTGCTACTTCACCGTGCTGCGGCAGGCGATGAGCCGCGACCGCCGCCACCCGGCCGGCGTGTACTTCGGGACCAACACGGGGTCGGTCTTCGCCAGTCGCGACGAGGGTGAGACGTGGGACGAGATCGCACGCCACCTGCCCACCGTGCTCGCGGTCGAGGTGCTGGAGAGGGCTGAGGGCTGATCGCGTCGGCCCCTCGGGGCGTCGGCTCTGCGGGAGTGGCTCAGCGGGCCAGGGCGGCTCCGGTCCACCGCTCGTCGTCGCTCACGTCGGCCAGGACCTCGAGCCACTGCGGGATCGCGACGGGCAGGTCGGCACCGTCGTCGATCTCGGCGACGAGAGTCCCGTCCTCGTGCTCGTCCACGGCGACCCGGAGGCCGTCGCGGACGACGAGGTGACGGGTCTTGCGCAGGAGACGGGCGGGAAGGTCGGCGAGCAGCGACCACTCGGCTTCGTCGAGGTAGAGGTTGGTGCACGCCACCTCGGCAGGACCGTCCGACAGGCGAACCTTCTGCCCGAGCTTGCGGACCACCTCGCCGTCGGCCGAGCGCACCTCCCGCAGCCGCAGCCGGGTCCCGATCACGTACCGGTCGACGATCTCCACCCGAGCGACGACGCCGTCAGGGACGGCGCGCACGAGGTAGCGACGCTCCCGCTCGACCACCGCATACTTCAGGGGAACCGGCACGACGGAGAAGGCTGGCCGCCGGATCCGGTCAGACCTCGGCCGCGGGATCCGGCGGCGTCGGCTGCGGGTGGGTGACCCGCAGGGCGAACCGGCCGCCGAGCAGACCGCCCGCGGGCACGATGCCGTCCTCGAAACGGTGCGCGCTCACCTCCACGATGTCGTGCTCGTAGGCGTGGAACCGGGCCGGGGCGGTCTGGTCCCACCCGTGGCCGAGGACGATGATGCTCCACCCCGGGCCGACCTCCACGTCGGTCACCGCGCCCCTCGTGCGCCCCAGCTCCTCACCGTTGACGATGATCGGTTGGTTCGCGAGCTCGGCGGCGTGCAGCCCTAGGTCCACCCGCACGATCGCGGTCATGATCCGTCTCCTCTCCTCGGCCGGTCGGATTCGAGATCCCGGGGCGTCTGCGCCGCCCTTCTCCTCCGAGGCTAGCCAACCGGAGCGGCGGGCGGGAGGGCAGCCGGGCGTGGGTTCCACCACGTCAACGGCCGGTGGCGGGTTCGAGCAGTCCCGTCCGACGGCGCCCGCTGCACCCGAACCGCGCGGGCACTTCGGATGCGGTCGCGCACTTCGGGAGCGCCGACGACGGTCAGTCGCGCGAGGCCGGCACCTCGGGTCGGGCCGCGCGGCGAGCGTCCCGGCGCCGCGCATGGAGGCTGGTCGCGGTGACCACGAGCAGCACACCCACGACGAAGATCAGCGACGGCAGGGTCGGCACCTCGGGGACCTGCGGCCAGATGCCGTGCGCCCAGTGCAGCACGAGCTTGACGCCGATGAAGGCGAGGATGACCGCGAGACCGTAGCCGAGGTGCGCGAGCGAGGCGAGCGCACCGGCGACGACGAAGTACAGGGCGCGCAGGCCGAGCAGGGCGAAGGCGTTGGTCACGAAGACGAGGTAGGGGTCGGCGGTGATGCCGTAGACCGCCGGGACGGAGTCGATCGCGAAGACGACGTCGGTCGTGAGGATCGCGACGATGACGAGGGCCATCGGCGTGATCGCGCGGCGACCGTCGACCTTCACCGACAGCTTGGTGCCGTGGTACTCGCTCTCGACCGGCCAGACCTTGCGCATCAGCCTGACGACGCGCATCTCGCCGATGTCGATCTCCTTCTGCTCCTGGTCCGAGGCGTCGCGGAACACCTTGACCGCGGTGACCAGGAGGATCGCGCCGAACAGGAGGAACGCCCACGAGAACGACGCGATGAGCTGGGCGCCGAGGGCGATGAAGATCGCGCGCAGGACGAGGGCACCGGCGATCCCGATGAGCAGCACCCGCTGCTGGTACTCCGCCGGCACCGCGAAGGCGGTCAGCAGCAGCAGGAACACGAACAGGTTGTCGACCGAGAGCGACTTCTCGACGATGTAGCCCGTGTAGTACTGCAGACCGGTCTCACCGCCGTGCTCGAGCCACACCCAGAGGCCGAAGGTCAGGGGCAGAGCGATGTAGAAGATCGACCATCCGATGGCTTCCTTCATCACGACCTTGTGCGGCCGCCGGGTGATCAGGAAGTCGAGGATGAAAAGGGCGACGATCGCCCCGATGGTGATGGCCCACAGGGTGGGGTCGGCGATGGTGTCGAGCGGCGTTCCGGATCCGGGCGCGCCCGCGGCCGTGACGAACATGCAGGGTTCTCCTCAGGCGTTGGTCGTGCCGAGGTCTCCTTCATCGCGGCCGGACCACGACCCCGGAACGAGGTCGCACTGGGGCAACCGGGTATGTCCGAACCGGGCGAGGAAGTACTCCCCTCAACCCGTCGATGATAAGACCGGGTCTGGGATGCGGCAATTCTTCGTCCCCAGTCGCGCCGGGGCGAGGACCGCTCCGTGCCCGCGCCGGTCACCCGGCCTCAGGCGGGCGACTCCAGCGCGGAGGACTCCTCGCCGACCGGCTCGGTCGTCGTGATCAGGCGCTTGCGGCGGGGCGCGAGGCCGTGGTCCACCCCCCACAGGACAGCCTGGGCGCGGGTGGCCACGCCCATCGTGCGGTATGCGGAGCGGATGTAGGACTTGATCGAGTTGATCGAGACGTAGATCCGGTCGGCGATCTCCTGGTTCGACAGCCCCTGCGTGATCAGGCCGATGACCTCCGCCTCACGCGCCGTGAGCCCCGCCTCGCGCCCTGGCCAGCTCTGCACGGTGTCGGGGTCGGCGGCCACGCCGTCGATCACTCCGCTGACCACGAACTCTCCCGCGTGGGCGCGGTGCAGGGCCTCGACCAGCTCGGTGCCCGTCTCGCTCTTGGCGATCACCCCGGCGATACCGCGTCGCCGAGCCTCGTCGATGACGTGCGGCGTGGCGTCCCACGTGTAGAGGACGAGGGTGCCCACGTGCTCGCTCGCGAGCAGCTCGTCGATGTCGGTGTTGTGGATGCCCGGCATCGCGAAGGCGTCGTAGAGCGCCACGTCGACCGGTTGGGCGACCGGCACGTCGACATCGAGCTCGATGACGTCGACACTCGCCTCCTCTTCCAACATCGCCGCAACTCCCCGGACGACGACCTCGTAGTCGTTGACCACTGCCACCGTGAGGACCCGGATGGGCGTCGGATCGAGCGACTCGTGCATGCGCACAAAACTACTTCACGCCCGCCCGATATGCCGCCTGACCAGCAACGTCACCCCTAGGGGTGGTCCCGGGGGCATCCCGCCCGTCCTAGCGTGGGTCGACCGGACGAGAGAGGACGGTCGCATGACCACAGCGCAGAACCCACCAGCGGTGCGCCTGACGGACGGCTCCCGGAGCAGCGACGACCGGGGCTGGCCGGCCGGGCTCGACGCCCTCGCGGCGACGGCCGCGCGGTGCGCAGCGGAGCATGACCCGGTCGACGCCGCCGGGGGGCTGGTCACCGCCGGCGTCGACCGCATACCGCATCCGGGGGCGGGCGCGACCCGGGCGCGCTGGTCGGCGCTGGCGACGCTCGGCGCGGTGGACCTGACCG
>JBAUUB010000147.1:0-2198 GCA_049582485.1 Dermatophilaceae bacterium
GAGTGCTGGAATTTTTTTTCGAGAGGGTCGAAATCGCAGACCGTGGTTCCCTTTTCGATGCTGCCCATCGCCGGAATCGCGCCCGCAGCGGCCAGCAGCGCCTCGGCCAGCGTGGTCTTGCCCGAACCGCCGTGGCCGACCAGCGCAAGAGTACGGAGTACAGCCGGGGAAAGCAGCGGCATGGCGAGTGTCCAGACGTGGGGATGAGGAGTGACAAATTCTATCGCCTCCACCCTGTGCCGCAAAGCATTGTGCACAGTCGCCCGGACCGGATCCAGCGCACTTCGCGAATGGACAGGGCGAGGCACAGGGCGTCCCGCGGTGCCGACGACATCCTGTCTCAGCCGGCCGGTCGCTCGTCCGGCACGCTAGGTCTGCACTGGATTCGACATGCCGCTACGCACCGCCAATGACCCGTTGATTCAACTCGCGCGCGGGGTTCATGGCGGCGCAATACCGCGACGCCGGATCAGCAACTCCGTGTGATGGCGCGTACTCTGCCGCATCCGCGCCGCAAACCCAGGTATCTGATAATAAACAAGTTTTTTGGTGACGGTGAACGGCGATCCGACGCTGCCGCGGGCGCCGCAATGACTCGCTTCATCTTTTGTTCTTCGCTTCCAGCTTCGCCTTCAGGTCGGCAAACGGATTGAATGTCGCGGCCGGCAACTCGGTGCCGCCGACGGTGCGCCCCGCCGCATCCTTGATCTTGGAATGCTCATGCTCATGGCAGTAGGTGCACAGCAGTTCCCAGTTGCTGCCGTCGGGCGGATTGTCGTCGTGGTTGCCGTTCTTGTGGTGGACTTCGAGCAACTGCAGGTTGGCGTGGGTGAAGGTGCGGGCGCAACGTCCGCACACCCACGGATAGAGTTTCAACGCCTGTGCGCGGTAACCCGTCGCGCGCTGGTCGGCGGCGCGCCGGGCGTCAAGAATCACTTTGTCCAGCCGGTCATTCGGACTTGCCATGGTGGTCCCGTGTGCACGATCTGTATGATGTCAAGCAGTCGCCCATTTTGCAACGACGGCAACGACACCCCGCGCGGTCAAAGTGACTCCGTCTGCTGCGCAAGGCCAAGCCGATGGCGATTCGGCACCGCACTGCCGCGGGCCGGACGCTCCGAAAGGGGACAGCGCCGGCCGGCCGCGATAACATCGCACCCGTACCCCTGTTAATGACGGAAACCGTCGGCATGGCGCAAAACCCCAACATCGTGCTGTTCAGCGTCCACAAGGACGCGATGGACGCGGCCGTCCGCGCCTTCGAGACCCATTGGCCCACGGCGCGCATCAGCAATCTGCTCGACGACGGTCTGTTCGCGTGGGTACGCCAGACCGGCGGCGTGGTGCCGGAGATGTATGACGTGTTCCGCACGCTGACCCGGTACATGGTGTCGCGCGGTGCCGATGGCATCCTCTTTACGTGCTCGGCCTTTCGCGAAGTAATCGATGCCTGCATCGTCGAATTCGAAGTGCCGATACTCAAGCCCAATGATGCGATGATCGAGCAGGCGCTGGCAGCGGGCACGCGCATCGCGGTGATGGCAACGGTAGGCCCTACCATTCCGTCGATTTCCGCCGAGATCATGGCCATGGCGGCAGCCAGAGGCCAGCCGGTGGAACTCGTACCTTATGTCGTCGAGGGCGCGTTCGATGCGCTGGCCGGAGGTGACACTGCAAAGCACAATGCGCTGGTCGCCGCCCTTGCACGCGAGATCAGGGATTGCGATGTGATCGTGCTGGCGCAGTTCACGCTGTCGCGGGCAGTGCCGGTGGTCGCCGCCGTCAGTCGCATTCCGGTTTTCAATTCGCCGGGTGCGGCGGTGGCCAAGATGCGCACCATGCTTGGCGCCTGACCAGCCACCGCTGCGCACAAGGTCTCATCGAGACGCCAGGGCCCGTCACCGGATCAGTACTGCTGCGCCGGACAATATGTAGAGCCCGAGCGAAATCAGCACGACCGGCAGCAGCACATGGCCATGGCGGCGTATGCGGCTGCCGATCAGCGGATTGTTGACTATCGCATAACCGAGTGCGCACCATGCAACGGTCATCACGGCGAACACCGCCACGTAAGTTTCTATCGCCTGCGGGGCCGTGGCAAACAGCGGAATGTAGACGCCGAGATTGTCGCCGCCGTTCGCCAGAGTGACGCCCGCGACCGCCAGTGCCTGCGCGATAAATCCGCGCTGGCGCGTGCC
>JBAUUB010000148.1:0-4912 GCA_049582485.1 Dermatophilaceae bacterium
CGCTCGACGCGGCGGGGCTACTGCGCCGCGCGCCCGAGGTGACACCGAACCTGCGCGTCCTCACCGGCCTGCCGCGAGCCGACCGCTGGCCCGAGGTGCGCGACGGCGCGATGGGCGCGATCCTCGACGTCTCCCGACGGGTGGCCGATGTCGTCGTCGTGGACTGCGGGTTCGGGTTGGAGGCCGACGAGGAGCTCAGCTACGACACCGCGGCTCCGCGACGCAACGCCACGACGCTGACCACGCTGGAGCGCGCCGACCACCTCGTCGCCGTCGGGGCGGGCGAGCCGGTCGGACTGCAGCGCCTGGTTCGGGGGCTCACCGAGCTCGCGCATGTGAGCTCGCCGCCACCACGTGTCGTCGTCACCCGCGTGCGCGCATCGGCCGCCGGACCCGGCCCGGACGCCGCCATCCGGGAGGTCCTCGGCCGGTTCAGCGGCCTCGACGACGTGACGGTCGTCCCGGACGACCGCGAGGCGTGCGACGCGGCCATGCTCGCCGGCCGCACCCTCGTCGAGCACGCGCCGACCAGCCGCGCCCGCCTCGCGCTGCGCGACCTCGCCCGCGAGCTGCTGCCCGAGCGGGTGCCGGACGTCTCCACCCGACGGTCCCGCCGCCGACGGAGGACCTCCCAGGATCTGCGACCATGGGAGGCGTGACAGACCGCCTTGGCTCGCTCGACGCGTCGTTCCTCTATATGGAGGACGCCACCACCCCCATGCACGTCGGCACAGTGCTCGTCTTCGAGCCGGAGGATGCCGGCTCTCCGGGCCGCGGCCAGGGTGACGGACACGGCGGTCTCGACTACGACGAGATCGTCGGCATCATCGCCGAGCGGATCACGACGAGCCCGCGATACCGGCAGGTCATCCGGCACGTTCCCGGACGTATCGCGGCGCCGGTCTGGGTCGACGACCCGCGCTTCGACATCACCTACCACGTGCGACGCGCCGCCCTGCCCAAGCCCGGGGACATGAACCAGCTCGGCGAGTTCGTCGCCCGGGTCCAGTCCCGGCTGCTCGACCGGTCGCGGCCGCTGTGGGAGGTCTACCTCGTCGAGGGCCTCGAGGGTGGCCGGTTCGCGATCATCACCAAGGCCCACCACGCGCTCGTCGACGGCGTCAACGCGATCGACATCGCGGACCTGATCGTCGAGGAGAAGGCGACATCGGTTCCCGACGCCACCCGGCTCTGGCGCGCCCGGCCCGCTCCGAGCGACGTCTCGCTCGTCCTCGGTGCCCTCCTGGACGGGGTCCGCCGGCCCGGCAACGCCGTCGAGGCGATCCGCGGGGGACTCGACGAGATCAGGTCCGCACTCGGTCGGGCCGGACAGGGTCTCGGCGACATGGGCTCGGCGCTGATGCGCGCCTCCGCACGGCCCGCACCGCCGAGCCCGCTCAACCGCACGATCGGAGAGGCCCGACGGTTCGTCATGGTCGACACCGACCTCGACGACTACCGCACCGTGCGCGCGCGCCTGCCCAAGGGCAACTTCGCCGAGGACGTCACGACCCACGACGTCATCCTCGCGGTCGTCACCGGCGCGCTGCGGATCTGGATGCTCACCCGCGGTGAGCCGGTGCGCAGCGGAACGACCGTGCGGGCGCTCGTGCCCATGAGCCTCGACGACGGCGACGAGCCGGACGCGGCACGCGCCGACGTCTCGTCGGGCCGGACCGGCGGACGCATCGACGTCTGCATCATCGACCTGCCCGTGGGGGAGCCGTCCGCGTCCATGCGCCTGCACCAGATCGCCTTCGCGATGCGGCAGCAGTTCGAGGGTGGCCGGGCCGTCGCCGCGCACCGGCTCTCCGGCGTCGCCGGATTCGCCTCGCCGACGGTCCACTCGCTCGCCGCCCGGACCGGCAGCGCCATCTCCCGCCGTTTCTTCAACGTCTCGATCACGAACGTCCCCGGACCGCAGGCCGCCCGCTATGTCGGCGGTGCGCGGATGGTGCGCGCCTACCCCGTCATGCCTCTCGCCAAGGGACAGGCGCTCGCGATCGGGCTGGTCTCCTACCGCGGCACGGTCTGCTACGGCCTGAACTCCGACCGCGACTCGATGAAGGATCTCGCCGTGATCGGTGAGGCCATCCCCGACGCGCTCGAGGAGCTGCTCGCCGCCCACAGCACCCGACGGAAGGCCTGAGCGACGTGCGCCCTCGCCGGATCTACCTTCCGTTGACCCACGGCCAGCTGCGCGCCCTGGCCGCGGACCGGCGTCTGGTCGCCCCACTCGAGGGGTATACGGCCGGCTCGCCCGGGCGGGTCGACGCCCGGATCTCGCCCGCGGCCGCGGAGGAGGAGGCGGAGTACCTCGCCTTCGTCGCGGCCTCGGACCATGCCACGTCGCTGAGTGCGGGCTCCCGGCGCGTCATCGCGTCGGCGGACGTCGCCCCGGGTTCGGTGCGCGAGAGCAGTGACCCTCAGAGCGCAGGTCCGGTGGCCGTGCTGCTCGGCGAGGACGTCCCGTTGCGCGCGGTCGTCTCACTGCACGTCGACGAGGAGGGCGCCACGGCCGAGAGCGCAGACCCCGACCTGCTCTGGTACGACATCACCGAGCTCGCCACCGTGATCGACGATCTCGGTCTGGAACACTGAGGGACGACCCGCACCAGACGATCAGCACCAGACGAACCCAGACACCCGACGCAAAGGAGCTCGACGTGTTCGACGCCGTCACCCACGTGCCCGCCCCGGTGAACGAGCCGGTTTTCGACTACGCCCCCGGCAGCCCGGAGCGAGCCGAGCTCGAGGTGGCTCTCGCCGAGGCGCAGTCCACCGCGGTCGACCTGCCCCACACCATCGGGGGAGCCCGCGTCCAGGGCTCGGGCAAGAAGGTCGACGTCGTCCAACCGCACGCCCACCGCCACGTGCTCGGCACCCTGCGCAACGCGACGAAGGCCGACGCCGGCGCGGCGGTCGACGCAGCGGTGGCCGCGGCGCCGGAGTGGCGGGCGCTGTCGTTCGACGACCGGGCCGCGATCCTCCTCAAGGCCGCCGACCTCCTCGCCGGTCCGTGGCGCGCCAGGATGAACGCGGCGACGGTGCTCGGTCAGTCCAAGACCGCATACCAGGCGGAGATCGACAGTGCGTGCGAGCTCATCGACTTCTGGCGCTTCAACGTCCACTTCGCCCGGCAGATCCTCCAGGAGCAGCCGCCGGCGAACAGCCGCGGCCTGTGGAACCGCACCGACTACCGCAGCCTCGAGGGCTTCGTCTACGCGGTGACGCCGTTCAACTTCACCGCCATCGCCGGCAACCTGCCGACCGCGCCCGCGCTCATGGGCAACACGGTCGTGTGGAAGCCGGCGCACACCCAGCAGTTCGCGGCCCAGGTCATCATCGAGCTGCTCGAGGAGGCCGGCATGCCGCCCGGCGTCGTCAACCTGGTGGCCGGTGACGGCATCGCCGTCAGTGACGTCGTCCTGGCCCACCCGGAGTTCGCGGGTCTCCACTTCACCGGCTCGACCCGGGTGTTCCAGATGTTCTGGCGCGAGATCGGAGCCCGGATCGAGGGCTACCGGCACTACCCGCGCATCGTCGGCGAGACCGGCGGCAAGGACTTCATCATGGCGCACCCGAGCGCCGACCCCGACGTGCTGCGCACGGCGATGATCCGCGGCGCGTTCGAGTTCCAGGGCCAGAAGTGCTCGGCCGCCTCCCGGGCCTACGTCCCGCGCTCCCTCTGGAAGCTCATCAAGGACGACCTCGCCTCGCTCACCGACGGCCTGTCCGTGGGCCCGACGACCGACCTGTCGAACTTCATGGGCGCCGTCATCGACGACCGCGCCTTCGCCAAGCACAAGGCGGCGATCGACCGCGCCCACGCCACCGCCGGGATCGACGTCGTCGCCGGAGGCACCTACGACGACTCCGAGGGCTACTTCGTGCGCCCGACCGTGCTCGTCGGCGAGGACCCCACCGACGAGATCTTCACGACCGAGTACTTCGGTCCGATCCTCGCGGTGCACGTCTACCCGGACCGCCAGTTCACCAAGGTGATGACCCAGATGGAGTCGGCCGCCCCGTATGCGCTGACCGGCTCGATCATCGCCCAGGACCGGGCGGTGGTCGCCCAGGCGACCGACGCCCTGCGCTTCGCCGCCGGCAACTTCTACATCAACGACAAGCCCACCGGCGCGGTCGTCGGCCAGCAGCCGTTCGGCGGCAGCCGGGCGTCCGGCACGAACGACAAGGCCGGCTCGGCGCAGAACCTGCTCCGGTGGGTCAGCCCGCGCTCGATCAAGGAGAACTTCGTCCCGCCGAAGGCGCACCCCTACCCGCACATGGGCTGAGGGTCGACAACCGCCCCGGCGACGAGGTCGGGTGCGGCGCTCGCTACTCCGTGCGCTTGGCGAGCAGCTCGGTCTCGATGTCGACCCCGGCGGCGACGGCCGGGGCAGCGGCCTCCTCGATTTTGCGCCCGATGATCGGGACCGAGGCGCTGATCTTCAGGTCGATGTGGTCGTGCGTCCCGTCGGACGGTCGCGGCTCGAGCCGGCGCGCGCCGGCCACGGAGATGGGCGCGCCCTGCACGTGCACCCGCAGCTCGGCGACGAACAGACCGCGCTCGTCCGGGCCGGTCCAGGTCTGGGTCTCGTGGATCGAGAAGGTCTCGCCGACGAAGCCCCTGGCGACCTCGGGCAGCGGGTCGGTCGGCATGACGCGGCGGGTCTGGATGACGACCCGGTTGCGAGCGGCCTGGATCGAGGAGTCCCACGACAGGGCGAAGGTCAACCGGCATTTCTCGTTCTGGAAGTCCTCCTCGGCGAGGATGTCCATGACGAGCTCGGGCGTCAGGGCATAGGTCGCGTTGCGCGTCACCTTCATTCGCTCAGGCTAGCCCCTCGCACACCGGGCCCGCGCCTCCTCGAGGTCGCGTCGCAGCACGCAGCGCGCGGCGTCCAGG
>JBAUUB010000149.1:0-4183 GCA_049582485.1 Dermatophilaceae bacterium
GGACGGGCGGGGGGGTGCGCAGGCGGCACCAGGCCGCCTGCGCCCGTGGTCACCAGCGGTAGTGCGCGAAGGCCTTGTTGGACTCGGCCATCTTGTGGGTGTCCTCGCGGCGCTTGACGGCGGCGCCCAGACCGTTGGAGGCGTCGAGGATCTCGTTCATCAGGCGCTCGGTCATCGTCTTCTCGCGACGCTGCCGCGCGTAGCCGACGAGCCAGCGCAGGGAGAGCGTGGTCGCCCGTCCCGGCTTGACCTCGACGGGCACCTGGTAGGTGGCGCCGCCGACTCGACGGGACTTGACCTCCAGGGTCGGGCGGACGTTGTCGAGCGCGCGCTTGAGGGTCTGCACAGGGTCGGTGCCGGTCTTCTCACGGCAGCCCTCGAGGGCGCCGTAGACGATGCCCTCGGCGATGGACTTCTTGCCGTCGAGCAGGATCTTGTTCACGAGCTGGGTGACCAGCGTGGACTGGTAGACCGGGTCGACGACCAGGGGGCGCTTGGGAGCGGGGCCCTTACGAGGCATTACTTCTTCTCCTTCTTCGCGCCGTAGCGGGAACGCGCCTGCTGACGGTTCTTGACGCCCTGGGTGTCGAGCGTGCCGCGGATGATCTTGTAGCGAACGCCGGGCAGGTCCTTCACACGGCCCCCACGGACGAGCACGATCGAGTGCTCCTGGAGGTTGTGGCCGACGCCGGGGATGTAGGCCGTGACCTCGATGCCGCTCGACAGCCGCACACGGGCGACCTTGCGAAGGGCGGAGTTCGGCTTCTTCGGGGTGGTGGTGTAGACGCGCGTGCACACGCCGCGGCGCTGCGGGGAGCCCTTGAGGGCAGGAGTCTTGACCTTCGTGGTCTTGTCCTGCCGGCCCTTGCGCACCAGCTGGTTGATCGTAGGCAACCTGGGTTCTCCATACTTGTCGTCGTGTCCTGTCCCGCCGTCGTCGGCTGACAGGTCCTTGGTGGTGGCCCTCGCGGCATCCGACGCCTGGTCACGGCATCCGGTCGCTCGGGTGCTCCTCCCTGCACTCCCCGCCACGCGGTCACCGATGGTGATCGAGTGTGGGGCGCCCGGCAGAAGGTGGTCGGATGAGCGTGAGACTCACCCTTCGGCCGCGTGGACCCGCAGGGGTCCGAGGCGTGCCGCAGCGCCTGGTCCTAGCCAGACACATCGATCAACTTTACTCGGGTATGCGCTATGCGGCCAAATCCGCTGCCTCCCGGTCCCCGGTGGTCAGCGGGCGGTCAGGACGTAGATCGCGTAGTCGAATTCGCGGCCGTCGCGGTGCACCCGCCGGACGACCTCCTCGGCGGCGCCCAGGTCCGTCCCGCGCAGGGCGGCGAGCAGGTCCGGAGCGCGGTGGGAGGACCAGATCGCGAGGACCCCGCCCGGGGCCAGCGCCGCAGCCGCCGAGCGGAGGCCGGCCCCCGCATACAGATCCGCGTTCTCCGGACGGACGAGGAAGCCGGGCCCGTTGTCGACGTCCAGGAGCACGATGTCCCACTCCCCCGCCGCGGCATCGAGGACGGTCCCGACATCGGCGACCCGGACGGTCAGGCGCTCGTCGGTGAGCCTGGGGGCCGGCATGAGTCCCTGTCCGGCCCAGTCGGCGAGGGGGGCTGCGATCTCGGCCACGAGCACCCGTCGGACGCGAGCGTCGGCGAGGACGGCGGCGGCGGTGAACCCCAGCCCCAGGCCACCGACGAGTACCCGCTCGGGGCGGGGATGACGGGACAGTGCGACGCGGGCGAGCTCGACCTCGGTCGAGACGTCGACGGTATCCATGACGAACACTCCACCGACGATCAGCTCGGTGACCCCGCCTCGCCGCCGGAGCACCACCTCCCCGGCCGCCGAGCCGGCGGAGCCGATCACCGTGGTCTCGTCCACGCGTAGCTCACTCCCCTCGACGAACGGCTCGCGCCGCGCTGCCGTCCTCACAGGCGGACATGCTCTTCCCACGTAGGATGAGCCATGCGCGATGCACAGGTGCAGCCCCAGGACTGGTCGACGTCCAGGGTAGCCACGTCCCTGGCGCTGATGACGCTGGCGGTCCTGCTGCTCGACCCGCTGGTCCGGCTCCTCTTCCGGCTCGGGATCCCGCTTCGTCCGGCCCTGGAGCTGACCGGTCACGCCAACGAGGGCAACATCCCGACCTGGTGGAACACGATCCTGCTCGGGCTCCTGGCCGGACTCCTGCTCT
Organism: Dermatophilaceae bacterium; assembly: GCA_049582485.1. Taxonomy (GTDB): domain Bacteria; phylum Actinomycetota; class Actinomycetes; order Actinomycetales; family Dermatophilaceae; genus F2B08. The sequence continues at coordinate 2,198 of JBAUUB010000149.1, forward strand.
ACGCAGGGAGCCAGTGGGTCGGGACCGTTCGGATGCGGCGCAGCTGCCACGGCCTGGCGCTGATCGCGGCATACCTCTCCCTCGACGAGGCGACCGGAATGCACGAGCGCATCGGCCCGGTCGCGCAGTACGTCATGGACGAGAACGACTGGTCCGTGCCGACCTAAGCCTGGGTCGTCCCCGGCGCCCTGCTGGGGGTGGCCGGGCTGGCCGTCATCGTCTGGCTCGCTCTCGGCCTGCCGCGGCGGCCACGCCGGCTGCTCGTCGGGGGCTTCGTCATCTACCTCGTCGGCGCCGTGGGGCTCGAGGCATCGGCCGGGTTCCTCCGTCGCGCCGACGAGCGACTGCTGTACTACCTGGCCACGATGGTCGAGGAGGGTTTCGAGATGGGCGGGGTCATCGTCGCCTGTCTGGCGCCCCTGTACCTGCGGGACCAGTGGACCGCCCGCTCGCGCCCGCGACCGAGGCCGGACACCGAGTCCGCTGAGGCCACCGCTCGATCCGAGGTCGGTTAGCCGGGTCGGGGACTCACAGGCCTGAGCACTGGCCTTCCTTGTCGCCGTTGACGGTGTTGCCCGAGCCGGTGGGCGCGGGACCGTTGGCCTCGCACTGCAGGTTGCCGTCGATCACGTTGTTGCGGAACTCCTGCGCACCCGAGTTCGAGGTGGACTGCAGGTCACCGTCGATCGCCACTCCGGTGACGGTGGCCGACCCGCCGTTCTCGAGCTGGACGTTGCCCTCCACCTCGCCTCCCGTGACCGAGACCAGAGCATGACCCGTCGCCTGGATGTTGCCGTCGACGGTGGTCCCCTCCGCGACGAGGGTGCCGCCGCTGTCGACGAGGATGTTGCCGTCGACGGTGACGGCGCCGATGCACGTGACGCCGTCCACCACGAGGTCGCCCGCCACATCGGCGGCGACGGTCTCGCCGCATTCCGGCACCGCGCCGTCGGTCGCCGGGGCGGTGCCGTCGGCCGAGGACGTGGTGCCCTCGGTCGGGGAGGTCGCCCCGCCGGCTCCGGCTGAGTTCGTCAGGGTCACCGGCGAGGTCACCCCCTGGCCCGGGGTGACGTCCTCGCCGCTGCACCCGCTCAGGACCAGGACGGCGACGGTGACGGACAGCGCGGTGAGTCGGCGGACCATGAGCGGCTCCTTCGGATGAGATCCGGACCCGGCGGCCGGATACACCCCCAACAGTGCGGCACAAGGCGCCGTGGACTCAACCCGGACACGGCCAGGTGAGAAGGTTGTCATCCACGAGCGACGGGCCGCCCGCTTCTCGGCCGGGACACGCGCGAGGGGCGGTATGCGCGGAGGTCTCCCGCGCATACCGCCCCTCGGTGCGGCTCAGGTCATCGGTCCGTTCAGAACTGGTCGTGTCAGAACCTGTCCAGTCAGAACCTGTCGAGTCAGAACCTGTCGAGCCCCAGCTCGGTGTCGTCGAGGCGGATCGCCTCGCCGGTGCCGGTGCCGAACATGCCGTAGTCGTACTGGTCGTACGTCGGCAGGGTGTACATCGCCGCCTTGGCCTCCTCGGTCGGCTCGACCGCGACGTTGCGGTAGCGGGACAGGCCCGTACCGGCCGGGATGAGCTTGCCGAGGATGACGTTCTCCTTCAGGCCGAGCAGTGGGTCGGACCTGGCGCCCATCGCCGCCTCGGTGAGGACCCGCGTGGTCTCCTGGAACGACGCCGCCGACAGCCACGACTCGGTCGCGAGCGAGGCCTTGGTGATGCCCATCAGCTCCGGACGGCCGCTGGCCGGACGACCGCTCTCGGCGACGACCTTGCGGTTCTGCTCCAGGAAGCGACCCCGCTCGGCCAGCTCGCCGGGCAGCAGGTCGGTGTCGCCGGACTCGATGATCGTGATCCGGCGCAGCATCTGCCGGACGATGACCTCGATGTGCTTGTCGTGGATCGACACACCCTGCTGGCGGTAGACGTCCTGGACCTCGTCGACGAGGTGCTTCTGCACCTCACGGGGCCCG